>DASXHV010000163.1:0-21146 GCA_036488285.1 Jatrophihabitans sp. | reverse complement strand
CCGTCCGGTCACGACCGCCGCGAACGGCCGGTCACCGGCCCGATGCAGCGTCACGTTCGCCAGCAGCTCCAGGGACGGGGCGGGCAATCGCATCGTGTACCGGCCGTCGACCGGGTAGAACGGCGAGACGTAGAACGCCTTGTCGGTACTGGCCTCGCCACGCGCATCGGGGGTCAGCAGGTAACTGTGCCGGCCGCCATAGGTGTTGCGTACCTCGGCGACCAGATGCGACACCGTCTGGTTACGCAGATTCTCCGCGGAGGCGTAGCAGTAGAAGACACTCAGCGGGTTGAAGACGTAGCCGAGCACTCGAGGGTTCGCCAGCATGGCGATCGCGACCGGCCGGGCGATGCCGTGCTCGGCAAGCAACGCATCGACGTTCTCGCGCAGCGAGAAGCTCGGGTCACCCAGATGGTCGCGGCTGCTGAAGCCGGCCAGCCAGCGAAGGCCGCGCGGCAGTTCGGGCACCGAATCAAGGTCGATCAGCCAGGTCGTTGCGCGCCGATTGAATCCGTACTCGATGGGATCACGGCGCCGGTGCGAGATGTTCACCAGATACTCCGCCGGCGTCAGCGCGAGCGTTGCCCCGGTCACCATTCGATCCCAAGACTGCGGGCGGCCTCGACGCCGGAGCGGCAGCCGTCCTCGTGGAATCCCCAACCGTGGTATGCCCCGGCGAACGCGAGCGTCCCGTCGTTGAGGTCAGGCAGTCTGGACTGGGCGGCGACCGACGCGGGCGTGAAGATGGGGTGCTCGTACGTCATCCGTTCCACCACCTGATCGGCCGCGACCACATCGTCGTCGTTGAGTGTTACCAGGTACCGAGTATTGGTGGAAAGACGCTGCAGCCGATTCATGTCGTAGCTGACGTGCACTGCCGACGCGGTGGCGTCGCAGGAGGGCAGCCGGTAGTTCCAGGACGCTTGTGCCTTGCTGGCCCGGGGCAGTACCGCGGTGTCGGTGTGCAGCACCGTCGGGTTCACCGAGTAGTGGATCGCGCCCAGGGTGGTCGACTCGGCCGCGGTCGGCTCGGTCAACATTCGCAATGCCTGAGCGGGGTGGGTGGCGATGACCACCGCATCGAAGGTCGACGCCTGGTCGGAGTCGTCGCGGACCTGCACGCCGCCGGACACTCGGGTGACGCCCCGCACCGGTGAGGACAGCTGGACGGCGGAGAGTTGTTTGGCCGCCTTCTCCACATACTGGCCGGATCCGCCGACTACGGTGCGCCAGCGTGGCGAGCCGGTGACGGTGAGCATCCCGTGGTTGGCGAGGAACTCGAACAGGTAGCGCGCCGGGTACTGACCGGCCAGCTCCGGCGAGCACGACCAGACCGCGGAGATCAGCGGGGTGACGAAATGCGCCCGGAAGTAGCGGCTGAACCTGCCCCGGTCGAGAAATGCGTCCATCGTTTCGTTGTCCGTCGCGTTGCGACCTGACGAGTCGCAGCCATCGGACCCAGCGCTCGGTTCACCGGCCAGCAGGCTGCGCGCGCGCCGGTTGAACCGCAGCAGCTCGGTGAGCATGTACAAGTAGCGCGGGTTTCTCGCCGCTGCCGCGGTGGAGAACAGGCCGGCCACGCCCCGAGAGCCGGCATATTCCAGTCCGCAACCATCGCAGGAGATCGACATGCTCATTTCCGATTCCTGGGTCACGATGTCGAGCTCGCTGAACAGCCGGATCAGATACGGGTAGCTCTCGCGGTTGTGCACGATGAAGCCGCTGTCCACGTTGACCCGCTCGCCGGCCTTGTCGAGTAGTTCGTGGGTGTGCGCGTGCCCACCGAGCCGGGCATCCGCCTCGTACAAGGTCACATCGGCATCGCGCTGCATGACGTACGCCGCGGTCAGGCCTGCGACACCGCTGCCCACGACTGCAATACGTCGGCGTTGTGCCGCGGCGTATGTAGTGCCTGACGTCATGGACAGCGGTCCCTTCTCGCGGTGATGTCACACCGTGATCCGGGACTCACCCCGCATCACCCTGCGGAGGAGATTCGTCGCTTCGGCGCGTTCGGATTGCCTGCCGCCGATCGCCACCGCAATGTCATCGCCGAGCAGGGTGGCGGTCAGGAATCCGGCGGACAAGTCGTGCCAGAGCCGAGGTTTGCCCAACATCGCGTGCCGCTCACCGATGAGCTCGATGAAGCTGCTGGAGACACCGGCCTCGCGAAGCTGCTCGGCGACCGCCGCGCTGCCCTTCGGGGACGTCATCCGGTCGGCGGTGCCATGCACGAGCAGCACGTTTCGTCCGGCCAGTTGGCTTGTCGGCTCGCCGCGCGGCAGCCACGGTGCCAGTGCCACCACGCTGCGAACGGCGTCGTGCCCGGCGACCCGAAGTGCGGTCCGGCCACCCATCGAATGACCGACCAGGCCGATCGGCAGATCTGGAAAGCGCGCGCTGAGCTGGTCCAGCGCCCACCGCGCGTCCGTCACCGGCGACTGCAGGTCGCCGTTCCACCCGCGCACCCCGTACCGCAGTCGTGCGACGGCCAGCCGACCGCGTCCGAGCCGGCCGATCCGGCGTGCGATCGGAACCATCCGCAAGATGGCGAGTTGCCCCGATCGGGTCGGGGCCAGGCTGTCCTGGCGACCGCCGTGCAACACCAGCACGACAGCGGCCGGCGGGTCCGGCATTCGGGAAATGGACAGCGCAGGACGCGGTGATGGCATGCCGACAAGCTACTGACCTAACCTCGGCGACGGCCGAGGCGATAGATTCTCCTATCGTGGATTCCCGCACCGGGCTGCCGGTAGTAGGCATGGTCGGTGGCGGTCAGCTGGCACGGATGACCCACCAGGCAGCGATCGCCCTGGGTCAGTCGCTGCGGGTGCTGGCGAGCTCGCCGGATGACGGTGCCGCCATGGTGGCTGCCGACGTCGAGATCGGCGATCATCTGTCGTTACCGGATCTGACCCGATTCGCGGCCGGCTGCGATGTTCTCACCTTCGATCACGAGCATGTGCCTGGCGAGCACATCCGTGCCCTGGCCGAGGCCGGCGTCACCGTGCTGCCCGGTGCCGATGCGTTGCAGTTCGCACAGGACAAGTCGGCAATGCGGGTCCGGCTGTCCGCGGCCGGGATGCCCTGTCCGCCCTGGCTGAACCTGGCCGCCGAGAATGATCCAGCCGAGGCCCTGGCGTCCTTCGGCGATGAGGTGGGCTGGCCCGTGATCCTCAAGGCCATCTCCGGTGGCTACGACGGCAAGGGCGTCTGGCTGGTTTCGACGCCATCCGACGCCGCTGCCTTGATCGAGTCCGGAACGCCTTTGCTGGCAGAGCAGAAGGTCGACATCGACTTCGAGATCGCAGCCGTGGTGGCGCGCTCTCCGTTCGGCCAGGGCGCGGCGTGGCCGGTGGTGGAAACCGTCCAACTGAACGGAATCTGCACCGAGGTGATCGCGCCCGCGCCGCGGCTGTCGCTCGAACAGGCCGACATCGCCGCCGAGTTGGCACTGCGGATCGCTGAGGAACTGGGCGTGGTCGGGGTGCTGGCTGTCGAACTGTTCGTCACGTCCGACGGCACGCTGCTCATCAACGAGCTTGCGATGCGGCCGCACAACTCGGGTCACTGGACCATCGAAGGCGCAGTTACCTCACAGTTCGAACAGCACCTGCGCGCGGTGTTGGACTACCCGCTGGGTGCCACCACTCAAACCGCGCCGGTGGTCGTGATGGCGAACGTGCTCGGCGGTCCCGACGACACCGAGCCGAGGCTCGACGAGCGCGTCCATCACCTGATGGCACGGTGGCCGGACGTCAAGATTCACCTGTACGGAAAAGGGTTCCGACCCGGTCGCAAGGTCGGACACGTGACCGCGCTGGGAGCGGACCTGGAAACCGTACGGGCCCGGGCCAAGGCGGCTGCGGACTACCTGAGCCTCGGCGACAGAGCCGACGTGGACGCCCATGACTGAGCAGCGGAGCGGAGAGATTCATGACTGAACCAGTTACACCTGTCGTCGGTGTGATCATGGGGTCGGACTCCGACTTCTCGGTGATGTCGGACGCGTACCAGACCCTGCGGGAGTTCGGGGTGCCGTGCGAGGTTCGGGTGGTCTCGGCGCACCGCACTCCCGAAGGAATGGTCAGCTACGCCAAGTCCGCTGCAGATCGTGGCTTGAGAGTCATCATCGCCGGCGCCGGCGGCGCAGCCCACCTGCCGGGCATGGTCGCCTCGATGACCCCGCTGCCGGTGATCGGGGTGCCGGTGCCGTTGAAGTATCTGGACGGGATGGACTCATTGCTGTCCATCGTGCAAATGCCTGCTGGCGTGCCGGTTGCGACGGTCTCGGTGGGCGGTGCCCGCAACGCCGGGTTGCTGGCGGTACGAATCCTGGCCGCCCATGATGAGACGCTGCGAGCCAAGATGACCCGGTTCCAGAACGAGTTGGCTGAGACGGCGCTCAGCAAAGACCGCGCCCTTGCCGAGAAGATCCGTACGCTCGGCGAGTGAGGGCCCGTCGATCTGAACGCAGCGATGCTGGACGTAGAGATATCGCGCGCACTGCCCTGTTGGGGCGGCTTGCCGGGCTGCTGCCAACCAATCGTGCGCTGCGGGCTTCGCTCGCCGGCGTCCTCGTCCTCGTGCTCATCGGCTTGGTGCTGGCCATCGTGTTGCAACCGGCCGCGATCAAGGTAAGTAGCCAGTTTCTCGCCGGCACCCCCGAACCAGACGGCAAACCCGTTGCACTTGACACATCGCTGTACCTGCCTGCAACCACTCCCGCACCGGCGGTGCTGCTGGCGCACGGTCTCGGCGGGACGAAGGCCGGCTTGGACGCGCAGGCGCGTGACCTGGCCCGGCACGGCTATCTGGTGCTCACCTACACCGCGCGTGGCTTCGGCTCATCGGGCGGACTCATCCATCTGGATTCGGTGAACTACGAGGTCAAAGATGCGTCCCGGTTGCTGGACTTCCTGCAGAACCGCTCCGACGTGCTGCACCGCGACGGCAAGCCGGTACTCGGGGTGGCGGGCAGCTCGTACGGTGGCGCCCTGGCGCTGATGCTCGGGGCAACCGATCACCGGGTCGAGGCGGTGGCCGCCGACATCACCTGGAACAACCTCACCAACGCGGTGTTCCCCAACAATGTCGCTGCCGGCGCGAGCGCCGGGACCGGCGGGGTCTTCAAGAAGCTCTGGGTCGGCTACCTGTTCTCGATCTCCATGCGGCCGGGTGCGACCGGCACCCCCGCTCCCACCGCCAGTGGCACCGACGCGGCCGGCTGTGGCCGATTCGCCCCGGACATCTGCGCCTTCTATCAACGCACCGGCAGCAGTCCGAACGGCGTCGGGCCGAGCTCTCAGGCCAGCCAGTCGTCTGCGTTGTTGAGCCTGTCCAGCCCGTCGACGGTGCTCAGCGGCATCAAGGCGCCGGTACTGCTGACTCAGGGCGAGCAGGACTCGTTGTTCCCGTTGAGTGAGGCCGACGCGAACGCCCGCCAGATCGTTGCTGCCGGCGCGCCGCTGCAGATGCGGTGGCGATCAGGCGGTCACGACGCTGGCAATGCCGACGACAATGTGTCCGGTTGGCAAAGGCAATTCTTCGACCAGAGGCTACGGGGCATGGCGGCAAATAGCGACGGCAACTTCTTCCTGGCCCAGCGTGATGCCGGCATCTCCGCGACCAACGGGCGCCGGGTGAACACCACCCTGCGCGCGAACGACGGCTATCCCGGTGCAGGTCACCCGGCACCGGTCAGGGGGTTGCCGTTGACCGGCGTCGCACAGACGATCAGCGCACCACCCGGTGGCAGTCCGGCAGCGGTGACGTCGCTACCTGCCCTGAGCGGGGTACTGAACGCCGCGGCGGGTGCCGGCATCTCCACCTCCGCGCTGTCCGCGCTGCCCGGCCAGGTCGCAAGCTTCAGAACCGCACCGTTGACTGCACCGGTGCTGGTGACCGGCTCTTCGACCGTCGAGCTCTCTGTGACCTCGCCGGACGCGAAAGAAGCGACGCTGTTCGTCAGCCTGCACGACGTCGCCGCCGACGGCACCGACACTCTGCCGGCCAATCTGGTCGCGCCGGTGCAGATCACCCTCGCGGGCGGTCGGCAGAACGTCACGCTTCGATTGCCGTGGATCGTCAGCCAGATCCCAGCCGGCCATCGGCTGTCCGTACAGGTGTCCACGACCGACTTCGGCTATGCGATGCCGGGCGATCCGCGTAGCTATCGGGTCTCGCTGGACGCCGCGAACAGCGTGCTCACGGTGCCATCGCTGGCCACCACGACGATCCGTACCGGCACCGTGCTGTGGTGGCCGGTGCTGGCGGGTATCGTGCTGCTGCTGTGTGCCGCTCTGCTTGCTTGGCGACTGCGGTCGATGCGGCGAAGCACGCGTGATGCCGGCCTCGCCGGGGTGCCGATCGCGGTCACCGACCTGGTCAAGGAGTACGCCGACTCCTACCGAGCGGTGGACGGGGTCAGCTTCCGCGTCGAGCGCGGCCAGGTGCTCGGGCTGCTCGGTCCGAACGGGGCGGGCAAGACCACGGTGCTGCGGGTGCTGATGGGGCTGATCATGCCGACCTCGGGCACGGTCCGGGTCTTCGGTGTCGAGGTCACCCCAGGTGCCCCGGTGTTGTCCAGACTGGGTGCGTTCGTCGAAGGTCCTGGCCTGCTCCCGCACCTGACCGGCTCGGAGAACTTGCGGCTGTACTGGGCAGCTACCGGCCGTCCGACCGAGCAGGCACATCTGGACACCGTGCTGGAGATCGCCGGCCTGGGGTCTTCGATCGATCGTCGGGTCAAGACCTACAGCCATGGCATGCAACAGCGGCTCGCGATCGCGCAGGCGATGCTGGGGTTGCCGGAGGTACTGGTACTCGATGAACCGACCAACGGACTCGATCCGCCCCAGATCGCCGAGATGCGCGTGGTGCTGCGCCGGTACGCCGAGACCGGACGCACCGTGATCGTGTCCTCGCATCTGCTCGCCGAGGTGGAACAGACCTGCAGCCATGTCGTCGTGATGCATCGGGGACGGGTGGTAGCAGCCGGTTCGGTCACTGAAGTTGCCGGGGTCGGGGCGGTTCAACTTGCCGTGGATGATCCGGTGGCGGCGGCGAATGTCCTTGCAGAGGCTGGTATTTCGGCCCGCGAGGTTCCGGCGCGCCGGGCGCTGGAAGACGTGTTCCTGGACCTGACTTCGGAGTCGACGTGACAGATACCAGGAACACGACCGACGCGAAGAGGGATGCGAGGAAGACGAACGCGAGCAAGACGAACGCCAGGAGTCCGGACGCGAGGAGCGAACCGGCGACCCGTCGCGGCATCCACGCGCGGTTGGCCGACCTTCCGCCGCTGGCCGAACAGCCGCCAGACTCGGGATTCGAGAGCACCCGGACGATGCCGCTCCGGGTGGAGTTCGTCCGGCAGTTCAAACGGCGACGAACTCGTTTGACCATGCTGTTCATGGCGATTCTGCCGATCCTGATCGCATCGGCCTTTGACATCGGCGGTTCGGGTTCAGGTTCGGGATCCGGCGGGGTGGCACTGGTCGACCTTGCTACGTCGGGCGCCGGCAACTTCGCGCTGTTCACGGAGTTTGCCTCGGTCGGATTCCTGCTGGTGGTCATCGTCGCGATGTTCTGCGGTGACACGGTGGCCAGCGAAGCGAGTTGGTCTTCGCTGCGATACCTGCTGGCGGCACCGATCCCTCGTGCCAGGTTGCTGCGCCAGAAGCTCGCGGTGGCACTCGGATTCAGCTTCGGCGTGAACCTGCTGCTGCCCGCTTGGGCTTATCTCGTCGGGGGAGTCTTCTTCGGCTGGGCGCCGGCGAAGTCACCGCTCGGTGCCACCTTCAGCTATGCCGAGACCTGGGAGCGGATGGCGATCGTCGGCGGCTACGCGTGCGGTCAGGCCGTCGTGGTGGCCGCGCTGGCGTTCTTCCTCGGCGTGCTCACCGACGCGCCCTTGGCTGCCGTCGGCGGCGCGACGTTCGTCGTTGTGGTGTCCAACATCCTCGATTCGATCACCGCGCTGGACCCGTACCGGGTCGTGTTGCCGACCCATTTCCAGTACTCGTGGTTGGACGCGCTCAGCCGTCAGATCAGCTGGGACGACATGATCCGGGGCACGTCGCTAGCCGTGATCTACAGCGCGTTGTTGTTCACCGCGGCCTGGATTCGCTTTGCCCGTAAGGACATTACGAGCTGACGTCGTGCTCCTCAAGGACGACCGAGGGAGCGGTAGACCCAGCCGGCGGCGCGCCATTGCTGTGGGTCCAGGACGTTGCGCGCGTCGACCACATTGCGCTTGTTGACCTTGCTCCCGATCAGCTCGGGATCCATCGAGCGGAACTCGTCCCACTCGGTCAGCAGCATGATCAGATCGGCGCCCTGCACGACATCGTCGAGGGATTCGGCGTAGATCAGCTCGGGATGTAGCCGGGCCGCATTGGCGTTCGCCTGCGGATCGAACAGTCGTACCTCACCTCCGCGGCGAGAGATCGCGGCTGCGACATCCAGAGCAGGCGAATCCCGCACATCGTCGGAATTCGGTTTGAAGGCGGCGCCCAGCACGGCGACCTTGGTGCCGCGATAGCTTCCGTCGTTGAGATCCAGACCGAGTTCCACGGTGCGGGCTCGGCGCCGCAGGTTGATCTCGTCCACGTCGCGAAGGAACGAAACGGCCTGGTCGACACCCAGTTCACCAGCCCGCGCGATGAAGGCGCGGATGTCCTTGGGCAGGCAGCCGCCGCCGAAGCCCAGACCGGCGTTGAGGAACCGCCGGCCGATTCGGGCATCGTGCCCGATCGCGTCGGCGAGTTGGGTGACGTCTGCTCCCGTTACCTCGCAGATCTCGGCCATCGCGTTGATGAAGGAAATCTTGGTGGCCAGGAAGGAGTTGGCGGCGACCTTGACCAGTTCGGCGGTCGCGAAATCGGTGACGATGACCGGGGTGCCGCCCTCGATGACGGGCGCGAACGCGGAACGGATGGTCTGCTCTGCCCAGTCACTGTGTACGCCGAAGACCAGACGGTCCGGGCGCAGGGTGTCCTCGACGGCGAAGCCTTCCCGCAGGAACTCGGGATTCCACGCCAACTCCACCTCTTTGTTCGGCGCGAGTTCGGCGAGCAAACCGGCCATCCGAGCGGCAGTGCCGGCCGGCACGGTGGACTTGCCCACCACCAGCGCCCGCTCAGTGAGGTGTGGGGCGAGCGATTTGAAGGCCGCCGCGACGTAGCTCATGTCCGCGGCGTACTGGCCTTTCTGCTGCGGCGTGCCAACGCAGATGAAATGCACGTCGGCGAATTCGGCGGCCTCTGCGTAGTCGGTGGTGAACCGAAGGTTGCCGGAGTCGATGTGCTTGTTCAGTAGTTCGGGCAGCCCGGGTTCGAAGAACGGAATCCGACCGGCCCGTAGCGCATCGATCTTGGCCTGGTCGACGTCGAGGCCGATCACCTCGTACCCCAGCTCGACCATGCAGACAGCATGGGTGGCACCGAGGTATCCGGTGCCGATCACCGACAGGCGGGGACGCTGAGTCATGTGTTCGATTCTCCGTAGCGAAATCAGGCGGGGACGTCCCGCGAACCATCAGCGAGACTAGCGTGCACCGTTTGACGCGACTTGGTGCGCGCTGTGATGCGGCTGGCAAACCGGCTGGCCACCGGCTGGCCACCGGCTGGACACGGGCCGGCACCGGCTAGCTACGTGGCTGACCACGCGCGTGCCGGTGGCGTCGGGTGCCCGATGTGGCGGGACTCTCGCCGGCCGAGGTTGCACCGCATGCTACTGATGAGTAAGCCTTACGCCATGGCGCTGAATCCCGATTTCGAAACGTATCGGTTGGCCGACGAGCACATCATGTTGCGGCAGGCCGTCCGGGAACTGGCTGAGGACAAGATCGCGCCCAGGGCGGCCGAGATCGACGAGACCGCGGAGTTCCCTTACGACGTGCTCGAGGCCCTGACCCGTGCCGGATTCCACGCCGTCCACATTCCGGAGCAGTACGGCGGCGCGGGTGCCGATTCGTTGGCCACTGCCATCGTCATCGAAGAGGTCGCGCGGGTGTGTGCGTCGTCGTCGTTGATCCCGGCAGTGAACAAGCTGGGCACCATGCCGATAATCCTGTCCGGATCGGAGGAGCTGAAGAAGCAAGTCCTGACCCCGGTCGCTGCCGGCGATTCGATGTTCTCCTACGCGTTGTCGGAGCGGGAGGCCGGTTCGGACGCGGCGTCGATGCGGACCCGGGCGGCGCTCGACGGGGACAGCTGGGTGCTGAACGGGACCAAGTGCTGGATCACCAACGCCGGTGTGTCGGATTACTACACGGTGATGGCGGTGACGGAACCCGGCGCGGGCGCGCGTGGTATCTCGGCATTCGTGGTTCACAACGACGATCCCGGATTTTCCGTCGGGGCCAAGGAACGCAAGATGGGCATCAAGGGCTCGCCCACCTGTGAGATCCATTTCGAGAATTGCACGATTCCGCAGAACCGCATCATCGGGGAGCCGGGCACCGGATTCAAGACCGCGCTTGCGACCCTCGATCACACCCGGCTCACCATCGGTGCGCAGGCGTTGGGGATCGCGCAGGGCGCTATCGATGCCTCGATCGCGTACATGAAGCAGCGCGAGCAGTTCGGCAGGCCGATCGCTGACTTCCAGGGATTGCAGTTCATGCTGGCGGACATGGTCATGCAGACCGAGGCTGCCCGGCAGCTGATCTATGCGGCGGCGGCCAAGGCTGAGCGTGGCGAGCCCGGTCTGACGTGGTACTCCGCGTCGGCCAAGGCATTCGCTTCCGACGTGGCGATGAAGGTGACCACCGACGCGGTCCAGCTGTTCGGCGGGGCGGGCTACACCCGAGACTTCCCGGTCGAGCGGATGATGCGCGACGCCAAGATCACTCAGATTTACGAGGGAACCAACCAGATCAACCGCATGGTGATCGCTCGCCAGCTGTTGAAATAGCCCCACCCGCCCGCGCTTCCCAGCCCCGCCCCGCCCCGCTCCGCCCCGCCCCCCGCCCGGCCCCCGCGCCGCCCGCTCCGCCCCCTCGCTCTCCCTTCCCCCGGCGATCAAGGAGAAATGGCCGCGTTTCAAGATCAACTGGCGACCATAATTCCTTGATCGGCCTGGATGGGGCTTGATCGGCCTGGATGGGGCTTGAGCGACGGGTTGGGGGCTCGGGGAGCATGTCGGCGTAATCCACAAGCCGAGGCACCGTCCACAGATCGCGGCCAGGGCCGCTTTCGACTCGATTGTCCGGCGAGTTTGGTCGGGTGATCTCCGACCTCGGACCAACCAGCTATCAGGACCTGCGGCAGACGATGACCCGTTCGGCCGTTCGCGCGGCCGTGCGCGCCGGTCGCTTGGCCAGTCCGCTGCGAGGCGTGTACTCCGCACCGTCCCGGCTCACATCAACCGCTGATCTCGTACGGTCTGCGCAGCTCTCGATCCGTCGTGATCTCCCAGCCGGGTTCCACTCGGCCGCCGCTTTGCACGGATTCGGTGTGGTCGAGGATGGACGAATCCACCTTGTCGGTGCTGAGGCTCAGGACCATGCACCCAGACCCAACCTGTTCGTGCATTCCTCCGCGGTTGAGCCGAAACTCGTGCTCCGGGACGGAATTCTGACCACAACCGGTGCCCGGGCCGCGGTCGACTTGGCTCGGGTGCTGCCGGCGCCCGACGGCATGGCAGTACTGGACGCGTGTCTACGCTCCGGTGTCAGCGCTGCGGATCTGGCCAACGAGATGGAGCGGCACGCCGGGCTGCGCGGAGTCGTCCAGGCCCGCAGCCTGATGCTGTACGCCGACGCACTCGCCGAATCACCGCAGGAGAGTCGAATCCGGTTGCTCGTCGTGGCAGCTGGACTCCCGCTGCCGAGGTGCCAAATTCCCGTTCCGGACGCCAGCGGCCAGACGCGCTATCGCCTCGACCTCGGCTGGGAATCGCTCCGTATCGGCGTCGAGTACGACGGCGCCCACCACACTGATCGCGAGTTCCTGCGTCGCGATCGTGAGCGCCAGAATTGGCTCGTGGGCCAACAGTGGCGCGTCCTGTACTTCACCGACATCGATGTGTACCGCCGCCCGCTGCAGACCGTCGAACGCATCCGGAGCGAGCTTCGCGCCGCCGCCAGAGTGCTCGGCCTCCCCGATCCATCGCCCACACTCCGGCCGATCAAGGAGATATGGCCGCTTTTCAGGGGCCGCTGACGACCACAACTCCTTGATCGTCGGGCAGAGGAGGAGGGGGGCTGGTTACCGTTTCGGCTTGTACACCGCGAGCAGGTTGCGCCAGGTAAGTGCGTCGATCACTCCGTTCGCGACGAGTCTGTGCGCGCGCTTGAAGCGGTTGACTGCGGCCGTGGTCTGGCTGTCGAAGCGGTAGGTCACGGGCACCCGGAGCGCGGCCTGCACTGCGGCGATCGGCGGACCGTAGAAGTTGTAGCCCATCGCAACGCCGGAGTACCGGACCAATCCCTGCATCGCCGAGGACGAACCACGCGGTGCGCCAACCGCAGGATAGGAACGGCACTGGCTGTAGTTGACGCGGGCGTAGTTGGCTGCCCAGTTCAGGTCCTTTGCGCGGCACGGTCCGTAGTCGTTGCCGCCGAAGACGTGCTTGCTCCAGAACGATGTCCGGCCCAACGCACCGTTCCAGGACAGCGAGATGTGCATGTGGTTGCGGTGGCAGGCGCTGTCCAGCGACGGCGATGGAGTCTTGGCGCAGTTGTTGTACGCCGCCCACTTGCCGTCCCACGAACCCCAGATATTGTTGTTCCAAATGATGTACATGACGCCCATCCGGCGAGCCATGGCGAACTTGTTGCCGGATCTGTCGGTGGCCAGCAGGAACTTGATGACCGAGGCTGCTTGGGCCGCATGGCGCGCGTCCCGAGACGTGTTCATCCAGTCAACGGCCCGCCCGTCGTAATGTTCGCTGCGGCCACCGTCGGTGCCGCACGCGTAATTGCCGCCGAAACTGGTGTTGGGATACGTCCTTACCAGAAGCCTTCCTAGCGCGAGGGTTCCGCTGCGGAAGGCGGGTTGGCAGGACGTCTGTGCCACGTAGTCGGCCATCGGCTCGATCGCACGCGGCAGCCCGGCCGGCGCTCGGAGGCTTGGCACCGAGATCGCCTCGGCCGGCGTAGCGGCAACCGCGGCGGCCGACACGGCACCGAAGGTCAGCGCCAGGACGGCGATCAGGCGGAGTGGAACGTGAGCGAGGCGGGATCGGAACATACCGAACATACGGAGCAATTCCTCAGCGGGCTGCCAGTCGGGGCTGCTGTCGACAGGATGCATGGGTTCTGCGGATGTACGTCCATCGGCATCCCGCCAACGGTTCTGAGCTTTTGGCTACGGAGAGTTATAGGTGCGGCCCGCTGCCGAGTTGGCCGAGAACTGCCGCGCCCGGACATCGAGGGAGTCTGGTGGCTCCTGCAGTAGCTCGCCGTAAGGAGCTCGCTCAGACCGGCGCTCCTTCGGGACTTGTGCGACCGGGGATCTCGGCGTACTCGCCTCGCTCTCGGATGCTGAAGAACGACAACGCAGCCAGGACGCACAGAGCACCCGCGGTCAGCCAAGCCAACCGGTAGTCGCCGGTGTGCGCTCGCACGGCGCCGGCGAAGGAGGCGGCGATTCCGGCGCCCACCATATGCGAGGCGTACACCCAGCCGAACACGACGCCGGACTTGCCGATGCCGAAGTGCTCGCGACACAGCGCGACGGTCGGCGGCACGGTGGCGACCCAGTCGAGGCCGTAGAAGATGATGAACAGGAACAGCGGCGGGTCGACGGTCGAGCCGAGCACGGTCGGCACGATCAGCAGCGACAGTCCACGAAGCCCGTAATAGGCCAGCAGCA
Organism: Jatrophihabitans sp.; assembly: GCA_036488285.1. GTDB lineage: Bacteria > Actinomycetota > Actinomycetes > Mycobacteriales > Jatrophihabitantaceae > Jatrophihabitans_A. The sequence continues at coordinate 7,323 of DASXHV010000163.1, read as the reverse complement.
GGTTGCGCGGGTCGACCCGATCGGTGAGCCAGCCCGATCCGATCGTGCCGACTATGTCGAAGATGCCGATGAGCGCGAGCAGATTCGCGGCGGTGGTCGGCGGCATGCCGTGATCGTGCGCGGCGGGGATGAAGTGTGCGCCGATCAGGCCGTTGGTGGACCACCCGCAGATGAAGAAGGTCACCATCAGAACCCAGAACGTCCAGCTGCGCGAGGATTCCACCAGGGTGCGGATGGCGAGCCTGGCCGGCTTGGCTTCGCGCTGGGCCTTGTCGAACGTGGCTGCGACCTCGGCGGTCCCGTTGGCGTCCAGCGCAGGCGAGTGGTCTGCGCCGTCGATCTGGTCCGCACCGTCGAGCTGGCTCGCGTCCTCGGCTCCGTAGGCAGCGATGCCGACCGATGCGGGTGAGTCGGCGAGCAGCCAGATCACCAGCGGGACCAGCGCGAGGGAGAACGCGGCCACGACCCAGACGGCAGTACGCCAGCCGTGATGGTTGATGAGCTGGGCGAGGATTGGGAGGAACACCAGTTGTCCGGTGGACGAGGCTGCGGAGAAGATGCCGGTGACCAGGCCGCGTTGCCGGACGAACCATCGGTCGGCGATGATCGCACCGAAGACGAGGGCCATCGAGCCGGTGCCGATCCCGATGGCCAGTCCCCACGCGAGCAACAGCTGCCAGGACTGCGACATGACGACGGTGGCCAGGCAGCCCAATGACACCAGGGTCAGCGACACTGCGACGATTTGGCGTACCCCGAAGCGCTGCATGAGGGCGGCTGCGAACGGTGCGGTCAGGCCGTAGATGACCAGGTTGACGGTGATTGCCAGCGAGGTCACCTCGCGGCTCCAGCCGAACTCGTTCTCGATGGGCTCCATCAGGGCGCCGGTGGAGGATCGGAACGCTGCCGATGCGATCAACGCGAGGAATGTGATTGCCGCTATCCACCAGGCGCGGTGAATGGGGGCGCGCTTGCCCACGGCAGCCCTAGGTGTGATCACCTGTCAATCCTGCCGTGCCGATGCGGGCGCGGTGAGCCGATTTTCGGCCCGGTCTCGTCGACATCCGGTCGTTCGGCTCAGGCTGGGACGCCAACGGCCGGGTTCCAGTCCAGAGTGGGCGGCAGAGCACCCTCGAACATCAGTAGCCAGCGCTTGACGTCCAAGGCGTTGCGGCGAGTGCCGCCGCTGTAGCCGCCGAGGCCGTCGCTGGCCACCACTCGGTGGCACGGCACGATGATCGGGATCGGGTTCGAGCCCATGATTGACCCGATGCCGCGGGCGGGTACGCCGGTGCCGCTGCGGTCGGCGAGCTCGCCGTACGTGATGGACTCACCAGCCGCGACTGACTCGAACAGGTTTTTCAGAATCGCGCGCTGGGTAGGGTTCGTCGCACGCCAGTCCAGCGGCACGTCGAATTTGGTGCGCGTTGCGCCGAAGTACTCCTCCAGCTGGCCGAGCACCGGGGCGACGCGTTCGGCGTCCTTCGTGAACGCAACGTGCAGGTAGCGGCTCAGGGCGGACGGCTCTCCCCAGCCCACGGCCGCGACTCCGACCGATGTGACGGCCACGCTCAGCCTGCCTACGGGGGTGTCCAGAAATCCGATCGCGGCGTCGTCGGACGCGAAGTCGTCGCGGGCTACGCCGTTAGCGCTGACGGAGTCGTCAGTGGTGCCGTCGGAGCGGCTGATGTCATCGTTCGTGATGCTCATGCGATCCAGTGTGCCCGCTGGCACTGACAACGGCTGGCGGCTTTCGGACATCGCGCTGTCGCCTAGATCCGGCAACCCCGGCGACTCAGCTCAGTGCGGTGGTCAGCGGCGGTTCGGTCGCTGCCCGCACCTCGTCTTCGGTGACTCCGGGTGCGAGTTCGGCCAGCACCAGACCGTCCGGCGTGATGTCGATGACGGCCAGATCGGTGACGATGCGCTGCACGCATCCGGTCCCGGTCAAGGGCAACGAACAGGAGTTCACAATCTTGGCCGAACCGTCTTTCGCGGTGTGCTCCATCATCACGATGACCTTCTTCGCGCCGTGCACCAGGTCCATTGCGCCACCCATACCCTTGATCATCTTGCCGGGGATGGTCCAGTTCGCGAGATCACCGTTTGCCGCGACCTGCATCGCGCCGAGGATCGCGACATCGATGTGCCCACCGCGGATCATCCCGAACGACGTTGCCGAGTCGAAGAAGGACGACCCCGGCAGCACGGTCACAGTTTCCTTACCCGCGTTGATCAAATCGGCGTCGACATCCTCGTCGTAGGGGTACGGGCCGACGCCGAGAATGCCGTTCTCCGACTGCAGAACGACGTGCACGCCATCGGCGACGTAATTCGGTACCAGGGTCGGAAGGCCGATGCCGAGATTGACGTACTGCCCGTCGTGCAACTCCTGCGCAACCCGTACGGCCAGTTCGGTACGGCTCAACGCCATGATCAGGCCCCCTCTGCCGAGCTGGAGCTCGCATTGCGTTCCCGCACAGTGCGTTTCTCGATCAGCTTGCCAGCCTCGCCCACCTCGACCACCCGCTGAACGAAGACCCCAGGGGTGTGCACCTGCTCCGGATCCAGCTCGCCGGGTTCGACCAACTGCTCGACCTCGGCGATCGTGATCCGGCCGGCCATTGCACACAGTGGGTTGAAATTGCGTGCGGACGCGTCGTAGCTGAGGTTGCCGTGCCGGTCACCTCTGGCGGCGCGCACCAGAGCGAAGTCGGTGACGATGCCTTCTTCCAGAACATAGGTTTGCCCTTTGAAATCACGGGTTTCCTTCGCAGGCGAGGCGAGTGCGACAGATCCGTCCGCGTGGTAGCGCCACGGCAGTCCGCCGTCGGCGACCAGCGTGCCGACTCCGGCCGGGGTGTAGAAGGCTGGGATGCCGGAACCACCGGCGCGCAGGCGCTCGGCGAGTGTTCCCTGGGGCGCGAGTTCCAACTCCAGCTCGCCGGAAAGGTACCGCCGGGCGAACTCGCGGTTCTCACCGACGTAGGACCCGATGGTCCGCCTGATGCGGCCGGCGAACAGCAGCACGCCCAGACCGGCCTCGTCCACACCGCAGTTGTTGGAGACCGTTTCAAGATCTGTCGCGCCCTGCTCGTAGAGCGCCTGGATCAGCACGTGCGGGATGCCGCACAACCCGAAACCGCCAACCGCCAACGACGCACCGTCACCGATATCAGCGACCGCGTCAACCGCGGATGCCACCACCTTGTCCACGCCGAAACCGCCTCCCTGAAAGCACACCAACGGTGCTGCACTGGTCTCGAACCTTAGCCAGAGCCGCTCAGTGGATGACGCTGACCCGTTCGCTGCTGGCCCGCGCATCCCGCTCGGCCGGGTCACCGTGCCGAATCAACACGCTCGATCCGCCGACGGTGAGCGGGGCGAGCAGCGCCGACACCCAGTCCGACGGCCCGAAAGAGGTCGAGGTCCACAGCAATCTGCCGCCAGGGCCGAGGCCCAGCTCGGCGGCGGCCGCCTCGGCCGAGGCCGCCAGGTCGCTACGGGACAGCCCATCCAGCGCTGCGTCGGTGGGCCGGGCCTGCGCATGCACACCAGCCCAACTGTCCGGCTGCGGGCGAACGGCAGCGGCGTAGTCGCTCATTCCCGACGGCGGCTCGGCAGATCGTGCCATCGACAGCAGCGACACCGCGTAGGACTCAGAGACCCCACTCAAATCGACGGTGGCCAACCCGCCGACATCTCCGAAGGCAACGTCGGCGCCGGCGGGAGAGCTCACCACCTCGAGCCCAGCGAACCAACATCCGAACAGCACCGGGGCGGCCAGCCAATGCACCGGCAACGATACGAACGCTCGATCACCGACCGCTGAGCCGACTTCGTCGAGCAGCAGGAAATGCGTCTTGGCCACCCAGTTCGCCAGCGACTTCGCAGAGAGCTCGGCACGCTCGCCGGTTTCGTCGTCGTAAAAGGTCAACAACGGCCGCGCCGGGTCATCGGCGAGTCGGGCAGCGAACAGCGACTCCGGGCTGGCTTCGCGCATCGAGGTCTAGTTGATGCAGCCGGCGTCGGCGGCGGTGGTGACCGGCGGAATCGACGATGAGCCGGTCGAAGTCGAAGAGCTCGCCGCCGCCGAACTCGTCGGCGCCTTGGTCGGCGCCGCCTTCATCAGCGACTTGACCTGAATGCCGTTGTTGCCGAGCAGCAACGTCACCGCTGTCACCTGGCTGGAACGGACCATGACGGCGCCGGGAACCTGCGCCTCCAGAGCCTTGGCTGCGCCTTCCTGGCCCTTCGCGTACCGGATCGTCGTCTTGCCCAGTACGTCGGTGGTCGGCGCAGGCACAGTGGTCTTGAACCCGGCGGCCCGCAGCGCCTGGGAGTTGGCGGTCTCGAGACCGTTGGAGCTGGTGTCGTTGACGACGGTGACATTGACGGTGCTGGGGTCGGCCGCTTTGGCCTGCGTCAGCGCGGTTGCCGCGTCGGTTCCCACCAAGCCGTCAATGAAGTCGGGCATTGCCTGGGTGTCGACGACAACGACATTGCCGACATCCTTGTTGGCCGTGCCGTTGGTCGGAATCGTGGTGAACTTGACGTTGCCGGCCTGCAGGTTCTGCATCTGCTTGGCGAGCTTGAGCGGATCAAGGCCGGGATCCATCGTCAGCGACGACGTCACCGCCTTCAGCAGCTTCTGCAGCTTGAACGGATTGAGCAGCACGCCGGCGGACGCGAGGGTGCGGAACGTCGCCGATAGGAAGTATTGCTGCCGCTTGATCCGATCCAGGTCACCGCCGGGAAGGCCGTGCCGCTGCCGGACGAAGGCCAACGCCTGGGTGCCCTTGATGACGTTGTTGCCCTTCTTCAGGTTGATGCCGGAATAGCTGCTGACGAACTTGCCGTCCGGTTCGAACCCGGAGTCCAGCCCAGGTCCTACCTGGCCGTAGGCCTTGGCAGGGCCCATTGGCGCGTTCAGGCAAACCGTGACGCCGCCGATAGCGTTGGAGATTCGGTAGAAGCCCAGCAGATCGACCTGAACAAAATGGTCGATCTTCAGACCCGTCATGCCCTCGATGGTCTTCACCAGAAGTTGGGCACCGGTCGACTTGTTGCCGTTGCCGTCCCGCACGCCGTCGGGGTAGGCAGCGTTGAGTTTGTCCATGCCGTGCCCGGGGATCGGCACATACGAGTCACGAGGGAACGAGATCACGGTTGCCTTCGAACCGTTCGCGGGAACGTGCATCAGCATCATGGTGTCGGTGTTGTAGCTTCCACCGTCCCGGGTGGTTCCGAGCTGGGCAAGTTCGGCGTTGGTAGCCGTGTCCCGGTCGTCGTTGCCGACGATGAGGATGTTCTGATCGGTGCCGTCGATGTTCTTCTGGGCTGCCGACGAGTCGTTGCTGATCGCGTTCACACGCTTGATGTTCGTGGTGAAGTTCCGGTAGGTGGCCCACGCCCAGCCGCTGCCGAGCAGGATGACGAGCGACAGAATGGCGCACGCGATGCGGCCGCCGATTGCGAGTCCGGACTTCAGATCCGACGACTTGCGTTCGGCTGCCCGACGTTGGCTGCGCGACACCCGTGGCGTGCTGCGATCGGCCGCGGCTCGACCCGCCTGGCTGCCGCCGCCCTGGCGATTTTCCGCTCGAGCGTGCCGCCGTCCCCGAGGGTCCAATTCCGGCGGCAGCGCAGAACGGCCGGCGGGCGGAGTTGACCCGCCGGATGAGGCACCCTGGGACCGGCGCGCGGAGCGTCCGCGGCGCGGATCGAACTCGGGTGGCAGGTCTCCGAAGCCGGGCTCGGAAGGGCCGTTGTGATTCGAAGGCACTGGGAAATGTTACCCGCGAATAGCTGTGCGCCAGGTCAGCGTGCGCTTCATGCCCGACAAATCGGACCTGCACGCCGCGGCATGCAGCGCACTTCCGGCGACCCGAACTCCCGCAGGCTCTGGCATTCGGGTGGTGCGGCCGCTGGGCCACCCGGGCCTGGATGCCCGATGTGGGACCATGCACGCCATGCGTGTTTTCGTGACCGGCGGAGCCGGGTTCATCGGGTCCCAGTACGTACGGGCTCTTCTCAACGACGAGTATCCGGCGTTCTCGGGCGCCGAGGTGACGGTGTTCGACAAGCTCACCTACGCCGGCAATCTGGCCAATCTGGCCGCCGTGTCCGACAGCCCGCGCTACACCTTCGTACGGGGCGACATCTGCAGCGCTGCCGATCTGGATGCTGCCTTGCCGGGCCACGACGTGCTGGTCAACTTCGCCGCCGAGTCGCATGTCGACCGCTCCATCACCGGTGCCGCCGACTTCATCCAGACCAACGTTCTGGGCGCGCAGCAGGTATTCGACGCGGCGCTGCGGCACAACGTCGGACGGATCGTGCACATCTCCACCGACGAGGTGTACGGCTCGATCGACGAGGGCTCCTGGGCCGAGGATCATTTGTTGGAGCCCAATTCGCCGTATTCGGCGGCCAAGGCCGGCTCCGACCTGATCGCACGGGCATACGCCAAGAGCTACGGACAGAACATCTCGATCACCCGCTGCTCCAACAACTACGGGCCGTACCACTTTCCTGAGAAGGTCATCCCGCTGTTCGTCACGAACCTGCTGGACGGCAAGAAGGTGCCGCTGTACGGCGAGGGCGCGAATGTTCGCGACTGGCTCTTCGTCGCAGACCACTGCCGCGGCATCCAGCTCGTGGTGGAGAACGGCGAGGCCGGGGAGTTCTACAACATCGGCGGCGGGCGAGAGCTGTCGAACAAGGAGCTGACCGAGAAGCTGCTCGAAGCGACCGGCCGGGACTGGTCCTTCGTGCAGCCGATCGTCGACCCGCGCGGTGGCGGTCACGACCTGCGTTACTCGGTGGACTACTCCAAAACCGCCGAGATCGGCTATGCCCCGCAGGTCACCTTCGAAGAGGGCCTGGCCCTGACCGTCCAGTGGTACAAGGACAATCGCGACTGGTGGGAGCCGCTCAAGGAGCGAGCCGAAGTCGCCCACATCGAGAAGGTCTAGGAGCCCAGACCGAGATGAGTGAGCATCGCAGTGAACCGAAGCGCTGGCTGATCACCGGTTCCAAGGGTCAGCTGGGTACTGACCTGCAGAAGGCGTTGGCACTCACGCCCGACGATGTCGTGCACGCCATCGACATCGACGAACTCGACATCACCGACTCGGCGGCGGTACAGGCGACCGTTACTGACTTCGGTCCTGACGTGATCGTCAATGCCGCCGCCTACACCGCCGTGGACAAGGCCGAGGCGGATGAGGAGACCGCCTACCAGGCCAATGCCACCGGTCCGGCCGTTCTCGCCGCGGCTGCGGCTCGGGCAGGCATCCCGCTGATCCACGTCTCTACTGA
>DASXHV010000153.1:0-11294 GCA_036488285.1 Jatrophihabitans sp. | reverse complement strand
GTCTTCATCACATGGGCAAACAGCGGCCGGGTTGTCTCGATGTTCAGAAACAACCGGACCGCTTCGGTCGCGATGCCTCGTCCGAAGTACCGGGCGTCGATCCAGTAGCCCAGGTCACGCTCGCCCTCGTCGCCCCAGCTGACCACGTTGCCCACCACGACGTCGTCGTAGGTCACCGCAAACGTCCGTGCGGAGTCGTCGGCCATGATCTGGTGCCAATGGGCCCGGTCGGCGTCGCGATCTCGTGACGTGAAGCCGGCCATCGCCGCCGAGGCCTGATCGGATTGGAACTCATAGAACAGCGTCAGGTCTTGCTCGATGACCGGGCGAATCGCGATCCGGCCCTGGCCGCCGATGCTGTCGGTATCGAGTTCAGCCACGGTCCACCCGCAGCAGCAGCACCGAACGCGCTTCGACGGTGATCGCCGTTCCGGCATCGATCCTCGAGGTCGCCCCGTCGTCGCCGGCGGGCTCCGTGCTGTCCACCACGACCTCGTAACTGGTGGCCCAGGGCAATGCCGGCATCGTGAAATCCACCGCGACATCACCGGAATGCAGGATCAGCAGGTACGAGTCGTCGATGATCAGCTCGCCGCGACTACCCCGGTGCCGCAACCCGCGACCGTCCAGATACATACCGATGGTGTTCAGCGTGGTGTCGAACCAGTCGTCGTTGTCGAGCTCATGACCGGCGGGATGGAACCAGGCGATGTCCTTGCAACCGTCGCCGCCCTCGACCGGACGGCCCTCGAAGAATGCCCGCTGACGCAGCACCGGCGAGGCCTTTCGCAGCGCGATCAGGCGCTTGGTCAACTCCAGCAAGTCGTCTGCGACATCACTGGGCGACCAGTCCAGCCAAGAGATCTCATTGTCCTGGCAGTAGGCGTTGTTGTTGCCGCGCTGGGTACGCCATCGCTCGTCACCGGCCACCAGCATCGGCGCCCCGGTGGACAGCAACAACGTGGTCAGCAGGCTGCGCACCTGACGCACCCGCAAGGTGAGAGTCGACTTGTCGTCGGTGTCTCCTTCGACGCCGAAGTTGATCGAACGGTTGTCGTCGGTGCCATCGCGGTTGCCTTCGCCGTTGGCCTCATTGTGTTTGTGCTGGTAGCTGGTCAGATCGCGCAGGGTGAATCCATCATGAGCGGTCACGAAGTTGATCGACGCGAACGGCAGCCGGCCGTCATCGGCATACAGATCCGACGAGCCGGTCAATCGATAGGCAAGATCGCGCACGCCGCCGGCGCCATCGGCCCAGAAATCCCTTACCGTGTCGCGGTACTTGCCGTTCCACTCCGTCCAGAGCGGCGGGAACTCGCCGACCTGGTAACCGCCGTCGCCGATGTCCCACGGTTCGGCGATCAGCTTCACCTGGCTGATGACCGGGTCCTGGTGGATGGTGTCGAAGAACGAGGACAGCTTGTCCACGTCGTGCAACGAACGTGCCAGGGCGGAGGCCAGGTCGAAACGGAAGCCGTCTACGTGCATCTCGGTCACCCAGTACCGCAGCGAATCCATCACCAGCTGCAGCACAGTGGGAATCCGGACGTCAAGGGTGTTGCCACAGCCGGTGTAGTCGGTGTACTTGGACGCATCGTCGGGGTTGAGCCGGTAGTAGCTGCGGTTGTCGATGCCGCGGAAGGACAGGAGCGGACCGTCCGGTGCGAGCTCACCGGTGTGGTTGTAGACGACGTCGAGGATCACTTCGATGCCTGCGTCGTGCATGGCCCGCACCATCGCTTTGAACTCCCGCACCTGGTTGCCGCCCAGGCGTCCGGTGTGGGTGGCGTAGGCGGCATGCGGGGCGAAGAAACCGATCGAGTTGTAGCCCCAGTAGTTCTTCATGCCGCGCTTCTGCAGAGCCGGTTCGGTGACGAAGTGATGCACCGGCAACAGCTCGACGGCGGTGACGCCGAGATCCTTGAGGTAGGAGATGGCCGCCGGGTGCGCGAGCCCGGCGTAGCTGCCGCGCAAGTCCGGTGGAATCTCCGGATGCCGCGCGGTGAAGCCTTTCACATGCAATTCGTAGATGATGGTGTCGTCCCACCGTGTCTTCGGTCGCCGGTCCCCGCCCCACGGAAAACCATCGAGCACCACCACCGACCGTGGCACGAAGGGCGCCGAGTCCAGGTCGTTTTCGCCGTAGCAGGCGCGGTCGTCGACGAAGTCGCCCTCGATGGCCTTCGCGTACGGATCGATCAGCAGTTTCGCCGGGTTGTGGAACTCCCCGCTGGCCGGGTCGTACGGTCCGCTCAGCCGGTAGCCATAGCGCTGGCCGGGATTGATACCCGGTAGATATCCGTGCCAGATGTGAAACGCTCGCTCGACGAGACCGACGCGATGCTCGGCGCCCGCGGAGTCGAACAGGCACACCTGGGCAGCAGTCGCGCTCGGTGACCAGATCGCGAAGTTGGTGCCCTCGCCGTCCCAGGTTGCCCCAACCGGAAAGGGCCGGCCCGGCCACGCGACAGGCTCGCCACTAGGTGTGCCGCTCGGGCTGAGACGGCGGGCCAGGGCTTGGCTGAGATCGGTTGCGGGTTCCATCGAATCGGCACCCTACGCTGTACAAACGGCTATGTCGGAGATCGTCCGAGGTGAAGATGCGGTTGGATGGGGCAGTGCCAGCACCAGAAGATGAATTGAATCCGGACGCGATCCTGCAAATGCGGCAGGCGAGTGTCCGGCGTGGCTCCAAGCTGCTGCTCGACAGCATCGACTGGACCGTCGAGGACGACGAGCGTTGGGTGATCCTGGGGGCCAACGGCGCCGGCAAGACGACGCTTCTCCAACTGGCGGCGACCACGATGCATCCCAGCGCGGGCACCGTCGGTGTTCTGGGCGAGCAGCTCGGGGCAGTCGACGTGTTCGAACTACGGCCCCGCATCGGGCTGGCCTCAGCTGCACTGGCCCAGCGCATTCCTGGCGGCGAGAACGTGTTGGACGTGGTTGTCTCGGCCGGCTACGCCGTGATCGGGCGCTGGCGGGAGGCCTACGGTCGCCTCGATGTCCGGCGGGCCCGGATGCTGCTGGCTCGCTTCGGAGTGGGCGACCTGACCGAGCGCAGCTACGGCACGCTGAGCGAGGGGGAGCGCAAGCGGGTGCAGATCGCCCGGGCGATGATGACCGACCCCGAATTGCTGCTGCTGGACGAGCCTGCCGCCGGGATGGACCTGGGCGGTCGTGAGGATCTGCTCCGCCGACTGGCCAAGCTTGCCGCGGATCCGGATGCGCCGACGATGATCCTGGTGACCCACCACGTCGAGGAGATCCCGCTCGGCATCAGCCACGCGATGCTGCTCAGGGACGGCAAGGTCGTCAGCCAAGGTCTGATCAACGACGTGCTCACCTCGCAGAACCTGTCCGAGGCGTTCGGGCTTGCCTTGTCGGTGGACAACGACGCCGGCCGCTTCTACGCCAGGGCACAGTGACGCCCGAATCGTGGTGTACCGGCGAGTAGGTAGGCTCCGGCGCATGAGCGAACTTGTCCACCTCGAGGTCGAAGGCGCGGTCGGCACCATCCGGATCGATCGGCCGCCGGTCAACGCGTTGAACACTCAGGTGCAGCAAGAGCTGCGTGCAGCCGCCGAGGAGTGCAGCCGGCGCGACGACATCCGGGCGGTCATCCTGTGGGGTGGCGAAAAGGTCTTCGTGGCAGGCGCGGACGTCAAGGAGTTCCACACCATGTCGCCGCAGGACATCACCCGGCGGGCCGAGGAGGTCATGAGCTCGATCGACTCGGTTGCACAGATCCCCAAGCCGGTGATTGCAGCGGTGACCGGCTTTGCGCTCGGCGGCGGCTGCGAACTGGCCATGACCGCGGACTTCCGCATCAGCGCCGACACCGCGAAATGGGGTCAGCCGGAGATCCTGCTCGGGATCATCCCGGGAATGGGAGGCACCCAGCGGCTGCCGCGCCTGGTCGGGGTTTCCAAGGCCAAGGACCTGATCTACACCGGCCGGATCGTCGACGCTGCCGAGGCGCACGAGATCGGCCTGGTCGACGTCGTCGTGGAGGCCGATCAGGTGCTCAGCACCACGCACGCGATGGCGGCCAAGTTCGCTGCCGGCCCGTCGCTGGCTCTGCGTGCCGCCAAAGCCGCTATCCAGCAAGGACTCGACAGCGACCTGTCAACCGGGCTGAAGCTGGAATCCCACTTGTTCGCCAGTCTGTTCGCCACCGAGGACAAGCAGCGAGGCATCCAATCGTTCATCGAGAACGGACCGGGCAAGGCCGAGTTCGTAGGAAACTGATGACGACCGCAGCCGCGCCGCAGGCGCATGCCCAGCCTCGTGCCCATGCCACCGCCGAACAGGTCGAGGCGGCCTGGCGCGATCCGAAACTCGCCAATGTCCTGTACCACGACTGGGAATCGGGCAGCTATGACGAGAAGTGGTCCATCAGCTTCGACCGACGGTGCATCGATTACGCCCGGGACCGCTTCAGTCACGTCGCGGGCACGGATGGCTGGCCGTACGCCTCGGCGCTGGAGCTGGGTTGCGGCACCGGATTCTTTCTGCTGAACCTCAAACTGGCCGGCGTCATCGAGTCCGGGCATGTCACGGATCTGAGTCCGGGCATGGTCGAGGTCGCCACTGGCAACGCCGCCAAGCTGGGATTGGACATCGAGGGGCGAGTGGCCGACGCCGAGTCGATCCCGTACCCCGACGACAGTTTCGATCTGGTGGTCGGGCATGCGGTGCTGCACCACATTCCCGATGTGGAGCAGGCCCTGCGCGAGGTGCTTCGAGTTCTCAAACCGGGTGGCCGCTTCGTCTTCGCGGGTGAACCGACGAGATACGGCGACATCGTGGCGCGACGGCTGTCGCGATTCACCTGGTGGGCGACCACCCGCGTGACCCGGCTGCCCAAGCTGCGGCAATGGGCGCGGCCCAAGGCCGAGCTGGACGAATCCTCTCGGGCAGCAGCGCTGGAGGCGGTCGTGGACATCCACACCTTCGACCCCGGCGAGCTACGACGAACCGCGTTGCGGTCCGGAGCGATCGACGTTCAGAGCCGCACCGACGAACTCACCGCGGCATGGTTCGGCTGGCCGGTCCGTACCTTCGAGGCGGCCGTGCCGCCAGGCAAGCTCGGATTCGGGTGGGCGAACTTCGCTTTCAGCATGTGGAAGAGACTGCATGCGGCCGACTCGAACCTGTTGGCCAGAGTGGTGCCCGCCGGGCTGTTCTACAACCTGGAAATCACCGGGACGAAGCCGGAATGAATGAGCCGGCAGCAAACCCGCACGCGATCTATGACACCGTGCTGTTCGATCTCGACGGCACGCTCAGCGACTCCTCGCCCGGCATTCTCCGCTGCCTGGAGGCAGCTTTCGCCGACCTTGGCCTGCCATGGCTGGACGAGCCGACAGCACGTTCGCTGCTCGGTCCTCCGTTCTGGCACACCTTGCCGCCACTGGTCGGCAAGGATCGCGTCGAGGAGGCGGTCGCGGCGTACCGCCGGCATTACGTCGACGATGGCGGGATGTTCGAAACCTCCGTCTACGATGGCATCGCAGAAGTCTTGAAGGCCTTGTCGGACAAGGGTATTCGACTTGCGGTCGCGACCAGCAAGCCCGAGCAGCATGCCACCGAGATCCTGGGACATCTCGGTCTGGCCGGTCACTTCGAGACGATCGGCGGCGACACCCTGGACGGGCAGCGCGACTCCAAGGCGCTCGTGATCGGCGCGGTGCTCGACCGACTGGGCAACCCCGATCCGGGCACAGTCCTGATGGTCGGCGACCGTAGCCAAGACGTCCTGGGTGCCGCCGCGCACGGGATCGCCTGCGCGGGCGCGCTCTGGGGCTACGGCTCCGTCGAGGAGTTGACGGAGGCCGGCGCCGCCTGGTTGTGCCAGCGGGCCGCCGACCTGGTCGATCAGATCCTGTACCCGCGGATCGCCACCACCAACTGATCATGTTCGACCGGTGGCGGGCCTGGCGAGCGACCTCGAGAGACCCGCGACAAGCTCGATTCGTCACCCTCGCCAGCCTGCGGTGGGTGCTCGAACACCGCGCGTACACACCGTGGTATCTGTTGCGGTACTGGCGCTTCCTGCGCTTCAGGATCGCCAACCCGCACATCACCACGGCAGGTTTCGTCTTTATCGGCAGGGGCGTCGAGCTCTATGCGCGGCCCGGCTACGGCCGGCTGATTCTTGGTCGCTGGGTGCATCTGGGCGACGGGACGTCGCTGCGCTGCCACGAGGGCACCTTGCAGATCGGCGACAAGGTGGTGTTCGGCCGGCATGACGTCGTGAACTGCTACCTCGATGTCAGCGTCGGGGCGGCGTCCATCATCGCCGACATGGTGTACATCGCCGACTTCGACCACATCTTCGACAACGCCGACGTGCCGATCAAGGATCAGGGCATCGCCAAGTCGCCGGTGCGCATCGGTGCCGACGTGTGGCTCGGCACCAAAGCCACCGTGGTACGCGGCTCCGCTGTCGGGCAAGGGAGCGTGGTTGCGGCCAACGCCGTCGTCACCCGGAATCTGCCTGCGTACTCGATTGCCGCGGGCGTGCCGGCCCGGGTGTTGCGCAGTCGGCGGGATGAGCATTCCGCCGCTGCCGATGCCCGTGCCGTCGATGTCCAGCCGGCTGCCACACTGATCGCCGATGCCGATCAGAGTGCCGACGAGGGTGAGGGACGCCGACGATGACTGATCTCGACCGCAGTTCGCGCAGCGCCCGTGCCTGGTGCGACGAGGCGATGCGCAAGGTCGAGGCGGATGCCAACCGGTCGGCGGACACCCACCTGGTCCGGTTCGAGCTACCAACTGACTGGGGGATCGACCTGTATTTCAAGGACGAATCCACTCACCCCACCGGTTCGCTGAAGCACCGCCTGGCCCGATCGCTGTTCCTCTACGCCCTCGCCAACGGCTGGCTGCGCGAGGGCACTACCGTCGTCGAGGCGTCATCCGGATCGACCGCGATCAGCGAGGCGTACTTCGCTCGGATGCTCGGACTGCCGTTCGTGGCGGTGATGCCGCGATCGACGTCGGAGCAAAAGATCGCGCTGATCGAACGCGAAGGTGGCCGCTGCCATCTCGTCGAGGACCCGAACACCGTGTACTCGGAGGCCGCCCGACTGGTCGCTGACTGCAACGGCCACTACATCGATCAGTTCACCTTTGCCGAACGGGCCACCGACTGGCGTGGCAACAACAACATCGCCGAGTCGATCTTTGCCCAGCTGGCCCTGGAACGGCACCCGGTGCCGGAGTGGGTCGTCGTCGGCGCCGGTACCGGTGGGACGTCGGCAACCATCGGGCGTTACATCCGCTACCGACGGCTGGCGACCCGGCTGTGTGTCGTGGACGTGGAGAACTCGGCGTTCCTGCCTGGCTGGCAGGCCAACAGTGACAAGGTCGTGACCGGCAAGGGTTCCCGTATCGAAGGCATCGGAAGGCCTCGTGTCGAGCCGAGCTTCGTCGGTGATGTGGTGGACCGGATGATCGCAGTACCCGATGCGGCCTCGATCGCAGCGATGCGGTTGCTCCAGCAGGCACTGGGCAAACGGGTCGGAGCCTCCACCGGAACGAATTTCGTCGGCGCGCTGCGGGTTGCCTCCGGGATGCGTGCGGCCGGTGTTTCGGGCTCGATCGTCACGCTCATCTGCGACAACGGCGAGCGCTATCTCCAGACGTATTACTCCGACGACTGGATAGCCGAGCGTGGCATGGACCTTGCCCCGCACACCGAGCAGCTTCAGCGAGTGCTGGACGGCGCATTCTGGACCGAGGAGTAGATCTCAGCGACCCGGGATGCCACCGACGCATGGCTGAATCGAGTCCGGGCGTGATCGCGCGCGGTGGCCGCCATCGTCGCAGTGCGCGCAGGATCGGCCAGCAGCGTTCGGACGGCATCGGCTATCGCGGCCGGATTCTTCGACGCGAATCGAACTCCGGTGCGCCCGTCGGCCACCAGGTCGCGCAGGCCGCCGGTGTCTGAGACCGCGACCGGCGTTCCGACGGCCTGGGACTCCAACGCGACCATGCCGAACGGTTCGTACAACGAAGGCACCACGACGACGTCTGCGGCACCGAGAACCGCCGCGAGTTCGGCGGTGCGCAGGAATCCGGGCCAGCTGATCAGGTCGGCGACCTGGTAGCGATGCGCCCGGTCGCGCTGATCGTCCTCGTCCGGCCCTCGTCCGACGACGACGGCGCGCAGACCGGGATGGTCCGGACGCAGCAGGGGCAAGGCTTTGATGAGTTCCTGCAAGCCCTTCTCATGCACGAGCCGGCCGGCGAAGGCAATCAACGGGCCGGTGGCCCCGTCCGTGAGGTACCGGCGGCGGGCCGCCTCGATGTCGGCTCCGGCCGGCTTCCACTGCGCGGGATCGATGCCGTTGCCGACGATGGCCACTGAACCGGGAGCAAGGTCGACGATGGCCGCGACCTGGTCAGCCATGAATCGCGAGCACGCGATGACGCGGTCGGCACGACGGCACAGCCATCGTTCGACCGAATGGATGGCACGCGGCACCGGCTGTTGGAGCCAGCCCTGCTGGCGACCGTATTCGGTGGCGTGCATCGTGACGACGAGCGGAGCGCCACACCGCCCCTGCAGGGTGCGGCTGGTCTGAGCCACCAGCCAGTCATGGGCGTGAATGACGTCGGGCCGCCAGGCATCGAGCAGTTGCAGACCGGCGCGGATCAGCGCATGTTCGAACGCCTGCGTCCAGGCGAGGATCGATTCGGCGGCCAGACCGATGTCAAGCTCGTCGTCGGCGGCCCTGGTCACCGGCACGCCATCGACAGACTCTGTGACTGAGTGCCGGGCAGTACCTCTGGTCAATACCCGGACGTCGTGGCCTTGCTCGGACAGCGCGTTAGCCAGATCTGAGACATGACGACCCAGCCCGCCGACGATGACCGGCGGGAACTCCCATGACACCATCAGAACTCGCACAAGACGTCCATCGTGCCGTACGAGAGGATCTGGGAGATGGCCGACATCGAACGACCTGAACCGCACCGCGCGGGTTACTCCGGCGCGCCGCGGTCTTCGGTTGCGCGACGGCCGCGGCTGGCCCCCGCCGCGCGGTTCGGCGCAGGTGTCGTTGTGCTGTTGCTGGGGCTGGTTGCCTTCGGTGGATCCCGGGTGCTTGCCGCTGGCCAGCGCCATGCCTATGACAAGGGCGCGATACCCCCTGCGACCTATCAGCTCACAGCGGGCAAGGTCTATCAGTTGTCGGCGCCGGGCGGTGTCGCTGCGTTGACCAAGTTGGGGTTGTTGACGACTGGCGCCGCACTGAACTGCCACGCCACCGACCCCACCGGCGTCGAGACGCAGCTGAGCATCCAGTCGACCAAGGACGACCCGCGAGATCTCACCGAGTTCGCTACCTTCCAGGCCGCTAGCACCGGTCCGGTGCACATCAGCTGCACTGGACTCGCTCGGGTGTTCGTGGACGACGCTGCGGACGCCGGCACCGACGTCGCGGGCGCGCTGATGGTGTTGGCCACCGCCTTGGGTGTAATCGGGGTCGCTGCGGTCGCCTCCGGCGGCTATGCGATGTCAGAAGCCCGCTCGTCGGAGCATGGCGCGATGGCCTCCCCGAGCCAGCCGAGCGACAACCTATGAGTTCATATCGAAAGCCCGAATCAACCCGGTCGCCTTGGCGGGCCTGTTAGATAGCAGGTATGAGCGAAACTGCCCTGGTCGGGTGCGTCGGCATCGTGACCACGCCAGTTCGTGGCGGTGACCTACCCGGGGAGGTGCGGGTGGTCGTCGAAGGACTGCCGCACTACTACATCGCCTACCATCGCGAGCCTCTCGCCGTGGGTCAGCAGGTACTCGTCATCAACAACAGAGGCTCGCGCCAACTCGACGTCGAGCCATGGGATCAACCGGGATTGGGCATCGCCGATGTCGTCGGCCCACATGAAGGGTTCTGAAAATGTTCGGATATCGCGTTCCTGCGCCCAACGAGGCCTTGCTCATCAGTGGAAAGAAGCAGCGCGGCGAGACGGGATTGCAGTTCAAGATCGTAACCGGTCACGGCGTGTTCGTGATGCCGATCGTTTCTCGCGCCTCGACGTTGACACTGGCTATGCAGGAAGCCGAGGTGATCGAAGACTGCTACACCAAGCAGGGACTGACGCTCGCCGTGCAGGCAGTGATCGCGTTCAAGGTCGGCGACGACCACGAATCCATCGCCGCGGCCGCGCGACGGTTCCAGGGCGATCAATCACAAATGGCAACGTTGGTAGGACGAATCTTCAGCGGCCATCTGCGCAGCATCATCGGCAGCATGACCGTTGAGGCCATCATCCGAGAGCAGCAAACGCTCGGCGAGGCGATCCTGGACGCAAGCAAGGGCGAGATGGGAAAGATCGGACTGGCGGTCGATTCGCTGCAGATCAGCAGCATCGATGACCGGGGCGTCGGATATATCCAGGCCCTCGCAGCGCCACACCAGGCAGCGGTCAACCAGGCAGCTCACGTGGCGCAGGCTGCCGCCGATCAGGCCAGCGCGATGGCTCAACAGGAGAGTGCCCGCAACCAAGCCGAGTACGCCCGGCAAACCGCGGTAGCCCGGGCGCAGTACCAGGCCGAGATCGATCAGGCTCAGCAGAAGGCGGCCCAGGCCGGACCGCTTGCCGCCGCGCAGGCACAGCAGGCCGTGCTGGTGGAACGGTCCCTCGTCGCGCAGAAGAATGCCGAACTACGCGAGGCCGAACTCATCGCCGAGGTGGTCAAACCGGCGCAGGCCGAAGCGGAACGGATCATCACCCTGGCCCGGGCGCAGGCCGACGCGACCAAACTGTCGGCAGAAGCTGCCGCTGCGCAGGACCGAATCGCCTTGGATCAGCGAGTTATCGAGCAACTCCCGGACATGCTTCGCGCTGCAGCGGAGGGATTGCAGGGCGCGAATCTGACCGTCCTCAACGGCGCGGACGGATTGGGCGGCGTGGTGGCGTCGTTGGCCGGTCAGGGGATGGCCTTGCTCGACTCGGTTCGCAACGGTCTTGCCGGCACTATTGGTGACAGCTTCGTCGACGAGGCAGGCAAGAGCGACGCCGATGCTCCGCAGCGCGCGCAGCGATCTCTCGACGCGCCCGGGGAAGGCTGACTTGCGAGAATTTCTTCCACTTTCCTCTTTGCCCACAGCGCGTGTCGAGGGCGGCAAACGCAGGTAGCAGATCATCACGCGAGGTACGTTTACTGTGCCAGCCATGCGCTGGAGGTAGTTCGATCAGGCCCGGAACCTGGAGTTGCCGATGAGTACAGACGCCTCGCGCACCCACTTTTCTTCCGGGGAGGTGGCCGACAAGGG
>DASXHV010000126.1:0-57555 GCA_036488285.1 Jatrophihabitans sp. | reverse complement strand
ACCGGCATCGAAGTTGTGCAGGCGCGTGATGGTGAGGACGGACTGGCGCGGGTCTGCCGGCATCTGCCCGCCGCGGTTCTGCTGGACCTCCGGCTGCCGGGCATGGACGGCTGGGATCTGCTTGCTGCTCTCAAGGCGGATAGGGCGACCGCCGATATCCCGGTCATTGTGATCTCGATCGTGGATGAACGGTCGCGTGGCCTGGCCATGGGCGCCGCGGAGTATCTGACGAAGCCGGTAAGCCGCGATGGTCTGCTCGCAGCTCTGTCCCGGGTCGGGGTGGATGCCGGTGCCGGTGCCGCCGGCCCAGCTCACACGCTGGAGGTGTCATGAGTGCCCTGATCCTGGTAATCGAGGACAACTCCAAGAATCTCAAGCTGGTCCGCGATGTGCTGCAGTACGCCGGGTACGAAGTGGTCGAGGCACGCACGGGGGAGGAAGGCATCGAGGCTGCGACCCGCTGCGAACCCGACCTCGTCCTGATGGACCTGCAGTTGCCCGGTATCGACGGCACCGAAACCCTGCGACAGCTGCGCGCGTGCGAACAGCATCACATCCCAGTCGTTGCCGTCACCGCGTTCGCGATGCGCGAGGACAAGGAGCGCGCTTTTGCCGCGGGCTTCGACGGTTACGTGGAGAAGCCGATCAGCGTGCGGGCTTTCCCCAGTCAGGTCAACGAGTTCCTGGACGGGAGGTCGTGACGTGACGGACGAACTGACGGTCCTCGTCGTGGACGACCAGCCAACCAACCTTCGGCTGTTGGACGCGGTGCTGTCCCCTCGTGGTTATCGGGTGATCACGTCCGGGTCGGGCGAGGAGGCCCTTGTTGCGCTGAAGGCATCGCCGATCGATCTGGTTCTGCTCGACATCGTGATGCCGGGCATGGACGGCTACGAGGTGTGCGGCAAGATTCGGGCCGATTCAGCGACTGCCTTCCTGCCCGTGGTGATGATCACCGCCAGCGGAGATCAAGAGAAGTTGCGCGCCATCGAGAGTGGCGCCGACGACTTCGTCACGAAAC
Organism: Jatrophihabitans sp.; assembly: GCA_036488285.1. Lineage (GTDB taxonomy): Bacteria > Actinomycetota > Actinomycetes > Mycobacteriales > Jatrophihabitantaceae > Jatrophihabitans_A. The sequence goes on along the minus strand of DASXHV010000126.1, from coordinate 56,534 downwards.
CCTTCAACCAGGCAGAGTTGCTCGCGAGGGTCGCCTCGTTGGCCAAGGTAAAGCGCTATCACGACCTCGTCCAACGGCAGGCCGAGGACCTCGCGACGTGGAATCGCGAACTGGAGGAGCGGGTCGCTGCGCAGGTCGCAGAATTGCAGAAGGTCGGCAGGCTCAGGCGGTTCCTGGCACCGCAGATCGCGGAGCTGATCCTCGACTCCGGCGATGAGTCCTTCTTGGACAGCCATCGCCGCGAGATCGTAGTGGTGTTCTGCGACCTGCGCGGGTTCACCGCCTTTGCCGAAGCGACCGAACCGGAAGAGCTCATGACGGTGCTCCGCGAATACCACGGCGCCCTCGGAGATCTCGTGTTCCGTTTCGAAGGGACGCTGGAACGGTTCACCGGCGACGGGATGATGGTGTTCTTCAACGATCCGCTGCCGTGTGCGGATGCGCCCTTGCGCGCAGTCCGGATGGCGGTCGCGATGCGCACCAGGATCCGCGAGCTCAGCGGCGCCTGGGCCCGGCGCGGTCATAATCTAGCCTTCGGGATCGGCGTCGCCCAGGGCTTTGCGACCCTCGGGCGGATCGGCTTTGAGGGACGCTACGACTACGCTGCGAGCGGCAGCGTGACCAACCTGGCCGCCCGGCTGTGCGCGGAGGCGCAGCCCTGGCAGATCCTGGTCACCCAGCGGGTATTCTCAGCCGTCGACGAGATGGCGGTCGGCACCGACATCGGCGAGCTGGCGCTGCGCGGATTCAGTCATCCGGTGCGAGCCCACGACGTGAAGGGTCTCAACGAAGCGCGGCTGACCCCATGAGCGGCATGCCGCACACCGAGGTCCTCGACAAGCCGCTGACCCTGTCCCAGCTCAGCGAGACCGCCCGGTACGAACAGTTCGATCAACTCCAGCGACGGATGCCGGATGTCTGGGCCGCAATGCGACTCAACCATGCCGACGAAAGCGTCGTCGTGATTCCCTCGATCAGCCTGGACCACGCGGTCGAGCCGTCCGGAAGCATGAACCAGGCGTTCGAGGAACGTTTTCTGTTCTTGCTGCTGCTACTCCGCCAGCCCCAATTGCGGATGATCTACGTAACCTCCATGCCGATCGATCCGCAGATCGTCGAGTACTACCTGGCGCTGCTCCCAGGCGTAATCCCCAGCCATGTGCGGTCTCGGCTATCCCTTATCTCAGTGGGTGATTCATCATCAGCCTCGCTCAGTGAAAAGCTGCTGGCCCGGCCTCGGCTACTGGCCCGAATCGCGGCTCAGATCCCGAACCCGCACCGCTCGCACCTCATCCCGTACAACACCACCGACGTCGAACGCGACGTCGCCATCTCACTCGGCATTCCGATGTACGGGGCAGATCCCCGACTGGCAGACCTGGGAACCAAAAGCGGCTGCCGGAAATTGTTCGCCGAAGTCGGAATACCGCACCCCTTGGGCGCGGAGAACCTGCACAGCGTTGACGATGTCGCCGATGCAATCGTAGGAATGCGACGAGAGCGTCCAACCATTACAGAGGTCATCGTGAAGTTGGACGAGGGCGTATCCGGCGCCGGTAACTCGCGGGTGGACCTGCGCGGGTTGCCGGCACCAGGCTACTCAGCCGAGCGCGCAGAAGTAATCGAGCGGGTCCGCAACCTGGAGCTGGAATCACCCTCCATCCCGCGGGAGGTGTACCTGGCCAAGTTCGCCGAGGGAGGCATCGTCGAGGAGCGCATCGTCGGGCAGGAGTTCCGCAGCCCGAGTGTCCAGTTGCGGATCACCCCGCAGGGCACGGTCGAACTCCTCTCCACGCACGATCAGCTGTTGGGAGGCCCGAGTGGTCAGAGCTACCTCGGATGCATGTTCCCGGCCGACCCCGGCTACGCCCGGGCTATCAGCCACTACTCCACCGCGGTAGCAGAACGCCTGGTTTCACTGGGGGTCATCGGACGGTTCGCATTCGACTTCGTTGCGGTCCAATCAGCGGATCGAACCTGGTCGGCCTACGCCATCGAACTCAACCTCCGAAAGGGCGGAACGACGCACCCGTTCCTAACTCTGCAGTTTCTCACCGACGGTCGCTATGACCCGCAGACCGCCCTATTCATCACCTCCACTGGCGGCGAGAAGCACCTCGTGGCCACGGACCACCTGGAATCAGAACGGCTGCGGGCGTTGTCGATCGCGGACCTGTTCGACGTGGTCGCCCGCAATGGGCTGCACTTTCACCAGGCCCGGCAGGCCGGAATCGTGTTCCACATGATCAGCAGTTTGACCGAGCACGGCCGCGTCGGTCTCACCGCCGTGGGCAATACCCGCGCCGAGGCTGAGGCACTGTATGAGCGCGCACAGCGGGTGCTGCTCGAAGAGGCAGAAGCAGCACTGTCCGAAAGTCCATTGCGTGGCTGAGCCGGCCCCGGCTCGAACTCTGTAGCGATCGGCTCGCAAGGCGAAAATGACGCGGCCTACTCCTGAGCCGCACGCTCGACGGCCTGGCGACTATTCGTTCTCGGTTCCCGAATAGTTCCCCGCAGCCCCGGATCGTGAAAGGGAAATCATTCTGCCCAGAGTGCTCTTGGCGACCTCGTTCTTTCTGCGGTCCTGCTTGTCGTATGCAATGTCACGCTCCGACCGGCGGGTCCACACCCACAAGGCCACTAGAGCAGTGCAGGCGAGGAGTCCCGCCGCGATGGAGACAATCGTTCCAAGCATGTCGCGCCTCCGGTTTGAGACCGCAATTCTACGTCCCGACCATCCGGAACACGTAGGCCTGCGTGATGCCTGCCTCGTGCGCGATCGCCTCGATCGACGCACCGTGAAGTCCATGATTCGCGAACTCACCAGCGGCGATCCCCAACACGTGGGATCGCCGTTCAAGTCCGCTCATACGTATCTTGATGTGGTGGGAGATGACACCTGGGCCGGTTTGGCTGACTTATTTGCCGATGAGGCTTATGCATCGGTGAAGGGGCGCGTGCGCACGTATGTGTTGCATCAGCAGCTGCTCGAGCATCTGCCCGAGCCACCGGCCACGGTGTTAGATGTCGGTGGCGGTGCGGGCCATCAATCGTTTCCGCTGGCCCAAGTCGGCTACGAGGTGACACTGCTTGATCCATCGCCGGCGATGCTGGACAAGGCACAACAGCGACTCCAGAGGCTGCCTGGTGAGGCCCAGCGACGGGTGACGCTCTTGCAGGCCGACGGTGAGAACGCCGTCGAGGCGGTGAATGGTCGACGCTTCGCCGCTGTGTTGTGCCATGGCGTGCTCGGGTACCTCGAGCAACCCGAGCCGTTGGTCAACCAGCTGTGCCGGTGCGCCGCTGCCGGTGGCGTGGTCTCGATCATGGCCCCGAACGCCAAGACGATGGCGGTGCGCCCTGCCTTGGAACGGCGGTGGGACGACGCCTTGGCGGCGTTTGACGCCACCGGTGAGGTTGGGGTGCTGGGAGTGCCGACCCGAGCTGACACGGTGGAGCACCTCAGCGAAGTCATGCAGAGCCAGGGCGTGGAGCCACTGCGCTGGTACGGGGTATGGCTGTTCACCGACTGGCTCGATTTCAGTGGAGCCGAGTTGGACCTCAGCGATTCAATGCAGGTAGCGGCGATGGCCGCAGTCGAACTCGAAGCCAGCAGACGAGACCCCTACCGCCAGCTCAGTCGCCCCTTTCATCTCGTGGGGCGCAAAGGGCGTTCCTGTTGACGAAGGAAGCGAGGAAGCTCGTCATTGGCTGAGGGCCACCAGCAGCAACCCGCTGAGGGTGGGCGACGTTTGAGAGGGGCGTGTGCGGTGGCCATAGGCATGGGCGGGGTGGCGGGTTCTGCGCTTGAGTCGCTGGGAGGTGGTCTACGGGGGCAGCTGCTCTTGCCCGGAGACGACGGCTACGACTCTTCGCGTTCGGTGTTCAACAACATGATCGATCGGCGCCCGCTTGCCGTCATCCGGTGCGCAGCCGCCGATGATGTGCTCCGCGGAATTTCCTTCGCCCGCGAGCACGACCTTCCGCTCTCGGTGCGCGCGGGCGGGCACAACGTCGCCGGGAACGCGGTCATCGACGGCGCGGTCATGCTTGACCTATCCGCCATGAAGGCATTGACGGTTGATCCACATAGTCAGACCGCTCGCGCCGAGGCCGGGCTGACGTTGGCGGAATTCGACAGCGTCACGCAGGCTTCGGGCTTGGCAACAACGCTCGGGGTCGTGTCCATGACGGGGATCGCGGGGCTCACTCTTGGCGGCGGCCTGGGCTGGCTCAACGGACGCTACGGGCTCGCGTGCGACAACCTGCTCTCTGCCGAGGTGGCGACCGCTGATGGTCGGCTGCTGAGGACCAACCCGCGGGAGAACGAGGACCTCTTCTGGGGCATCCGAGGTGGGGGCGGCAACTTTGGCGTCGTCACCTCCTTCGAGTATCAACTGCACCCCGTCGACACCGTGCTGGCCGGCGGCCTGAGCTACCCGTTGAGCCTGGCGCCGCAAGTCCTGCGGTTCTACGACGATTTCGTCAAGGCCGCGCCGGATGAGCTGTCTAGCTCCGCCTCGCTCGCGCTGAATTCCGCGGGGGAGCCGATGGTGTCGATCGTGGTCTGTTATTGCGGTCCGCTCGATGAGGGCGAACAGGTGCTGCGCCCGTTACGGACGTTCCAGTCGCCGGTGGACGACTGGATCCAGCCGATGCCGTACACGGCGCTGCAGAGCGGCGGTGATGAAGGTTTCCCGTCCGGGCGACTTCACTATTGGAAGTCTGGCTATCTGCGCGATCTGACCGACGGCGCGATCGAGACGCTGATGCGGTTTGTCACGACGATGCCTTCTTCAGCCAGCGGTATCAGCCTGCAGCAGATGCACGGCGCGGCAAGCCGGGTGGCGCCGTCGGCCACCGCGTTTCCGCATCGGGCCGAGCAGTACGACTTTCTCATTCTGTCGCAGTGGCCCGACGCGACCGACTCGTCGCGCAACATCGACTGGACCCGGACGTTGTTCGATGCAATGCAGCCTCATCTCGAGGGTGTGTACGTCAACAACCTCGGCGATGAGGGCCCGGGCCGAGTGCGGGCGGCCTATGGAGAGAATTACCCACGCCTGGCAGCCGTCAAGCACCGCTACGACCCGGACAACATCTTCCGCGCGAACCAGAACATCAATCCATCGGCAGTGGTCGACCCGCAGCGTGCGGGCGATCGCGGTCCGAACGTGTCGTAGGCATCGTCCACAATGGCGTCATGACAACCGACCCGGTAAACGTGCTGGCCCTCGCACTTGAGCAAATGGGCGTGCTGATCACCCAGGTCCGGCCGGACCAGGCGGCGCTGCCCACGCCGTGCCAGTCCTGGGATGTGGCGGCTCTGCTCGATCACGTCCTTGCCGACCTGCCGCACTTCATCGACTCCGCCCGGGGCGGCCAGCCGGACTACACCGCGGCGTCCGCGAGCGTCGCCCCGAATTGGGCACCGGAGTTCGCGACCCGCTCCCGCGAGCTCCTGCGAGCGTGGCGTGATGCTCGCGACCCGGCCACGCTTGAACCCGGCCAGGAGCCTCGGGAATTCCAGGACATGCAGATCGCCGAGATGGCGGTGCACGCCTGGGACCTGGCTACGGCGCTTGGTCTGGCACTCGAGCTCGATCCCGACCTCGCCGAGCGCTGCGCGGACTGGATGGGCTCGGTCCTGGTGCCTGAGTACCGGGGCAGTGAGGCCGAGGGAAAGGCCTTCGGACTGCTCGTCGAGGTTCCGCCGGACGCGCCGGCATACCAACGCCTGGTCGGGATCTCGGGTCGTGACCCCAATTGGGCGCCAGCCAGGCGGTGACGAGCGTGGCCACGCCAGCCTGGCCACCGGCTGAACTCAACGAGCGGACAGCCGTACCGGTACCTGCCACGGGAACCTCAATTGCGCAGTCGAGATTGCGCTGGAACGGTCTTGTCCATGCCCGGCCTCACTGCGTATGACGGAACGAAACTCGCCTACCACGTGCTTGGCGAGGGTGCCCCGGTGGTGTGTCTGCCGGGCGGCCCGATGCAGGACTCCGCGTACCTGGGCAACCTCGGGGGGCTGTCGGAGCGTCTTCGGCTGATCCTGGTCGACCACCGCGTGACCGGGCAGTCGGCGACGCCGGCAGACACCGCCTCGTACCGCTGCGATCATCTTGTTGACGACGTCGAGGCGATGCGCGACAACCTCGGCCTCGACCGGATGAACCTGCTCGGGCACTCCGCGGGTGCAAACATCGCCGTGCTGTATGCGGCCCGGTACCCCGAGCACGTCGGCAAGCTTGTTCTGGTAGCACCAAGCACCTTCGCTGTCGGCATCACAACCACCAGCGAGGCCCGGCGCGAGGTCGTCCGGCTTCGCGAGGGCGAGCGGTGGTTCGCGGCGGCGTCGGCGGCCTTCGAGCGGATCAACGCCGGGCAAGCGACGGACAGTGATTGGGCGGCCGTCGCACCCTTTACCTACGGTCGGTGGGACGCCGTGGCACAGGAGCATTACGCGAGCGGGGAGAAGGCGCGCAACTCCGAGGCGGCCGCCGTCTTCGGCGCGCAGGGCGCGTTCAACCCGGAAGCCACCCGCGCTGCCCTGGCCACCTTCGGCGCGCCGGTACTTCTGCTCGCTGGAGAGGTCGATGTGAACAGCCCTCCGAGCGTTGTGGCCGAGTTCGCCGGAGCGTTCCCGAACTCCACGCTCGTCACCCTGCCCGGAGGCGGCCACTATCCCTGGCTCGACGCCGGCGCATGGTTCAACGAGACCATCGCATCGTTCCTGGTGGACCGTCAGCGCGATATTTCTGGCGATATCCGGTCTGACGCCTAGAGATACGCCACCTCTAGTCCGATTCGATCGTCAAGCCGTCTCTTTCGTCGTCCCAGGCCGCGGCGCTGATCCGCCACCCGGCGGCCGTTCGAACGAACTGCAACGTCTTCATTCCCCGGTCGGTGAAGGGCGTCCCGTCCTGCACGCCTGCCTTGGCATAGCTACAGAAGTGCTGAGCGATATCGCCGAACACCTCGGTGCGCCCGGACACCTCCCACTCACGGAAGTCGACCAGCGATCCCCCGGAAAGCAGCGCCTGCCGGGGCGCAATGAAACTCTCGACCCCGTAGACCGCGGGCCCGCCTCCGCAGGTCCGGACGATCACCGCGCCGGGCAGGAACACTGACCGCAAGGCGTCGAGGCGAGTGGTGCAGTCCGGACCGGAGGTGAACGCGGCAAAGAAGGTCGCGACGACGCTCGCAATCGCAGCCCGATCGGCGGCCACGACCACAGTCAACGGCTCGCTGCTGGTCACGACGCCCACCGTAGCGAATGGCAACCTCGTCACGGGATCCATCGACTCGATCATGCCGGCGAAGCGCCCTGAGGCACGTCCGCTAGCGTGCCGGACATGCCGGATGGTGCGGAGGTCGAGCTCGACCCGCGCCGTTGGCTGGCACTGCTCACCTGCTGCTGCGCGCTGTTCATGACGTTGCTCGACGTGAGTGTCACCAACGTCGCGTTGCCTTCGATCGGTCGAACCACTGGGGCCGGGCCGTCCGAGCTGCAGTGGGTGGTCAGCGGTTACACGTTGGCGTTCGGCCTGGTGCCGGTGCTGGCCGGCAAGCTCGGCGATGAGCATGGCAGGCGGCTGATGTTCCAGGTCGGCGTGGGTAGCTTCGCGGCCACGAGCATGCTTGCGGGGCTCGCGCCGACCTCGACCGTGCTCATCGGTGCGCGGGTGCTGCAGGGGTTGGCGGGCGGCCTGATCAACCCGCAGGTGTCGGGGCTGGTGCAGCAGTTGTTTCCCGGGAATGAGCGCGGTCGCGCCTTCGGCGTCCTGGGCACGACGGTCGGAGTCGGCACCGCGCTGGGACCACTCGTTGGCGGCGCGCTCATCGCGCTCGGTGGACAGCACGAGGGTTGGCGCCTGGTGTTTTTCATCAACGTGCCGATCGGGGTGGCGGTCATGCTGCTCAGCCGGCGGCTGCTGCCCGCCGACCCGGTGCGCGGCCGTCACCGTCTGGACGTACTCGGAGCCGCCTTGCTGGGCGGCGCGACCTTCTGCGTGCTATTCGCGACGGTGCAATACGACGCCTTGCACGATCGGCGGCTGGCCTGGCTGGGCGTACCTGCAGTGATCCTGGTTGCGCTGTTCGTCCGACGGGAACGTCGGCTCACCCGCTTGCGGCGGGATCCGCTCGTCGACGGCCGCTTGTTTCGGGTGCCGTCCTACACCGCGGGCGTACTGCTCGCGCTGACCTTCTTCCCCGCGATGGCCGGACTTCCACTTGTGCTGGCGTTGTATTACCAGCAGGGACTCGGCTATACCGCGGTCGAGTCCGGTCTAGGGGTCACTGCGTTCGCGGTCGGCAGCGCGATCGCCGCTCCGCTCGCGGGCCGGGTGGTTACCCGCGTCGGCCGTCCTCTGGTGGTCGCGGCGACCCTGACGTTTGGTGCCGGAGCAGCCGCGCTGGCCGTGCTGGTGGACCACGCGCCCGCGGCGGGCGTTGCGCTCGTGCTGGCGCCGGCGTTGTTTGTGATGGGTGCCGGTGCCGGTGCGATCATCACCCCGAATCAGGCGCTGACGCTGATGGATGTCGACCCGGCGATCGGGAGCACCGCGGGCGGTGTGCTTCAGACGGCGCAGCGCATCGGTCTTGCCATCGGCCAGGCGGTGATCGGCGCGGTGTTCTTCGCGAGCCTGCGAACGGGTGGTACGACTGCCACCCGCTATAGCGACGCGCTCGGTGCGGCCGCCGTCGCCACGCTGTGCTTCATCGCCTTGGGTACGACGGTCGGTGTCGTGGATTTGGTACGCACGCGCCGGCGGGTCAGAGCAGGCACCCGGCCGCACCCCGATTGATGGATGCCACTGTGCTCATTCCACTGTGCTCATTCCACTGTGCTCATTCCACAGTGCTCATATGGCAACCGTTCAGCGTGGCCACAGCGTACGGTCGCAATCTCAGGGTATGACCGAGCCATCGAAGCCATCCAATTCGCGGCGATCGTGGGCGCGGGCTGTCTGCGTTGGTGTGCTCGCCGCGGTCGGCGTCAGCCTCGGCATATCAGTCGAGGACCTCACTCATCATGCGCACAAATCCGTCTCTTCCCGTGCCGCCAGCAGCGCAGCTGCCAGCGGCGCAGCTGCCAGCAGCGCACCCCCGAGCACGCATGCCCAGCGCTGACTGGCGAGATCCCGTTGCGACCCGAGCGCCGGTCGGCGATGGTGGTGGAGACTGCGGCGGTGACATCTCGACAGGTGACATCTCGGCAAGCGCCCGCGGCCGTACGAAGCACCAACCTGAAGGAGACCCGCATGAGCAGCGACCTGACCACCCGCCCCCGCAACGGCGGCCGTCACGGCGACGTTTCCTACATCACGCTCGGGCTGCCTGACCTGGCCCGCGGCCGAGCGTTCTACGGCGCGGTGCTTGGGTGGCGGTTCAGCCCTGGCAGTAGTGATCACGGCGCGCAGGTCGACGCCATCGTCCCGATGATGGGGCTATGGGGCGACGAGCAACCGGCCGGCGGCCGGGTGCACGGCGCCGTGCTCGGCTTCCGGGTGACTGACATCGCCGCGGCTGTCGCCGCTGTCCGTGCGCATGGCGGCACGGTCACCGACCCGCACCAGGAACCGTATGCGCTGGCCGCCGAAGGCCGAGATGACCAGGGCATCCCGTTCTACCTGCACCAGATGCCGGCGACGGCAGCTGACCCGGCGCCGGCCGACGGAGAGTTCCACAACGGGGAGTTCGAAGGCGACGTGTCGTACCTGACGATGGTGGTGCCCGACCTGGATGCGGCATACGCCTTCTACGGCGGCGTGTTCGGCTGGACGTTCAACATCGGCCGAGCCGGGGGAGCGCAGGTCACCGGTGTCACGCCACAGCTCGGCATGACCACCCAGCCCGAAGGCCGCCCGGCGTCCGCAGGTGTGATCCTCTGCTACCGGGTCAACGACATCGTGGCGGCCACCGCCCGGGTTCGGGTCGCGGGAGGCCACGCCGGCGAGGTAGCGCAGCGGCCCTACGGGCTTGAATCACCATGCGCCGACGATCAGGGCACCCCGTTCTACCTGCATCAGTTCTCCGGGTAGCTATCGGCAATCCCGGGCTGCAGGCAAGGGCGACGACTGAAATCATCTGACCATGATTGATGTCAACGTCCTCTTCGTAGGAATACCCGTCACAGACTTCGATGCGGCACGAGCCTGGTACAGCAAGATGTTCGGACGGGCCGAAGATGTCGTCGCTTCCAAGGACGAAGTGATCTGGCGTTTCGCGGCTGCGGCATGGCTCTACATCGTCAAGGATGAGCAGCGAGCGGGATACGCACTTGCAGCGCTCGCGACCTGGCAGAGGCCTAGCCCGAGTTTTGGAGAGTTGTGCAGCGATACGGTGGTTAACTCTCCAATTCTGGGGAGGGCTGTTGGCGTTTCAGCGGCAGCCAGGTAGCCAGGCTTGCCCCGAGCGTCTCGACGAAGTCGGCACCGAAGACGCACAGTGTCCTTTCCCAGGGATGGCCGAAGGTTCCGCCGCTGAAGTCTTCCCGCAGGTGTACGTAGTAGTCCCCGTTCGGGAACACCGGCACCGGCGCCTCACGATCGAAGGCGTGCTCGGCCGGCCGATACCAATAACCGGGGTGCTGCCAGTCGAGGGCAATCATCCGATGCCCGGCGCCCATGCACTGAGCGAACGAGCGAAATCCCGCTTCATTCACCGCGGCAACGCGCCTGGTGAACTCGGCCTGGCCTACATCGAAGACCGGGCCGAGATCGAAGGTCAGCGAGGGGACCGGCTCGGTGATCGCAGGCCAGGTGGCCGGATCGGTACTCGGTCGGAAGTGGAACTGTTCGCAGAATGCAGCCCAGCTGCGGTCGTACTCGTCCGGGTCGAGCTCGATCCATGCCTGCGACATGACCGAACCGTATCGGGCAGCCTCAGCCCACCCGGGACCGCAGCCAGTTGTACCAGCCGTCCATTCCCTCGCCGGTGGTCGCTGACAAGCGGAGCTGCTCAGCGTGATGGCTCACACTCGAGATCGCCTCGTCGAATTGCGTCACGTCGAAATCGACATACGGCAGCAGGTCGATCTTGTTCAGGATGACCAGCGACGCGGCGTGAAACATCGCCGAATACTTCAGCGGCTTGTCGGCACCTTCCGTGACCGAAGCGATGACGACGCGCTCGCGTTCGCCAAGGTCGAACAGCGCCGGGCATACCAGGTTGCCGACGTTCTCGATAAAGACCAGTCCGGGCGACGGCGGATCAAGCGTGCGCAGTGCCGCGCTAACCATGTCCGCATCCAGATGGCAGCCGGCACCCGTGTTGACCTGAACCACGCGGCACCCCGTCGACTTCAGACGGTCGGCGTCTAGCAGCGTCTCCTGGTCGCCCTCGACCACGCTGATTCCGAACTCGTCGTGCAACTCACGCACGGTGCGCTCCAGCAGCGTGGTCTTGCCTGATCCCGGCGAGCTCATCAAATTCAGTGCGAGCAAGCCGCGTCCATCGAGCCAGCCACGGTTACGTTCGGCGAGACGATCGTTCTTGTCGAGCAGGCGTTGTTCAACCGTGATCGTCGTTCCGGCCGGCGGGCGAGCCGGCGTCTCATGCGAATGCTCATGGGAGTGCTCATGTTCGTGCTCACCTGTTGTAACGGGCTGGCCTAACACGATCGGACGGCCTCGATCGGACGGGTCGATCACCAGCACGTTGTTGTCCTCGGAGCATCCGCAGGTGGCACACATCAGCCAACCTCCACTGAGAGAATCTTCAGTTCCTGTCCGGCAATCACCTGAACGTCAGCACTACCGCACGGGCAGAGCAGGATCAGATCGTCGACCGCGAAATCAGCGCCACAACTGCTGCAGTGTGCTTGCCCAGCCGGCTCACTGATGTCGAGCAATGCTCCGGCCAGCGGTGTCCCGTCCGTTGCTACGTCAAAACAGAAGCGAAGGGAATCCGCCAGCACACCGGCGAGCTGACCGACCTCGAGACGTACCGCCCGAATGTGGGCGTCGCCGGTCCGCTCGGTCACGGCCTCGACGACACGTTCGGCAATGGACAGTTCGTGCATCCGGAACCCACCGCCCTCCGAGGACCGCCGGCTCAGGCAGGAACGCGAATTCAGCCGGGCTTTCACCATAGGCGCGCGGATGATCACCCGTCGAGGGCAGGTCAGCCCGGCAGATTACGACCGAACACCTCGTGGATCCTTCGCATGTCGCGCAGCCGCGGCTCGGTCTGTCCTCGCACCCATCGGCTGACCGTCCGAACAGAGACGCCGAGTTGCCGCGCCGCTGCTTCCTGTGACATGCCCTGCCTGCGCAGCGCTGTGTTGAGCCATACCGCGAACGGTTCGCCGTGCGAGGACAACACATCCGATGCGAGCACGTCGGAGGCGAACGAGTCCGCTCGTGCCCGGTCGGCAGGGGCCAGCACTTCAACCTGCGCATCGTCGGGGTAGAGGTGGATCACGACCTGGAAATTGCCGCTGTCCGACCCGGCAGCCAGCAGCATGGCGTCCAGGATCGCGGCCTGCACGGCGCGCAGATACTCCTGCTCGATAGGTGATTCCGCCAGCGAGGAGCTGACGAACGCCTGTGCCTCCGGAAGCGAGGCTGGACGCGCCTGAAACGTACGGCTGAGCACCACGACCGGGGAAACATCGAGGTCCGGTGCCTCAGCGGGAGGCGGGGCTGCGCGTTGCTCGTCAGGCATGTCGGCCTTCGCGGTATTTCGGCTAACTGCGACGCTAGACCGGTGGGACCGGGCACGGTAGACCCACGATGATCGGGCGGTTATCACCGATTCACCGAGTCCCGGATTCCGCCCAAATCGACCCGTCACTTGTGTCTAGTCATGCCCGCGGCTCGGTCGTAATGTGGCTTCACTGGCTCGTCGACGAGCCCTCCGCCACTGACAGCACTGTCCGAAGTGGTCAGCCTTGGTCAGGACGCCGGACCCAGCCGAGCCCCACACGAGCTGACGTGAAGGGCGGTGCAGCATGGCGACTGCATCAAAGACCGCGGACAGGCCCTCAGCGGCGGACGCTTCGAGCGCAGACGAGTCGGTCCTGCATATTCTCTGGATCAACGCCGGCCTCAGCTGCGACGGCGATTCGGTTGCCCTTACCGCAGCGACCCAACCGAGTATCGAAGAGATCGTGCTCGGCGCGCTGCCGGGGCTGCCCAAGATCCAGGTGCACTGGCCGTTGATCGACTTCGAGTGCGGGCCGGAAACCGGCGCCGACACCTTCATCGAATGGTGGTGGAAGGCCGACCGCGGCGAGCTCGAGCCGTTCGTGCTGGTCATCGAAGGCTCGATTCCGAACGAGGCCATCAAGTCCGAGGGCTACTGGTGCGGCTTCGGAAACAACCCCGCGACCGGACAGCCGATGACCACGAGTGAATGGCTCGATCGACTCGCACCGAAGGCGACCGCGATAGTGGCGGTCGGAACCTGCGCGACGTACGGCGGGATTCACGCAATGGCCGGCAACCCCACCGGTGCGATGGGGGTGCCCGACTATCTCGGCTGGAGCTGGAAGTCCAAAGCCGGCCTGCCGATCGTGTGCGTACCCGGTTGCCCGATCCATCCGGACAACCTGTCCGAGACGTTGGTGTACCTGCTGTACCAGGTCGCCGGCCAGGCACCGATGATCCCGCTGGATGAGGCATTGCGTCCGCAATGGCTGTTCGGCGCGACGGTCCACGAGGGCTGTGACCGTGCCGGCTACTACGAGCAGGGCGACTTCGCCACCGAATACGGTTCGCCCAAGTGCCTGGTGAAGCTGGGCTGCTGGGGACCGGTCGTGAAATGCAATGTGCCGAAACGCGGCTGGATCAACGGTGTCGGTGGCTGCCCGAACGTGGGCGGCATCTGCATCGCCTGCACGATGCCCGGCTTCCCCGACAAATTCATGCCGTTCATGGACGAGCCGCCGGGCAGCAAGGTTTCCGCGGCCGCAAGCACCGCATACGGAACGGTCATCCGCCGGCTGCGCAGCATCACGGCCAAGACGGTGGACAAGGAACCCAAGTGGCGGCACAAGGGCAGTCAGCTGACAACCGGGTACACCAAGCACTGGTGAGGGTTACCCAGTCCGCATAAAGACATTCTGGCACGGCAGGCAGATCCGGGAGGATCGGAAGGACCTGAGATGACCAAGATTCAAGAGTCGCCCGCGCAAGCGCAGCACGCCGATTCCGACGTCGTCGAGATGGCCTGGGATCCGATCACCAGGATCGTCGGCAGCCTCGGCATCTACGCCTCGGTCGACTTCAAGCAGAAGTCGGTACGTGACTGTCACAGCACCTCGTCGATCTTCCGCGGCTACAGCATCTTCATGAAGGGCAAGGATCCTCGCGACGCGCACTTCATCACCAGCCGGATCTGCGGGATCTGCGGCGACAACCACGCGACGTGCTCGGTCTACAACCAGAACATGGCCTATGGCGTTGCGCCACCACACCTGGGCGAGTGGATCATCAATCTCGGCGAGGCCGCGGAGTACATGTTCGACCACAACATCTTCCAGGAGAACCTGGTCGGTGTTGACTACTGCGAACGGATGGTCCGCGAGACCAACCCTGGGGTGTTGGACAAGGCCAACAACACCGAGGCGCCGCACGCCGGCGATCACGGCTACCGCACGATCGGCGACATCATGCGCGCCCTCAACCCGCTGGAGGGTGACTTCTACCGCGAGGCGCTGCACGTTTCCCGTTACACCCGCGAGATGTTCTGTCTGATGGAGGGGCGGCACGTCCACCCGTCAACGCTGTACCCGGGCGGCGTCGGGACGGTCGCCACCGTGCAACTGTTCACCGATTACCTCACCCGGCTGATGCGTTACTGCGAGTTCCTGAAGAAGGTCGTGCCGTTGCACGACGACCTGTTCGACTTCTTCTACGAGGCACTGCCCGGCTACGAGCACGTCGGCGAGCGACGCATCCTGCTGGGTTGCTGGGGCGCGTTCAATGACCCGGAGATTTGCGACTTCAAGTACGAGCACATGACCGACTGGGGCCGGCGGATGTTCGTCACGCCCGGCATCGTCGTCGATGGCACGCTGGTAACCAACGACCTCGTCGACATCAACCTCGGTATGCGGATCCTGCTCGGCCACTCCTTCTACGACGACTGGGCCGGCGCCGGCTACGAGGAGTTCGTCAAGCGCGACCCGCTGGGCAACCCGGTCGACATCCGGCACCCGTGGAATCAGCACACCCTTCCCAAGCCGGCCAAGCGCGACTTCGACAAGGCCTACAGCTGGACGATGTCACCACGCTGGTTCGACGGCAAAGACCACCTCGCTCTCGACACCGGCGGCGGCCCGTTGGCACGGCTGTGGTCCACGGCGCTGTCCGGCCTGGTCGACATCGGCGGCTTCGTCAAGGCCACCGGGCACAGCGTGAAGTTCGAGCTGCCCCGCACCGCGCTCAAGCCGGCAACCAGCTACGAGTGGAAGATTCCGCAATGGAGCAACGCCCTGGAACGCAACCGGGCGCGCACCTACTTCCAGCTCTACGCCGCGGCGGCGGCCCTGCACTTCGTCCAGCTCGCGCTGGATGAGGTACGCGCCGGACGTACCGACACCTGGACGCCGTTCACCGTGCCTGACGAGGCAATCAGCGTCGGGTTCACCGAAGCGGTTCGCGGCGTTCTCTCGCACCACATGGTCATCAGGGACGGCAAGATCGCCAACTACCACCCGTACCCGCCGACGCCGTGGAACGGCAGTGTCCGCGACACCTATGGCACCCCCGGCCCGTATGAGGATGCGGTCCAGAACACGCCGATATTCGAGGAGAATCCGCCCGAGAACTTCAAGGGTATCGACATCATGCGAGCGGTGCGTAGCTTCGATCCATGTCTGCCGTGCGGTGTGCACATGTACACCGGCAACGGCTCTGAAGTCACGCAGGTGCATTCGCCGGCGGTCGCGGTCAAGCCGTACTGATCGTGAGCATCGCAGCGGATCCGAGCACACCGATTGCGACCAGAGAGCGGGACCCAATGACCGAGAGCCCCACGATGACCGCGGTCGATGCCGTCAGGGATTTGCCCGCTCGCATCGAGGGGTTGCTCGATGATCTGCATCAGTCCGCGGTGCCCGGCGTAGGAGAGCGTGCTGACGACCTGGTCCGATCGGTGGTCGGCCTCTACGGCGCCGGCCTGGAGCGGATCATGGAGATCCTCGACTCCCACCCGGATGCCGAACGGCTGATCCGAGCGCTCGCCGACGACGATGTTGTTGGCAACCTGTTGCTCCTGCACGACCTTCATCCGGACTCCGTCGACTCGCGAATCGTCGCCGCGCTGGACAAGGTGCGTCCATATCTGGGCTCGCACGCCGGCGGGATCGACTACCTCGGCGTCGACGACGATGGCATCGCACAGCTGCAGCTGGCCGGTAGTTGTGATGGGTGCCCGTCCTCGAGCGTGACGGTGCAGCTCACAATCGAACGAGCGCTGCTCGAGGCGGCCCCGGAGCTCGACGGCGTGCATGTCGAAGGGATGGTCGAGGCAAAGAAGGTCGCGCCGCTGCTGCAGATCGGCCACCGGCCCTCCGATCCGGCGCCGGCTGCCGCGCCGATACCGGATCACTGGAGTCGGGTGCTCCCGACGGCGGTGGCCGGGCAGTCCCAACGTCTGGATGCCGACGGGGTCGGCGTGCTGATCTGCAACCTCGATGACTCCTATGTCGCCTATCCGATCGGCTGTCCTCGATGCGGCTCAGAACTACATACCGCGACGCTTACCGGCACCGCGCTGCAATGCCTGACATGCGGCACCGGCTACGACGTACGGCATGCCGGCTGTGCGGTGGACGGCGGCATGGGCCTCACCCCGTTACCGTTGCTCGCCGACTCCGACGGAGATGGCTGGCGACTTGCGGTGCCTGAGCTGGTGGTTCGGTGACACTCGACGGCAACGCGGCAGGGCTGCGCACCGCACAACCGATTGACGACGGTGCGATGGCGGTGCTGCGCCGGATCACCAGGCCGCGAAATCAAGCCGAGGACATCGAGCGCTGCGAGATGTGCGGCGAGGACATCGCCGCCGAACACAGTCACGTCGCCAGCTTGTCCGAGCGGCGGCTGCTGTGCTCCTGCCGTAGTTGCTACCTGCTGTTCACCCAGGAGGGGGCCGGCGCGCGTCGGCTTCGTGCGGTTCCCGAGCGCTATCGCACGATGCCCGGTTTCAGCATCACCGAGGAACAATGGGGTTTGCTGTCGATCCCGGTGGACCTGGTGTTCTTCTTCGCCCAGAGCGAACCGCCGAGCGCGGAATCGGTCGGCGCTGAGCTGGTGGACGCAGAAACCGCGGAGCCGATGCAGAACACCGTGGCGTGCTACCCGAGCCCGGCCGGCGCGACCGAATCGCTGTTGGACCTGCAACTGTGGCAGGAGATAGTCGGCGCGCACATCGCTGCAACGCAGCTCGAACCGGACGTCGAGGCACTGCTGGTGCGTCGGCACGCTACCGCTGGAACCGCCGAGGCCGACCGCATCGAGTGCTTTCTGGTGCCCATCGACGCGTGCTACGAATTGGTCGGAATCGTGCGTCAATACTGGGTGGGCTTCGCGGGCGGCCCTGAGGTCTGGCGGCACATCGACGGGTTCTTCGCTCGGGTAGCGGACCGCGCGCGGCCGGCATGACCGATCTCGAGTTCAGTTGCACGGGCGCGGAGACCGACGTGGTCGCCGCCGCACCGACCATGCTGCTGAAACTGCGCATCTCCGAAAGCAGTGGCACCCCGATTCACGCCGTGGCACTGCGTTGTCAGCTCCGGATCGAGCCGCAGCGGCGTCGCTACGACGATGCGGAGGCCGAGGCACTGCTCGACCTGTTCGGTGATCGGACCCGATGGGGCCAGAGCCTGAAGCCATTGCAATTTGCCTTCATATCGCAGGTGATTCCGAGCTTCCGGGACGAGATCGAGGTCGAGCTGCCGATCCCGTGCAGTTATGACTTCGAAGTGGCCGCGAACAAGTACTTCTACGCGTTGCGGACCGGAGAGGTGCCGTTGTTGCTGCTGTTCAGCGGGACGGTTTTCACTTCTGGGCCGGCCGGGATCTCGGTGTTGCCGGTTCCCTGGCACAAGGAGACCAACTACCGGCTGCCGGTGGACGTGTGGCGCCGCACCATGCAGCAGCACTTCCCGGGAACGGCGTGGCTGCGGCTGCGTGAAGGCACTTTCGACTCGCTGCACCGGTACCGGGCCCGGCAGGCCTTGGTGTCCTGGGACGAGGCGATCGAACGGCTGCTGAAGGAGGCTGGGCAATGACCACGGCTTCGATGCCGGGTGTCGAGGATGCGCGGGAGATCGCGGACGCGGTCCTGTTCGAGGGATACATGCTCTACCCGTACCGCGCTAACGACGCGAAGAACCGGGTGCGGTGGCAGTTCGGAGTCTTGGCCCCGCCCCGCTATACCGAGCTGGATCCGTCCGAGCGATCGTGCCTGGATACCGAGCTGTTGTTGG
Organism: Jatrophihabitans sp.; assembly: GCA_036488285.1. Lineage (GTDB taxonomy): Bacteria > Actinomycetota > Actinomycetes > Mycobacteriales > Jatrophihabitantaceae > Jatrophihabitans_A. The sequence continues at coordinate 38,086 of DASXHV010000126.1, read as the reverse complement.
AGGGGCCGAGGCCGGCTCTCACGGTACTGGTGCGGTTCTTGCAGGTGCAGCGGCGGATCGTCGAACAGGCCGTTCCCGGACGGACTGGCGCCAGCGGCTATCAGGAGGTCGACTCGCTCGATGTCGGAGCGGCGACCTACCTGCCGTGGGACGAGGCCACGGTGCAGGAGCTCACGCTGTCGATGCCGACCGAGCGACCGGCCGTCCTGCACGTCGACGGTGGTACCGAGATCGAGGAATTGCGCGATGAGAACGGGGTAATCCGCGGTCGGCTGGTTCGAACCCGCGAGCCGGTCGATGCGGTGCTGACAGCGCAGATCACCGAGCTGCCGGGACCGTACGGGGTCCGCAAAGCCGAGATCGAACTGGCGAACCGCACCGTGTGGGCACCTGTCGGGGAGGCGGTCGGCGCCCAACGTCCGGATGCATTGCGGCATTCGTTGGTTGCGGCGCACCTCTTGCTATCGGTCTCCGGCGGAGCGTTCATCTCCCAGCTCGACCCGCCGGAATGGGCCAGCGGATATGTCGCCGAATGCCACAACATCGGCGCGTTCCCGGTGCTGGCCGGACCGGCCGGAGCACGGGATCTCGTGCTCGCAGCCCCGATCATTCTCTATGACCATCCGCAGGTGGCGCCGGAGAGCGCGATGAGCTTCTGCGATGCCACCGAGATGGACGAGATGCTGACGCTGCGCACGATGACCCTTACCGAGCAGGAGAAACGCCAGGTGCGCGGCAGCGATCCTCGCGCGGCCGAGTTGATGAGTCAGCTTGACGAAATGCCTCCGGAACTGATCGGACGACTGCACGGAGCGATCCGGTCGATGTCGAGCCTGCCGCGTCCTACCAAGGCAACCGCGCCGGATGAGAGACCGCCCTGGTGGGATCCGGGTACCGACAACGACGTGTCGCCGGAGACCGACAGCTTGCTCGTCGACGGCATACCTGTGCGGGCCGGCGAAAAGGTACTGCTCCGCCCTGGACGTCGCCGAGCCGACGCACAGGACATGTTCCTGGCCGGCCGCGTCGCCACCGTGGCGGCGGTGTTCTTCGACGTTGACGGCGGCAACCACGTTGCGGTGGTACTGGACGATCTTGCAGATCTTGCCGATGAGCTTCCGAACCCGCACGGCCGCTATCTGTACTTCCAACCCGACGAGATCGAACCGTTGGGAGTGAGGTCATGAGCCGGGTCCTGGTTGCCGGTCTCGGCAACATCTTCCTGGGCGACGACGGCTTCGGCGTGCAGGTCGCACAACAGTTGCTCCAGACCGACACACCGGACGGAGTCGTGGTCCGCGATATCGGAATCCGAGGCATCCATCTCGCGTACGAACTGCTCGACGAATTCGACCTGCTAGTTCTCATCGACGCCGTTTCCCGCGGCGGAAAGCCGGGCACGTTGTATGTGATCGAACATCGCCAAGCGGGGCGGCAGGGCGAGCAGACCGGGGCAATGCTGGATGCCCATGACCTGAATCCTGATCAAGTACTGGCGACCGTCGCCCAGCTCGGCGGCACCTTGTGTCGCACCGTTGTAGTGGGCTGCGAGCCAGAACAGGCCGGTCCTGGGATGGGTCTTTCGGCGACGGTACGGCGTAGCGTCGATGACGCGGTGCGTGTCGTGCTCGACGTCGTCGCAACCGCACAATCCAAGCCCACGGGCGAGCTGCCCGGCCGGGTGCCGGTCGGAAGGAGTAACCAATGATCCGAGGCATTGCAAAACTTGCCGCCCTCGCGCTCGTCGGCGGTGCGGTCGCCCTGGCGTTGCCCGATATCAAGCGGTACCTGCAAATGCGGTCGATGTAGGAATCGGCCATGTGTCTGGGGATTCCAGGACGTGTCGTGGCCGTGGTGGCGGGCAACGACTTGGCGCAGGTGGATGTGGCCGGCGTCGTCCGGGACATCAACGTCGCTCTGCTCGAAGAACCGCTGGCTGCCGGTGATTACATCCTGATCCACAGTGGGTTCGCGCTGGAACGAATGACGGCCGAGCAGGCCGGCGATGCGTTGCAGGTATTCGTCGACGCCGCTGACGAGAGGGATCCGACTGTGCCGGTGTCGGTGCTGGACGCACCATGACCCGGCTGGCGCATCCTGGACTCCAGCTGACTCTCGAACCGCCCGGGCCGATCCTGTTCGTCCGCTACGCGTTCCCGCCCAATCATCATGGTTATTGCGGCCCGTCGGACAACCAGAGCTTCTTCGAATACGGCGCGGCGTCGATCGTCGACGAGGGACTGCGCGCGCTGGCCAGTCAGTTCGCCGGAGCATGGCCGTATCTGGAACTCATCGCCGGTGCCACCGGCATCGCCGACCCACTGGACCGACGGGTCGTCGAGGCGTACTGGGTGGGCAACCAACTTCTGGATTCGATCGGTGTTCGTGCGCTCGGGGACTCGATGGAGGACCGCTTTCGACTGCGCACCGGCCGGGACTTTGCCACCTTGAGCGACAGTGTTTTGGCCGGCGGGATGCCGCACCACAGCTACCACGTGTTCTGCATCTATCCATGGGTGGGGCTGCTGGGTGAGGACCGCCGCGGCGAGCAGGCACTCACCGTGCTGGATCGCTGCCGGATCCGTTGGGGCCGGGTGCGCGAGGTGCTGGGCGACCAGGTCGTCGTCGAATCACAGCCGCTCACCTGGAACGGCCAGCACCTGGCGCTGGGTGAGATGGTGACCGAAACGGCGGTCCGGTCCCTTGATGGCGTCGGCCTGCTGCCGGACCTGGTGCCTGGCGACTGGGTGTCACTGCACTGGGAATGGATCTGTGATCGGCTCAGCGCAAACCAGCTTGCCGCCTTGCGGCGTTACACGAAAATCCATCTCGGCATCGTCAACACCCGCCTCGGTCATCGCGGCATCGCGGCGGCATTGGGCTGAGATACCGCCGGCGATCTCAGCTGCGGCTGGTCTCGCGGCTGGTCCTGCGGCTGGCCCCCGCCGATCACCCACGCTCGTCGCAGGCCCCAGCTGATCTCCTCCGACACCGCGTGCGTGGGTGGGCCACCTCGGCGAATCAGCACCTCGCCGGCCGCCGACCTGACGAGGTAATCGGTGTGCGGGCCCCGGAACCAATGTGCCGTGACCGCACCCGCGAACGGGCCGGCTTCGGTGGTCCATTCCGGCCGGATCAGAATGCTCTGCACTCCTGGCGACAACGGGCCGTCGGTTGCACCGGCCACTCGCGTCGACACGTCCCCGATGTTGATGTCCACCAGATCATGATCGGCCGTGAACACCGGTGCGCGCAGGATTGATGCAGCGCCGGTGAGCTGAGCGGCGAAGGCGCTCACCGGACGTTCGTAGACCTCCGTCGGGGTGCCGACCTGAACGAGCCGACCACCGCTGATGAGTGCGATCCGGTCTGCGATCGCAAGTGCCTCGGCGGGATCGTGTGTCGCGCACAATCCGGCCGCGCCGCTGCGGAGTTGACGGGTGCGCAGCTCAGCCTGGAAGGTGGCTCGCAACTGGGTGTCCAGATGCGCGGTGGGTTCGTCGAGCAGGTACAGCCTCGGTTCGCGGGCCAGAGCCCGGGCCAGCCCGACCCGTTGCTGTTCGCCGCCGGACAGCTCTGCCGGTTTGCGGTCGGCCAATTGCTCGATGCCGAGCCGACGCAACAGCTCAAGGGCAGCCCGGTCACTTTCCGCGCGACTCAGACCTGCCCTGCGCATCGGGTATCCGACGGTGTCCCGGGCCGACAGGTGCGGCCAGAGTGCATAGTTCTGAAAGACCAGGCCGATGTCGCGCCGTTCTGGCACAACGTCGATGTCCTGACCGGCTACCACCGTTCCGGCCAATGCGATCTCACCGGCCGACGGCGCGACCAGCCCTGCGATCGCATTGAGCAAAGTCGACTTGCCCGCGCCGGACGGTCCTAGCAATGCGACGAGCTCGCCGGTCCCGACGACCAGATCGATGCCGGACAGCACGTCGCTGCTGCGGTACCTCACCGTGAGATCGGTGATCCGCAATGCCTCCGTCCGGGCTGATGACCCGGCGCCGCTACCGGGCAACGGACACCTCCCGTGGCAGCTCTGAAACGTCCGGCAGGGCGATGCCGCGACGCCGGACGGCCATTCGCAACAAGGCCGCCATCGGGAGCGCTGCCAGCAATACCAGCGCGGTCAGCGACACCGACAGGGCCGCGGTCTGCCCGATGTCTCCGAGCTCCTGGCTGTTCAACAGAGCGACCGCGACAGTCTCGCTGTGCGTCGAGTAGAGCAGGCTCGAAATCGTCACCTCATGCAGCGCGGTCAGGAACACCAGCAACCATGCTCCGGCAACCGCCGGGGCCAGCGCCGGCACCACGACGGTACGCAATGCGGCCAGCGGACCCGCGCCGCTTGTTCTGGCCGCGTGAACCTCGGCAGGCGGTAGCCGATCCACCGCGCCGGAGATCGGCCGTGACGCCAGCGCCCACAGTTTCGCCAGGTATGCAAGAAGAATCAGGGTCAGAGTGCCATCCAGCCATCGGCCATACGCGAGGAGCAGTCCGACCGCGAGCGTCGAACCGGGGACCACGAGGGACAGCGTGGTGAGTCCGAGCAGCGCACGACCGTGAACCGTTCTCGCCAGCAGCGCCACGATGGCCCCGAGCACCACGAGGATGAACGCAGCCGCCACCGCCAGCTCGAGGCTGTGCGCGAGTTGCTGCGCGCTGGCCGGGGTTGCCAGTGCGGAGAAGTTGTCGAGTGTCCAGTTGCTGGGGGTGGGCTTCAGCCCGATGGCGCGGGTGATCGACGCTGCAATCAGCGCGAGGGTCGGCAACCCGACGCCCAGCGCCAGGTAGAGCCACATCCCCGCAGCGATGAACATCGATCGAGCGGTACGAGGCGCCCTACCACCGGCTGATGAACTCTGGCCGGTTCGCTCCGAACGCAACCGCGGCGCCAGGATGAGATCGGCGGGAATGAGCAGTACCGCGGCAAGCAACACCAGCCCGAGTGCCAAGGCAACCGCCTCGTCAAAGGTTGCCGGATCGCTGCCGAGTGCAAGGTCGGCATAGATTCGCGTCGTGATCGTGCTGAAGCCGGCAGGCGCCCCCAACATCTGAGGCACGGCGAAGCTCTCCAACGTCGCGACGAACGTCAACACCGCAGCCGCGCCGAGGGCCGGTCGGAGCAACGGCAGCGTGACGGTGGCCAGCACCGTGGCCGGTGATGCACCGGATACCCGAGCCGCATGCTCCAGATCCGGTTGCGCGCGTGTTGCCAGTCCGGCCGCGGTAAGCAGGTAACACAACGGTGCGGCGTTGATGATCAGCACGACAGCGATGCCCGCCGGTCCGAGCAGGCCTTGCCAGTGCAGTCCGAGGAATGTGTCGGTGAAGCCGGCCTTGCCGTAGGCCTGCGTCCAGCTGTATCCGAGCACGAACTGGGGGAACACCAGCGGCACGACCATCGCCACCGAGAGAGTGCGGCGCAGCGGTAGGTCGGGTCGGCGCACCGCCAGTGCCATGGCTGCTCCAACGGGTACCGCGACAACGGTCACCACAGCTGCCAGTGCGACGGTGTGCCACGCCGCCAGACCCACGCCCGGCGCTGACAACGCAGCCCCGAAGTGTGCCGACGGGATCAACCGCGCCACTGGGTACCCGATGAGACCCGCCACGGCCAGGATCGTGATGACGGTTGCTGCGCGAACCGGCCCGGACGCTCGCGGCCGGGAGCCGGACACCAGCCGCGGGTGGCTCACGAGGGAAAGATCGATCCGAAATGGGCGAGCAAGGTTTTCGACTGCCCGAACAGCGTCGACCAGTCCGGTGACGCCACGGGACTACCCGCCGGCTTCGGCGGCCCCGCAACGCCGGACATCGCTGCATACGCGCCGTTCTTGGCGATCACGGCTTGTCCCGCGGGACTGGCTATGAAGTCAGCGAACTCACGCGCGATCGGCGACAACGACTTCTTGGCCGTGACGCCGATGGGTGCGTAGATCGCGATCGCACCTGGCTTGGGCCAGGTCACCGTCACCGGTGAACCCTTGTGGATCGCGGCATAGGCCGCATTGGCAAGGGCAAAGCCGGCCTTGTAGGTGCCTTGGGCGACGCCTGCCAAGGTGTCATCCGGGCTGTTGAGTCGTTTGGCGCCGTTGGCCTTGAGCCTGGTGAAGTAGTTCAGCCCGTAGTCGGTGGCGGTGGCGAAATAGCCGAGCATGCCCAGCGCCGAGGCGGCAAACGTCGGGCTCGGCAAGGCAACTCCGCCGTGGTAGGTGGGGCCGGTCAGGTCGTTCCACGACTGCGGAGCGGGCACGCCCTGATGGGTTACGGCAACCAGATACAGCAGGTCGACGCCGGTGAAATGCGGCGTGCGGTAGGCGGTGTCGATCGTCGAAGTGGACGGCGGTGCCCAATTGGTCAGCAAGCCCTGGGCGTCGTAGTTGTGCATGGTCAGCGGATCGCATGCCCAGATGACATCAGCCTTGATCCCACCGCCCCGCACATCGGCAGCGACTCGGGAGTTCAACTGCCCGGTCGCCGCTCGGTACACGTCCACCTTCGCGCCCGGGTTGGCCTTGCTGAAGGCCGAGATCGCCGCCTGCTCGATCTTGTCCGTGGCGCAGGTGTAGAGCGTGAGTCGAGACGAACTCGACGACGAGGCGTTACTGGAGCACCCGGTAGCCACGAGGGCGCTGAGCAGCAGAACGCCAACCAGTCGACGTGCGAGAGCGACCTTCATGGGCGCTCCTTCCTAGCTGGCGATCATCTCCACACGGGACGACCGGCCAAGCCCAGATCGCGGTCGGGTACCTCGGTACCGAGAATCAGCGAAGCAGCCTGCTGAACATCGGTGCTCTGCCGGGACGATTCTGCAGCTCGTGCTGCGCTCGGAGCGGACAGCGCCGTTGTCGATCCCGCCGACGGCGCCGTCGAAACGTCCGGTTCCCACCTGTGCGGATCAGTCGTCAGGCCCAACAGATAGCTGACCGTGCAGTCGAGTGCGGCAGCAAGTTCGGGCAACTTCGCCACGTCGATGCCGACACCGTGTTCCAGACTCGACAGCGCTCTGTTCGTAGTGCGAACGCCGTACCGAGCCAACCGGGTGACGACCTGCTTCTGAGTCAGCCCCAGCTCGGAGCGGCGATTTCTGACCCGTTGAGTGACAACAAGTTGTCGGCTCGACCATCCCTGTTCGGCTGCTGCGGTCATCGCCACCTCGCAATGAAAACTGTCCTACACCGACGGCCGGAATCCGTCAATCCGAGATTCCGGGAAGGAATGATTCAGTCGGCGGTTGGCCCCATATCGGCCAGTGCGTGGACGTCGTAGCGGGCGAAGTTGAAGACCGGCGAGCGGGCGAGCAGCCGTTCGAACTCCTCATGCGAGTCGACTTGATAGACCCATGCACCGCCATGCGCCCCCACCACGTGATAGCGCGCAAGTACCTTTCCCTCGCGCTCGAGGGCCGTACCGTAGGCGGCCATGTCGCCGACCGCCTTGGCCATCTCGCGCGACAGCAACGACAATTCAATTCGCCACATCACCAGGAATTTCACGACTGCCTCCTGGATGCAGGGTAGGCGTCTCGTAGCCGTCTCGTAGCCGTCTCCTACGCATCTCAGTGGCGTTTCGTAGCCGTTCGGTGCGGTACCGGAGCAGATCCCGATCGCCTGCCGTACCCGCTACCGTGACCGCATGACCGCCGTCGCAGTCGGTGGATGTGGCTCGATCGAATCGGAGGAGTGATGCTCGACGGACGCCCGCTCATCGACGTACATCTGCACCCGGCTCACCGATCGGGGCTGAAGCTGCCGTGGGCTACGTGGCTGCAGGATTTCGGGACTCCGGAGCTGGAGGGCATGTATGACGATTCCGGCGCGTTGCGTCCAGCGGCCTTCGACGCCTACCTCGCAGCGGAGGGCGTCGACATCGCGGTCGTGCTCGCGGAGTACAGCCCGCGGGTGACCGGCTGGCAGACCGTGGAGGAGATGCAGCCGCTGGCCGCGTACAACCCGGAACGGATCATGTTCGCCGCGAACGTCAACCCGCACCTGCATCATCCGATCGCCGAGGAGCTGCAGCGACAGCTCGACCTCGGCGCCATCGCGTTGAAGGTCCACCCGGTGCATGGCGGCTTCGCGCCCAATGACCGCGCGCTGTATCCGGCCTACGAGATCTGCCAGGCGGCCTGCCTGCCGGTCATCGTTCATTGCGGCACATCGACGTTCCCGGGTGCGCTCAACCAGTACGGCGACCCGATCCTGCTCGACTACGTGCTGCGGGACTTTCCCTCGCTGAACGTTGTGCTGGCGCACGGCGGCCGCGGCTGGTGGTACGACGCGGCGGCTTTTCTCGCGCTGACCAATCCGCGGGTCTGGATCGAGCTATCCGGATTGCCACCGTCGCGACTGCAGACCTACTACGCGCGGCACAACTGGGCGCGGCTGACCCGCCGGATGATCTTCGCAACCGACTGGCCCGGTATCCCAGGAATTGCGGTGAACGCGCGTGCCGTGGCCGCACTCTGCCCGGACGCCGACACCGCGGAGCTCGTGCTGGCCGGTAACGCCGCCCGAGTCTACAACCTGAAACTGCCGGCCTGATGCTGCGACACATCGCGACGGGGGGTCATAGTGGCTGAGCAGGACCGGGACGGCAGCGTCAAGACGGTGCTGGTCGCCCTGGCGGCAAACGCTGGTGTCGCGATCCTGAAGCTGGTTGCCGGTCTGGTCACCGGATCCGGCGCGCTGCTGTCAGAGGCAGCGCATTCGGCGGGCGACACCTCGACCGAGCTATTGCTGCTGACGGCAAACCGACGCTCCGGTAGGCCACCGGACCGTCTTCATCCGTTCGGGTACGGCAAGGAACGGTACTTCTGGTCGTTACTGGCAGCGGGTGCGATCTTCGTGTCAGGCGCGACCTTCTCGGTCTACGAAGGCATTCGCACCATCATCGAACGGCCCGAGCTGCAAACCGCGTGGCTCAATTATGCGGTGCTGGCCGGCGCCGCAGTGCTCGAGGCGCTATCGCTGCTGCAGAGCTTGCGCCATGCCCGCTTCGAGGCACGCAGTATGCGTCGATCACTCGGGGCCTATGTGCGCGACCCCGACGACCCGGCCGTCAAGAGCGTCGTGCTCGAAGACAGCGTGGCCCTGATAGGTCTTGCCCTCGCGGCGTCCGGTGTTGCACTGCATCAGCTGACCGGCTCAGCGGTGTACGACGGTTGCGCGTCCATCGCGATCGGTGGCCTGTTGGTGATCACGTCCGGTGCGCTTGCCCAGACCTGCAAGGCGTTGCTGATCGGTAAGCAGGCCGACCCGCGGCTGATGCGCGCAATTGAGAGGAGCCTGGAAACGCAGCCCGAAGTCGACGACGTGGTCGACATGCTCACCATGCAGGTCGGCGTCGACAGCGTCCTGCTGTGCGCCCGGATCGATTTCGTCGATACGTTCACTGCCGCGGACCTCGAGCAGGCATGCGTGCGGATAGACGACCAGCTCCGCAAGGAGTTCGATGAGCTCCAGGAGATATTCCTGGAACCAGTACCCAGATCAGATCCGCGTCTGAGGGCCCGGGTGCTGGCCCGCTACGGCCGGGTGATCGCCGAAGAGCCGGCCAACGATCCGGACGATGCAAACACCTGATCCACCCGAGCAGGAGGCGATGAGATGTCCGAAGGTGTACCTGCGCGTGCGTTGTCAGACGATGAGCTGCGGCATGAGTTGTTGCAGCTGAAGGTCAAACAGGGCGATATCCATGACGAGGGGACCCCGCAGCAGCGGTCCAACCACGCCAGGCGAACCGCTGAGCTGGAGGAGGAGTTCCTTGCCCGGTTCGGCTCGGAGGCCGAAGGGGAAGGCAGCGGCTAGCGACCTTAGCCGTCGGGGGTGACCGGCCCGGCGAGATCCCAGCCAGGAGTGTTCACCCGGCGCTCCAGGTCGCGCCCTCGAACCCGCTCACCACAGGTCTCGCAATACCAGGCGCCGCGGACCTCATGTCCCTTGTGCAGCAAGGTCAAAGCCGGTTCGCGGACGACGTGCTCGTCACCCCACTGGCGCAGTGCTTCCAGGACCGGGGACAGCGCCTTGCCCGAGGCTGTCAGGTGGTAGGACCAGCGCGGCGGCGAGTCCTGGTACTGCCGCCGCTCCAGCACACCAGCCTCGACTAGCACCTTGAGCCGGGCAGCCAACCGGTCCCGTGGAGCACCGGTGTTACGGACGATGTCAGAGAACCGATGATTGCCGAACATCACCTCTCGCACGGCCAGCAGCGACCAGCGGTCGCCGACGACGGCGAGCGCGCCGGCCACCGAACACGGGCGGCCCTTGATATCGGCTATCGACACGACATCGGCTGGAATCTGATTCACATCACCTAGGTTTGCACATCAAACCAACTACCGCTACCGTCTCAACCATGTCAGTTTGGGATTCAAACTCGTCAGCTCGGACTCGCGGACCGGTTGCCTCGAAGCTGGTCATCGGCGTCATCGTCGCGGCCGTGTTCATGACGAACCTGGATCTCTGGATCGTCAACGTTGCGCTGCCCGCGATCGGATTCAGCTTCGCCGGTGCGGCCGGCAACGCGTCGTTGCCCAATCTGGCGAGCCTTTCCTGGGTGCTCAACGGTTACGCCGTCGCCTTGGCCGCTCTGCTCATCGTGGCGGGTCGGCTCGGCGACCGGATCGGTCATCGACGGGTGTTCCTGATCGGCATTGCGGTGTTCACGGTTGCCTCGGCGATTTGCGCGGCGGCGCCAAACCTGCCGCTGCTGGTTGCTGCCCGGGTCGTGCAGGCCATCGGAGCGGCCGCCCAGTTGCCGACATCGCTGGCATTGATGATGGCCTCGGTGCCACCAGCCAAACGCGCCACCGCAGCACGTGGTTGGGCGGCCGTCGGTGGACTGGCGGCTGCGAGTGGTCCGGTGATCGGTGGTCTGCTCATCGAGCTCAGCTGGCGTTGGGTATTCGTGGTGAACCTGCCGATCGGGATGGTCTCGCTGGTGATCGGTGCGAAGTTGTTGCCGCATCCGGCTGCCCGGGAACGCGAACCGTGGCCGGATCTGTTCGGCGCCGCGCTGGTCACAGTCGCGATCGCGGCGCTCACCGGCGCGCTGGTGCAGGCACCGGCGTGGGGGTGGGCGTCACCGCGCATTGGCGGCCTGCTGGGCCTGGCGGTGCTCGCCGGTGCTGTGTTCGTCCGGCGATGCGCGCGGCACCGGTATCCGTTGCTCGAACTGTCACTGTTCCGAGTCCGGCAGTTCAGCATGGCCAACCTCGCAGTGTTCGTGTTCAGCATTGCCTTCGGGATCATGCTGCTGTCGAATGTGCTGTGGTGCCAGGACGTGTGGCACTACTCGGCGCTGCGAACCGGATTCGCCATGGTCCCAGGGCCTTTTCTCGTTCCGATCGTCACCATCCTGACGGTAAGAGCAATGCATCGGTACGGACCGGGACGTCTCGCCGCGGTCGGATCGGTGTTCTTCGCAGCATCGATGTTGTGGCGGGTGCTTTTCTCCCAAGTCGATCGAAATTATCTGCATGACCTGTTGCCGAGCATGATCCTGGGCGGCATCGGTGTCGGGCTCGGGCTCGGCAGCCTGATCGCCGCCGGAGTGACGGGGCTGCCTGCGGACCGGTCTGCGACCGGTTCGGCGGTGGTGAACGCCGGGCGCCAGATCGCCGGCGCGGTGGGTGTGGCATTGCTCGTGACGCTGCTGGGAACCCAGGTGGACGCATCGAGCGTGTCCGGCTTCAGGTCGGCCTGGTGGCTCGCGTTCGGACTGTCGCTGGGTGCGGCCGCGCTTGCCCTGACGCTGCGCCATGTGCCGGTCATTCGTGCCAAATCCACATCCATAGCTTCCAGATCGGAGATGACCAATGTCCATTGATCTCAGGGGAAACGTCGCACTGATCACCGGTGCCTCCAGCGGAATCGGCGAGGCGATCTCGCTGCGGCTGGCCGAACTCGGTGCGTCGGTGGTGTTGGTTTCACGACATCCCGAGGCATTGACCGCGGTCGCTCGCAAGATCACCGAGGACGGCGGCCATGCCCTGACGGTCGCGGCCGACGTAACCGATCTCAGCTCTATCCAGCGCGCCGTCGGTTACACGATCAACGCCTGCGAACGTCTGGACATCGTCGTTGCCAGCGCGGGCACGGCCGACCTGTCGCCGTTTGCCCCGTCGGAACCGGGCAGTTGGCAACAGATGATCGACATCAACGTCTCCGGCCTGATCAATACAGCGCACGCCGCGCTGCGCTACCTGCTCGACGCCGTTCCCAACGGAACCCGAGGCGTTGCCGATCTGGTGGCAATCTCCTCCACGGCGGGGCGCCGAGTCGGTCCCGCGGCTGGTGTCTATGCGGCGACCAAGCACGCAGTGGGCGCCTTCGGTGAATCGCTGCGGCAGGAGGTAGCCGAACGATCGGTGCGCGTGGGTCTCGTCGAGCCTGGCTTCGTCGACACGCCGTTGACCAGCGCGATACCGGTACGCGAGCAGCTTCCGTTTCTACGGCCAGAGGATGTGGTCGACGCGGTGGAGTACATGATCTGTCGGCCGGCCGGCACGTCGATCAACGAGATCACGCTGCGCGCAACCCATCAGGTCCGCTGAACTTGCGGCGCGACGAACGGCGCTAGCCACTGCCAGCCAGCCCCGAAAACCGTTGATCATGAGTACTTCTACCCCACTCCAGTGCGGTAAAAGCACTCATGATCAAGGAAGTGGGGTGGACATAACGCTGCGAGCAACCCATCAGGTCCGCTGAACCTGCGGCGCGAAGACTGGCCCTAGCCACTGCCAGCCAGCCCCGAAAACCGTTGATCATGAGTAGCTTTACCCCACTCCAGTCGGGTAAAGGTACTCATGATCAACGAAAAGGGGCTCGAGATCACGCCGATCAAGGAGAAGGGGCGCGACGCCATGCTGCGAGCAACCCATCAGGTCCGCTGAACCCGCGGCGCGAAGACTGGCCCTAGCCACTGCCAGCCAACCCCGAAAACCGTTGATCATGAGTACTTCTACCCCACTCCAGTCGGGTAAAGGTACTCATGATCAAGGAAGGGGGGCGCGACGCCCCACTCCAGTGCGGTAAAAGCACTCATGATCAAGGGGAGGGGATACTGCACAAATGCCAGCGAGCCCGTTCAATGCCACCGCCTCGACCGACCAGGCACCGGCGCAGGATGCCCCTGACTGGTTCACGGCGGCCTTGTCCGCACCGGTGGAAATCGGGGAGGTTGCGGTTGCCGGCGTACCGATCAGCTATCGGGGGTGGGGGGAGCGGGGGACCGCAGGCGTTCTGCTGGTGCATGGTGGTGCCGCGCACGCGCGGTGGTGGGACCACATCGCTCCGCTGCTGGCTTCGGCGCACCGAGTCGTTGCCATTGACCTGTCCGGACACGGTGACAGCGGACGCCGTGAGGTCTATTCGCTTGATCTGTGGGCAGATGAGCTCATGGCAGTCACGGCCGACGGCGGCATTGCGGGTGCCCCGATCGTGGTCGGCCACAGCATGGGGGGCTTCGTCACGCTGCGTGCCGCGACTCGGTTCGGCGACGCCCTGGCTGGCGCGATCACGGTCGATTCACCGATCCGCGCGCTGACTCCCGAAGAAGAAGCGGCGGCGCGACGCAATGCGTTCGGCCCACTACGGATCTATCCGAGCCGGGACGAAATCCTCAAACGATTCCGGCCCATTCCGGATCAGGATGCGCTGCCCTACGTCAGGCGGCACGTGGCCGAGAACTCCGTCCGTGCCGTAGCTGGCGGCTGGAGCTGGAAGTTCGATCCGCAGATCTTCGGTCGTGCCCGGCTCGCGCCGTCGGTGCTGACCCGGCTCGAATGCCGGGTGGCGCTTTTCCGCGCCGAGCACGGGCTTGTCTCGGCGGACATGGGGGAGATGATCTACCAGCGGTTGGGCCGGGTGGCTCCGGTAATCGAAATCCCCGGCGCCGGGCACGCCATCATGCTCGACCAGCCGCTGGCATTGCTGACCGGCATTCGTACCCTGCTGGCCGACTGGCAACATTCGCTGCCGCCGAACGGGCAGGACTAGCCGACCGATCTGATGACTACTGATGACTACTGATGACTACGGTGGGGTTGTGAGCGAACCGACCCGGTGGGCAACCGAAAACGGCCCCGGTCATTCCCAGTGGTACATCGACCGGTTCCGGCGGATGGCAACCGAGGGCGCCGACCTGGCCGGTGAAGCACGCTTCGTCGACGCGATGCTGTCCCCGCACTCGCGGGTACTGGACGCAGGCTGCGGTACCGGACGGGTCGGTGCCGAGCTGGCGGCGCGGGGTCACGTCGTGGTCGGGGTTGACGCGGACCCGAAGCTGGTAGAGGCCGCTCGCACCGATCATCCAGGACCGACCTGGCTCGTGGGTGATCTGTCGGTGCTCGACCTTGCCGAGCGCGGTGAACCCGAGCTGTTCGATGCTGCAGTGGTTGCCGGCAACGTGATGCCGTTCCTGGCACCGGGCAGCGAGCAGGCGGTGCTGGCGCACATTGCGGCGCATCTGAAGAGCGACGCGTTCATCGCGGTCGGCTTCGGCCTGGACCGCGGTTACACCCTCGACGCCCTCGACAGCGATGCGGCCGCAGCCGGTCTGGTGCGAGAACATCGTTTCGCCACCTGGGATCTTCGACCCTGGCACGAGAGCGCCGAGTTCGCCGTCACCGTTTTCCGCACCCGCTAGGTGACTCGCGCACCCGGGGCGCCGCCAGTCGACCAGGTCTTGCCGTCGGTCTCGACACCGATCGCCGCGATCCCGCGCTCATCGAGCCAGCCGCGCGCAGCTTTGCCCATCGCGAAACCGGCAGTGGCATAGACATCGCACTCCACGATCGAGTGGCCGGACACGGTGAGGCTGAGCAGAGCCGACGCGGGAGGTCCACCGGTGTGCGGGTCCACGATGTGCTCACCGCGCTCGGCAGTCCCAGAGGTGGCGACCGCGATGTCGATGCCCGCCACGACTGTGATCAGGTTCGATCGATTGCGTGGATCGACGATGCCGACCCGCCAGGGTTCGGTCGACGTCGAGGCACCGGCACATTGCACATCACCACCCCCATTGACGCAATGGTTCGTCGATCCGGCGCGGCGCAGCACATCGCTCGCCCGCTGAATGGCCCAACCTTTCACGTACCCGGAAGGGTCGAACACCCCTGTTGCATAAGCGGAAAACCAGCCCTCGGTGCGCTGCTGCCAATCTTCACAGTCGGCAAGCACCTGCCGCATTTCGTCATCGGCTTCGGCCGCCGCCAACTCCCCGGACGCGATCCGGCTGACGGCGCTGTCTGCGCGGTAAGGGGAGTATCTGGCGTCGATGTCATGCAGCGTTGCCACAGCCTCGTCGAGGACGCCCTGCTCGACACCGGGCTCGCGGATGTCGAAGGAGAACACCGTGCCCATGCAGTGCTCGACGTGTCTGCGGGCACTCACTTGATACCGGCCTGGTCCAATGCGCTCTGCAACGACTGCAGGTATCCCTCCGAGGTGTAGGTGGCGCCGGAGACGGTGTTGATGTTGGCGTTCTGGGCCGAGAGCGTCTCCTGCAGCAGTATCGGGCCGGCCTGGTCGTTGATCGACTGCGATCGCGGATCATCGGCCGTGAGCTGCAGGAAGGAGACGTTCTGGATCTTGGTCCCGGTCACGACGACCTGGACCTGCACGACACCGTAGTTGGTCTGGATTGCCTGCCCGGCGATCGTGCGGCTGGCGGCTGCAGCGGAATGCGACGGCGTCGTCGGTGTGGTCGAGGACGGGTCCGGGGGCGCCGACGTACTCGTGGACGAGCCGGCGACGGGTGCTGAGGTGCTGGAACCGGGAAGTGCTGCAGACGGCAATCCGTGCGGTGCGCCGGCTGGAATCGAGTGGGTCTTGAAGCTCAGCAAGGCAACGAGACCGACGAGCGTGCCGACGATGGCCAGCAGGATTCGCGTCATGATGATCGTCCTCGTCAGAAGGTGAAGGATTCTTGGTGGATCTGGCGGCGGGGGACGCCGGCCCGACGTAGCTCGGCACGCGCATGGTCGGTCATGCCTGGTGGCCCGCAGACGTACACATCGTGCTCACGCAACAGTGGTACGGACTTCTTGAGCGCCTCGGCGTTGAGCGGGTCGATCCGGCGACCTTGGCCGCGGCGACCGAGCAGGTACAGCAAACGTGCTCCGCGCTGCTCGGCGATCCATTCCAGCTCGTCACGGAAGACGACCTCACCGGCATTCCCGGCCCGATAGATCAGGGTTAGCTCACCGGGGCGGCCGGGCAACGACTCGAACAGCGCCCTTATCGGTGTGATGCCGACGCCGCCGGCGAGCAGCAGAACCTTGCCCATCCTGCGGCGCGCTGACGTGAATGCCCCGAACGGGCCTTCGGCGAGTACCCGGGTGCCGGGCTGCAACCTGAGCAGGCTGCGGCTGTGATCACCCGCATCCTTGACCGTGATGCGCATCAGGTTATGGGTCGGGGGCGCCGACAGCGAGTACGGGTTGGCGGCCCACCACATGCCGCGAGCAAGAAATCGCCAGCGGAAGAACTGGCCCGGCTCGGCCCGCAGCCTGTCCAGGTCACGCCCGGACAACCAGACCGACACCGTGTCGGGCGCCTCGCGGCGGACCTCGACGACCCGCAGCTGGTGCCGCACGGCCTGCACGATGGGCACGATCAGCCGATACCAGAACAGTGCCGCCGCAACGATGAGGTACAGCGCGGACCACAGCACCCGGGCCTGCAGGTTCGTCACGAAATCCGCACCGGTGGAGAACTGATGGCTGAACGCCAGAGCGATGCCCAGGTAGGTATACAGATGCACGAAATGCCAAGTCTCGTAACTGACCCGATGTCGGGCCGCGCGCGCCGACGTTATGCCGACTATCACCAGCAGGCCGAGCGCGACCGTGCCCATCAGCACGTCGGTGTAGCTGGTCAGCAGCGACCCAGTCTCCGTGACGACGTTTTGATGCGCGGTCACCGCGTAGCCCCAGATGATCAGCAGGGTGTGTGCCACCGCCAGGCTCACGGTGTACCGGCCGGTCATGGCATGCCAGCGAGCCAACCGATCGGTGCCCACGCCCCGCTCCAAGGCAGGGACCCGAGCCATCAAGGCGAGCAGGACGACGACGAGATAGCCGGCGAGCAGCCCGGTGATGCGGCCGGCGTTGGTGATCCAGCCTGCGAAACCGATGACGAAAGGTGTGTCATGCCACCACAGAAAGATGACCGCGGCGGCACCCGTCCAGATCGCAGCCAGGGCCGGTGTGGGGCCCACCCTCAGGTAGCCACCACGCATGCGACCGCCAGGTCTCGGCGCGGCATGCACTGACGCGGTCACTGTTTCCCCTCCATCTGGCTGCGGTTCCAGAGTGAGCTGTCAACTTCTCCTATTGTTCTCAACTGGCTGTGGATCGCGGATCTGACGACCTGCCCAGCCGATTCAGAGGATTTTCAGAGGTAGCCGAACGCCACGCGAGGCCATCTTTGGAGAACGCTGGTCCCGTGACCGACGATTCTCGCCACCGGAAGCCGCAGCTGGCCCGTCCGGACGGCTCGCCTGCCCGCGCCCTGGTAGTCGACGACGAGGAAGGACTCACGTACGCCCTCGTCAGCGCCCTCCGTTACGACGGCTGGGACGCAAGGGGCGCAACCGATGCGGCATCGGCTTTGGCTATCGCAGCCGAGCAACGTCCTGACGTCGTGATCCTGGACATCATGCTCCCGGACCGGGACGGCATCGAGGTGCTGCATCGGCTCAGGGCCACCGAGGAGCACGTGTGCGTTCTCTTCCTCACCGCCCGTGACTCGGTGGCGGATAGGGTTTCGGGTATCACCGCCGGCGCAGACGATTACGTCACCAAGCCCTTCAGCTTGCAGGAGGTGCTTGCGCGAGCTCGTGGGCTGGTACGCCGTGCCGGACTGGCGCAGTCGCGCAGCGGCAACCGGGTTCAGGTCGGTGACCTGGTAGTGGACGAGGAAGCGCGGGAGGTGCAACGTGGGGGCACGCTGATCGAACTCACCGCCACCGAGTTCGAGCTGCTGAGGTTCCTGGCCAGGAATCCACGACGGGTGCTGTCCAAGGCCCAGATACTTGATCACGTATGGGAGTACGACTTCGGTGGAAAGGCGCACGTGGTCGAGCTGTACATCAGTTATCTGCGTAAGAAGATCGACACCGGCCGTGCGCCGATGATTCACACGGTGCGCGGGGTGGGCTACGTACTCAAACCGGCGGTCGAATGAGGTTGCGCTCGTTGGCGGCGCGCCAAACATTGCAGACACGCCTCATCCTGCTGCTCACCGGCCTGCTCCTGATCGGCTGTGCCGCCGTCGGCGTCGCCACCACTCTGGTGCTGCGATCCTTCATGACCGAGGGCCTTGACGAGCAACTCAACCTGGCCGGATCGCGCTACGCAGTCGCACTGGAACACAACGACAACGATGCCGACAATCCCGAGACGTCGACCATCGGTCAACCGGTCGGAACCCTCGGGGCGCGTGTCATGCACGGCGCTGTCACTTCGATCGGCGTGGTGTCTGAGCCCAATCGGCCCGCGTCCATCACCGCGGCCGACCGCTCGATCGTGGCGACCATGACACCGCTCGCCGGAAATCGGACCGTCGAGTTTCCGGATCTCGGCAAGTATCGGGTGCATGTCAGCTCCGGTCAGGATGGCGACGTCCTGGTTACCGGCCTGCCGCAGCATCCGGTCGATGAGACCCTGCACCACATCGTGTACGCCGAACTGGTCGTCTTTCTCATCGTTGTGGTTGTCGTCGGCCTGATCGGCACGGTCGCTGTCCGGCGATCACTCAAGCCGCTGTCCCGGGTTGCCGCCACCGCGCTCCGGGTATCCGAGCTGCCATTGGCGACCGGCGACGGCCGGTTGCCCGAGCGAGTCCCTGCGGCCGACGAACGTACCGAAGTCGGTCAGGTCTCCTCGGCGGTCAATCAGATGCTGTCGCGCATCGAGTCGGCGTTGACCGAGCGGCAGCGAAGTGAGGAGCGGCTCCGACAGTTCGTGGCCGACGCCAGCCACGATCTGCGTACCCCGCTGGCGATTGTGCGAAGCCACACTGAGCTGATCCAGCAGGACTCCAGCGAACTACCTGACGCGGTGGGTAG
The DNA here is from genome assembly GCA_036488285.1 of Jatrophihabitans sp. Lineage (GTDB taxonomy): Bacteria > Actinomycetota > Actinomycetes > Mycobacteriales > Jatrophihabitantaceae > Jatrophihabitans_A. Next base: position 19,009 of record DASXHV010000126.1, on the reverse strand, counting down.
CTCGCTGGAACGCATCGAGTCCGCGACGATCCGGATGAGCCGCTTGGTCGACGACCTGCTGCTGCTCGCACGGCTCGACTCCGGTACGGAGCTCCGGCACGACGAGGTTGATCTGAGCAGGATCGCCATCGACTCGGTTGCCGACGCCGGGGTCGCAGGCCCGGATCACAGGTGGTCTCTCGAGCTCGGAGATGAACCGGTGGTGGTGGTCGGCGACGAGGACAGGCTGCACCAGGTGATCGCGAACCTGTTGACCAATGCACGGATCCACACGCCGGCCGGCACGGCGGTCGTTGTTCAAGTGACCCAGACGGATGGAGGCGGGGCTGAGCTGACGGTGACCGATGACGGTCCTGGTATTCCGGCTGACTTGCTGCCACGGGTTCGCGAGCGATTCGTCCGCGGGGACACCGCCCGCTCGGCGGTCAGGGGAGGAAGCGGGCTCGGCCTGGCAATCGCCGCGGCTGTGGTCGCCGCGCACCGCGGGGTGCTGGACATCCAAAGCAAGCCAGGACATACCCGGATCGCAATCCGACTACCCGGCCACGATCAGCATCTATGAGTGCGCCGCAACCGGCCTTGCTGCGGCCACATCCAGATCGACTGTTTCCACCGGACCCCGCCGTGCGAGCTATCGCACGCCGGCTGTATCACGAAGTTCGCGAGCTACCGATCATCTCCCCGCATGGTCATGTCGATGCCCAGCTACTGCTGGACAACGAGCCGTTCTCCGATCCCGCTACGTTGCTGGTCGCGCCGGACCACTACGTGACGCGCTTGCTGCACGCGAACGGTGTCGGATTGGCCGGCTTGGGCGTTGGGCAACCCAGCCTGAGCGAGCGGCAGGCACGCTCGGCGTGGCGGTTGGTCTGTGAAAACTGGGACATCTTCCGAGCAACGCCAGTGCGCTACTGGTTCGACACCGTGCTGTCGGAGATCTTCGGAATCACGCAGCGGCCCGCCGCGGACAACGCCGAGGACTGCTATGACCAGATCGCGGCCTGCTTGGCCAGGGACGAGTTCCGTCCTCGCGCGTTGTTCGACCGGTTCGGTATCCAGGTGCTGGCCACGACCGACGACCCGTGCGCCGACCTTGCCGCGCACGCCGCACTTGCTGCCGATCCCTCCTGGACGGGACGAGTCATTCCGACGTTTCGGCCGGACCGGTATCTGGAGGTAGCCGAGCCGAGCTGGCCGGATTCGGTACGGCGACTGGCCGAGGTGTCAGGGATCGACACCGGCAACTACCGGGGGTATCTGCAAGCGTTGGAGGACAGGCGGCGCTACTTCGTCGCGCACGGTGCCACCTCGGCAGACCACAGCCATCTCGATGTGCGGACCGATCCGTTGGATCCGGCCGAGGCGGCGCGGATCTTCTCCGCGGCACTCACCGGCCGCTCGTCGACAGCTGAGGCCATTGCCTTCCGACGACACATGATGTTCGAGATGGCGCGGATGTCCTGTGACGACGGCCTGGTCATGACACTTCATCCGAGCATCCAGCGCGGCCACCACAGCGCGACATCGGCCGCCTACGGTCCGGACACCGGCCACGACATCCCCGTCCGGGCCGAATTCACCCGAGCGCTGAAGCCGCTCCTGGAGAGCTTCGGTACGCATCCGAACCTGCATCTCGTGCTGTTCACGGCCGACGAGACGGTGTTCTCCCGCGAGATCGCTCCGCTGGCCGGCTTCTATCCATCGGTGTACGTGGGAGCGCCGTGGTGGTTCCTGGATGCCCCCGGTGCGATCCGCCGCTACCAAGCCGCCGTCACCGAAACGGTCGGCTTCTCGCGTACGTCCGGATTCGTCGACGACACAAGGGCTTTTTGCTCCATTCCGGCGCGGCACGACATGTCTCGCCGGCTCGACGCGGGCTTTCTGGCGGGGCTGGTCGCCGAGCACCGGTTGGAGGAGGACGAGGCTCTCGACAGCGCTCGCGCGCTCGTCGCGGTCAACCCGCGCACCGTCTTCAAGTTGTGAGCCGGTACCAGCGACGGATCATCCGAACCAGGACTACCTATGGCCCGCTGCCTAGCGGTGCGCGTTCCATGCCGACCCGAGCAGCTCGATGACCTCTTCGTCGGTGGTCTGGGCGAAGTCGGCGTAGTAGCCTCCCACCGCGAAGAACCCGGCAGGCGTGTGCAGACAGAGCAGGGCGTCAGCTGCCGGCCGCATCCGGTCGGCGATGTCGGGCGGCCCGACCGGTACTGCCAGGACGACTCGTGCCGCTCCGAGCATTCGCGCTGCCAAACAGGCTGCGCGAGCACTCGACCCGGTCGCGATTCCGTCATCGACCAGCAGCACCGTCCGGCCTGTGATGTCGATGCGTGCCCGCTCGCCGCGAAATCGGCGAGCGCGGCGCTCCAGCTCGGCGCGCTCGGCGCGCTCGACGGCCGCGAGGTCCACCGCCGTGACGTGCGCTTCTTGCACTACTCGTTCATTGATGACCCGCACGTCGCCCTCACCAATTGCCCCCATCGCCAGTTCTGGTTGGGCGGGCACACCCAGCTTGCGAACCAGCAGGATGTCCAACGGGGCGTGCAGAGCGGCGGCGACCTCGTAGGCGACCGGCACGCCGCCGCGAGGGAGTCCGAGCACGACCACTTCAGGTGGGGGTGCCGCTGGATCGGTCAGGGATCTCAGCTCAGCCGCGAGCCGGCGGCCGGCATCTCGACGATTCGCGAAGCGCATCGCAACCTCCCCAGCGCGAAGCTGGGTCATAGGCTATCGGCCGCTGCGCGAGCTCCGGGGAGGCGACGGCCTCGTCCTCGGTTTCGACGGGGTCGCGGCGGCGGTGCTCTGCGAGGGCGGGGTTGGCGTGCTCGGCTGGTTTGGCGATGACGAGCTGAAACCCTGGCCTGGCTGGCTGAAGCCGTACCCGTTCGGGCTCACACCGCTGCTGAGGCAGACCGTGATGGTCGACCCAGGGGTGGCAGCGTGAGCAGCGTAGTAGGCGATCGTCGTGACCGGCTCGGGACTGCCGCAGCTCACCGACGCGACAGTGATCTTGAATCCTGCGGCGGCGAGCTCACTGGTCGCGGTCGGGACGCTTTCCCCGGTCAGATCAGGCACATTGGTGGCGCCGGGGATTGCTGCCGGGTCAGGCCAGGACCAGTGCTGTGCCTGTAGCGCCGGTCCGTACGCCTCCAGCCAGTAAGTGGAAGCGTAAGCGCCGAAAACGTCGCCTCCGTTGTTGCTGACAGTGCTGGGCAGTCCGGCCACGGTCGACTTGGGAGACGTCGGGTTGACCAACGCCGAGGCGGACACCAAGGTCGGCGTGACGCCGACGAACCACAATGCGGAGTTGCCGTTGCCCCCGTCCGGTCCGCTCGGGTCGTCGTTGTCGGTACCCGTTTTGGAGGCGATCGGGCTGCCACCGTTGGCGTACCAGTTGCTGAAGTAGGACGCGGCGGTTCCCTGGTAGCTGGTGGTGTCCACCGTCATCATGTTCACCATCGTCCTGGCAACCTGAGGATCGAGTTCGCGGGTACAGGCGGTGCGTTTGAACGCCACGGCCTTGCCATCAGGCCCGGTGATCGAGTTGACCGGAGTCGGTGGGCAGTACACGCCGTCGTTGGCGACGGTGCCGTACGCGCCGGTGAGCTGCAGCGCAGACGTCGGGGAGAACCCGAGGGTGAAGCCGGCCTGGTGCTGCTGGATGGTGGCCTGCGCGATCGAGACGTTGCTGCCGGCCGACTGAGGCTGGTTCAGACCGGTCATCCCCATGCTGAGCGCGGTGTTGACCACCGGTGACAGGTCACAGCCGAACAGCTGATCCTCCATGCCGACGAAATAGGTGTTCACCGATTCGGGCAACGCATCCTTCAGCGCGAGGGTGGCGTTGTAGGTGCCCGCGTTGTGGGTGGTGTACGGCGTTGTGTAGGCATTGGTCGGGCAGTTGCGGACCGTGTAGGAGGTACTGCCGGTGGTCAGCGTGAAACTCGGTTGCACCCCGAGTTTGAGCGCGGCCAACGCGGTGAAGTATTTGTACGTCGAGCCCGCACCGGCATATCCGGTGGTGAACAGCGGCACCGTCGTCTGGCCAGCTCGGGTGTTCAATCCGTAGTGCCGGGACGTGATCATCGTCTGCACCGCACCGGTGCGCGGGTCCACCGAGGGCATCACCAGTGCGGTGGGCGACTTTGCGTCCAGCCCACCTCGCCAGATCGCGTTCTGTCCGCTGTTCTGCAGTGACGCATCCAACGTCGTGACGATGTTCAGGCCACCGGTCTGGATCTCGGCCTGGCTCACGCCACCTTGAGTCTCGAGCCAGTTCACGACGTAGTCGCAGAAGAATCCGACGTTCGCGACCGCCTTGTTGGCATTGTCGCAACCCTCCTTGACCGGTGGCGGCGAGCTGGTGGCCAGCGTGACGGGGGTGCTTTGGTACTTCGCTTCCTCCGCAGCGCTCAGATCACCGTTGCTGACCATGTTGGCCAGCACCTGATCTCGGCGACTTTTCGCCGCCTGCACATCAGCGAACGGGTCGAACTGCGTGGGGCTGCGCAATAGTCCGACGAGCAGGGCGCCTTGCGGAACGGTCAGCTTGGACGCGGGGACGCCGAAGTACGTCTCGGCCGCGGTCTGGATGCCGTAGGAGTTCTCGCCGAAGAACGAGATGTTGAAGTATCCGTCCAGGATCTGCGCCTTGGAATAAGACTTCTCAACCTCGAGCGCACACCGGGCATCCTCGAGCTTGCGATGCAGATCCTGTTGAACGGCGGCCTGCCGCTGGGCGTCGGTGGTCGCCTGGAAGTAGCGCAACTGCTTGACGTACTGCATGGTCAGCGTCGAGCCGCCTTGGGTGGCGCCACCGGCACCGTTGTTCACCGCGGCGCGCGCGATACCTCGAAGGTCGACACCGTTGTTGGAGTAGAAGCGGCGGTCCTCGGTGTCGACGAGAGCCCGTTGCACAGCGGTCGGTATCTGGTTCAGGGCGACGCTCTGCCGGTTTTCATCGAACAGGGTCGCGATCAGCGTCTTACCGTCACTGGCCAGAATCCGAGTGGTCTGTTGCGGGGGTGCGACGGTGACATCGCAGGACGTGTTGAGGAAATCCGTTGCCGCCGACTTGGCAGCCAACCCGAGCGCACCGACGTAGGGGACTGCAAAACCTGCGGCAACTGTTCCCGCAACCACGACGCAGGCGAGGAGCTTGGCCACCGCGACCCCGCTCTTGTGCTTGCCGGATCGGGTACTGCCATCGCGTCGGAACGAACTCAACTCTGCTGCCTAACGTGGTGTTGCGTACGGAGTCTCGTTCCATCTTTCTCGCGTCGACTAGGTGCTGGCTGAGGGTGGGCCAGGCACGGCATGTGTCAAACCGTTGGCGTCAGGGCTGCGAGTCGGCAAACCGAGCGATCTCGTCGGCGATCAGCTTCGGGATTCGTCGGGGCAGGTGATGGCCGCCCTCGAGCAGCACCAGCCGGGCCGCGCGGAGCCGCGCGGTCAGGGCGTACGCGGTTGCGAGCGGGACCATCTTGTCCGCCGGGTCAGCGATGACGACGGCCGGTGCGATGATCTGGTCGAGGTAGCCCTCCAACTGGTCGAGGCCATTCACCAGTTCGCGCTGCTCGGCAAGGAAGGTGCGCCACATGGCGCCTTGTTCGTGGCGGGCGTTGCCCCAGGCTTCCCAGTTGACGTGTTCATCGGCAGCCAGCGGCCGGTCGCGGATCCGCTCGATTCGTGCGAGTCGCTTGCGGGCGAACCACGGGGTGAGCCACCACGCGGTTACCGCGCAGACCGGGCCGGCGATCGGCGCGGCCAGCAGGCGGTCCCAGCCGTCCAGGCAACCCGGCCCGACGCTGGCGATCAGAACCAGGCCGCTGACCCGTTCCGGTGTCAGGGCCGCTGCGGTCAGCGCGACACCGCCGCCGTAGGAGTGCCCGACCAGAATCGCCTTTTCGACACCGGCACGATCGAGTTCGGCCAGCAACCATTGGGCGTTCTCAGTGAAGGTACCGGGAGGATGCGGGCTCCTCCGATAGCCCGGACGGTCCAGCGCGACGCTTCGTAGCTGAGGTGGCAACGCTTGTATGACGCCGTCCCAATCCGATGCAGCTCCCGGCTGGCCGTGCAGGAACACGACGTGGATCTGGCGATCCTTGCCGTTGTCCTCCGGCACTGGCGGCTCGATTGCCACTAGGACTCCTATGGCGGTCAGGCCGGGGTGGTCGGCCGGATCGACGACGAGGCTGGCGGTTCGAGTAACGCGATGGTCGCGAGTGCTTGCCCGACATTCTGCCGCGTGGCTCGAAGGAACAGTGCAGATTCTCGCAGATGTGTTAGGCCGGCTACGCGTAGCGTCAACGGGGTGAAACCACCACTACACACCGAACGGCTGCTGATCCGTGACTGGCAGGAGACCGACGTCGACGCGGCTTTCGCGATCTACGGTTCCCCGGAGATCGCGCACTGGCTGACGCCGGCCATGCAGCAGGTGAGCGAGCCCACGGTCATGGCAGCGATTCTGCAGGCTTGGATAGAGGCCCAGCCGAACATGACACCGCCGAGCGGGCGATGGGCAATCGCCAGGCGCGATGGTGACGAGGTCGTCGGTGGCCTGTTGATCCGTCTGCTGCCGCCCTATGACACCGACCTCGAGCTCGGCTGGCAGCTTCGCCCGGATGCATGGGGAAATGGCTACGCCACCGAGGCGAGCCGGGCGCTGATGCGTTGGGCCTTCGATCAGGGTGTCGACGAACTGTTCGCCGTTGCGCGGCCGAACAATTCGCGTGCGGTCGCGACTGCGTCCCGGCTGGGCATGCAGTGGGTCGGGGAGACGACGAAATACTACGACCTGAAGCTGCAGGTATATCGAATGCGCCCAGCTGACCTGCGACAGACCGCCGACGACGTCAGGTGATGTAGAGCTACCAGCGGAAAGGATCAGAACGGCAGGCCGTCCAGGGGACCGATCTCAGCGCGAATTCCGCTCGTCAGCATGTCGATGTCCAGCGCGCCCTTGGCCGAGATCCCGTTCTTGGCCTTGTAAACCGTCAGCGCACCGTTGCTCTGCGCCTTGGCGAACCATCCCGCTTCGCCCTTGACCCGCAGCGCCTCGTTGAACTTCTCGATCGGCAACATGTCGCCCTCGAACAACACCTCCGTCGGGAACCGCTCGGCGATCGAATCCGTCGTGAACATCTCCTGGCCGCCGTTGATCAGGTTGAACACGGCCGAGCGGGAGCGACGGGAGGTTTCTGCGGCGTACTCCAGGCCGAACTGGCCACCGGCGTTGAGCATGTTCGCGTCACCGTAGATCCGGCCGAGCAGGACGCCGGCTCCCGATTTGACCTCGAGCCCCTCCTTGCAGAACTTGTCATGGAAGAACTTCGTTGCGGCCTGGATGTATGCGTTGCTCATCAGCGCGTTGTAGGAAACGAGGTTGAACTCGGATGCCGCTTCCTCGGCGTCCTGGTCGCTCATCTGGCCGGCGGTGCCGGTGACACCCTTGGTCGCGGTGTACGGATGAGTGGCCAGCGCCTTGGCGCCCAGGCTCAACACGCCCGTCGCGGTGATCGGATCAGCGGCCTCAGCCTGCGCGGTGGACAGCGTGAAGCGTCCGGCGCTGCCTTTGGTGGCGAACTTCTTCCTTGCCAGAATCTCCATGTTCTGCTCGGCGACGAGCGCCGAGACTCCCAGGTTCGCGGCGGCGAGCTGGCCGGTCAGCGTGCGCATCTTCGTGTCGTTCTTGGCCAGCAGGCGCCAGCGCATCATGAATTTCATCTCTTCGGAGGCATCCATGCCGACCTCGTTGGCCGCCTCGGTTGCCGAGCCCAGATCGTTGCGGACGCCCCGGTCGTGCAGAGCCTGAGGATTGGACGTCAGGTCCATACCGGCAGCGTGCACCGTCATGTCCCATTGCGCCTTCGCGGTCGCACCGCTGCCGAGTCCCTTGCCGTTCTTCTCCAGCCACAGCGTGAACCACTGCATGATCTTGGTCTTGTCGATGAGGTGGCCGGAGGCGAACGAGTCCTGCAAGTAGTGCTCGCCGAAGCTGTTGTTGATCAAGGCCTCGTTGGCCAGATCTGCCGCCTTCTTCTCCAGCATCTCCTTCTCTTCGGGGGTTTTCCCCTTGCCAGCTGCGAGTTTCTTGGCCATCGCCGATGCACGGGCGCTAGCCAGAGCGTCGTCGTGATAGCGGCGCCATTGGGCCCAGCTTTCCGGCGCGAAGTGGCAGGCGTTTCGTTCCAGAGCGGCGAAGTACTGCTCGTGCTCGTCACCCTTGCGGGTGGTCGCTGAGTTCACCTGCATTTCGGTGCGCTTCTCGTAGGCGCCGAAGGCCTTCTCGCCAAGTTCGGTTCCCTGCTGCGCGCGCGGCCCCTGTGCGGTGTCGAAATCATCATCGACGGTGACGGTGTTGTGCAGGTCGTTGTGGGCGTGCCCGAACAGCTCCTTACGCAAATTGCTCAGTTCGATGTAAAGCTGCTGGCGCACCCCCTGCAGCAACGCGAGTACTTTCGCCTTCGGTGTCTTGGCAATCGCCTCCGGGTTGCCGAAGAGGTCGGGCATCGTGTTCATCTCGCTGTAGGAGACCACGATTGATTCGCCGTTGGCGCAGGGCAACACCACGATCGGGACGTTCCAGGTTGCGTCTTCGCGTCTGGTGACCTGGCCCTTCTCCGATTCCTTGGCGCTGAGCGCCTCGGGGTCGCTCTTGAATTCCCAGAGCCGATCCATCTCCTGATCGATGAGGTGTTTGACCTCGCGCTTCTTGGCCTTGTCCTCCGGCTTCTCGGTCAGGCCGCCGCCATGGCCCTTCTTCACGTTCGCTTTCTGGCCCGGGTTGTCCTTGATCTTGCGGACCGCCGGGATCTTGGCAAGTTCGCTGGGCTGCAACTGACCGAGCAGGTAGTGCTCGAATGCTGCGTGCCGCTGAATGATCGGCCCGGAGTAGCTGCGCCGCACCCCGATCGCGGCGTCGAAGGCTGGGCGGACGGCGTGCTCATGCTCGTGCTGGTGCGCGGTATCGATCGTCGAATGCCGCTGCACCGAAGGCGCGGCACCCTGTTGCACGGTATGCGTGAGTTCGTGGGCGAGCAGTTGTAGTCCCGCTTCGGTACTCGGGTCAGGCATTCCGTCCCGGAAGTAGATGTCGCGGCCATGGGTGAACGCCAGCGCCGACATCGACCGGTTCAGCTCCGCAGGCTGCGGGCCGGTGTGAATTCGCACTGTCGAGAAGTCCGCACCCATTGCGTGCTCGATGGGCGTGCGCAGGTTCTCCGCCAACGGCACGCCGCCGCCCGTTGCAGCCTGTAGCACCGACTCGACGTCTCCAGCCAGCTCGCCACCGGCGAGTCCGATCGTGCTCGTCGTCGTCGCCGCGCCGTGGCGTTGCAGGGCTGAGAGCCCGGACGGATGGCGGTGGACGGCGTCGTCGGTTGGATCGTGCTCGGCAGCTCCATCCGTCATCGAAGGCGCTGTGCCGGTCGCGCGGCCTCGGAGCAAGTCCACGACGGCGTGCGCCACCTGGTCGGCTTCGGCCTCCTGCGGGTCGCCGGCAGCACCGACAACAACCTTGGTCTGGACTATGCCCGCCAGGCCGGCACGACCTGCAACGCCCGCCAGACCCACCGCTCGTCCGGCGACCGGGACCGGGTGCACCCCTTCGACGTCGAGTGCCGGTGCCGATTCGGGTGCTGACTCGGGTGCCGACAGAACCGGCGATCGATCGGTCAATTCTTCCGAATCGTGGTCCCGGTGCGCGAGGGGCCTGGTGCCCATGGTTGCTCCACTCAGTGACACCGCGGACGGCGTCGTGCAAGGCGATGTAGGCGGACCCCGTTCGTACAATTTAGCGACAAAATGCCCCGGACGTAAGTGCCGTGTGAAGAAAAGTGTGATCGATTTCCGACAGGCGGTCGAGGGTTCAGCTCATTTCGGGGGAGTGAATCCGTGCTCAGGAACCCGGCGACCCAGCTTCCGGTACTCGCGAATCACAGCCTCGGTGACATGGCGCATGCCTGGCCGCTCGCCAGAACTCACGGCGTCATAGGCGGTCGCGAGCACGATATTGCGGATGTCTCCGCCGGCAAGTTCTACCGACTCGGAGAGGAAGTCCAACTCGACCGGATCGGCGGGATCCATCGAACCCAGCTGCCCCAGATGACGTTCCCACAACCGTCGCCGGGTGGGCACGTCCGGGTCGGGGAACTGCACGATGAAGCTCATCCGGCGCGAGAACGCTTGATCGAGGTTTCCGCGCAGGTTCGTAGCCAGGATCGTGATGCCGCTGAAGCTTTCCATCCGCTGCAACAGGTATGCCACCTCCTGATTGGCGTATCGGTCCCGTGCGTCGCGGACCTCCGACCTGCTGCCGAACAGCGCATCGGCCTCGTCGAAGAACAGCACGACGTCCAGTGCTTCGGCGGCTTGGAAAACCCGTTCCAAGTTCTTCTCGGTTTCACCGATGTACTTGTCGACAACGGCCGACAAATCCACCTGGAAGAGGTCGATGGCCAGTTCCTCGGCTATGACGTGCGCAGCCAGCGTCTTTCCGGTGCCTGGGCTTCCGGTGAACAGCGCCGCGATCCCGTTTCCCTTGCCGCTCAGCGCGCCGCGAGCGGTGACCTCATCACGGTGTCGAGCCCAGTTCAGGAGCTGGTGCAGCGAACCCATCGCGTGCTCGGGCAGCACCAGATCGTTGAAGGTGGGTCCGTGGCCGACTCTCGACGTCACCGAGACTCGTTCGGAGCCGGCGCCGCCGGAGCCACCGACGCGGCGAGCGGCCTCCCGCACCGTTGCCGCTGACACCACCGAACCCTGCGCGGCCGCAAGCAGATGGGCGTAACGAACGGTCTCGGCGATGTCTTCGGGGGTGAGCCGCAATCCGAGCAGCGCTTGCCGCAGCTGTTCATCGGCGGCGGTGAGCTCTCCCAGACTGCTCTGCCAGACCTGCTCCCGATCGGCAACGGTAAGCGGCTGGGCTTCCACCACAAGGGGAAAGTGGTGCAGCCAAGCAGGATTCCAGGGTCGGGACCCGACCGCGATCACCGGTACCGCGGCTCGTTCCAGGACCGCGAGAGCGCCACGGTTGGCCGGTTCGCCGAGAACTTCCGCGCCGATCACCACAAGAGCGTTGCCCCGCATGCCCGCCTGCCGGGCAGCCGAGGCCAACGCCGAAACCATGTCCACATCCGGCGGGCAGCGACGGGCGTCCACGGCCAGCACCGAGATCCCGAGAGCGGCCAGCGAACCGGTTGCCAGCGACAGCCCCGCGGTACCGGCCAGCGAGGTAACCCACACCAACCGGGCACCGTTGGCCAGACCACGCGACAGCGCGTCGGACTCGGCCAGCGCGAGGGGAAGCCCGACGATGCTCATCGCCGCGACCACCGGATCGCCTTGATCCGAGCCGGCCACGAAAGCCGCCACCGAATCCGGGACCCGCAGCGCCCGGGTCAGCCACGGCTCGTTTCCGACCACCTCCAACAGGCGGTTGTCCAGCAATGCAGAGCCTGGTCCTAGCCGGTCGAACCCTGCCGCCGTCAGACTTGGCAGGCCGGCGAGTTCCAGAGCCAACCCGACAGTTGCCCGGCTGGCCGTCGCGGAGATGGCAGCGCCGCCGGCACCTGCACCGCGCAGCAACCCGTAGGCCAGTCCGAGGTTGGCGTCCAATTCCGGTGCGACGGCAATGGTGAGCAACAGGCAGTCGATGTCGTCCAGGCCGAACACCGGTGCCAACTGACCGAGCCGGTCGTCGGTGGCCGAGGCGGTTCTCTCTTTCGCCTGGCGTCCCCGCGCCGACGGCTTCGAGGAGTCCGCCGCCGGGTTCGGCGCGGCGTAATCGGCCTTCAGGACTGCCAGGACCTGGTCGAGTTCACTGCTGGCGGGCCAGCCGTCGGAGCGCTCCGAGACTGCCGAGCGCCGATATGCCGCGTCGGTCAAGCGGTCCACCAGTTGCGCCAGCCGATCGCGCACTCGAGCCCTCCGCTCTTGGGCGTCACGGCGCCAAAGGAATAGGTTGCCTCTTCTGCTCACATAGTTCCAAGAAGTGAGCTTCGTGTATAGGATCGCACTGAAGTCGCAGGTCGTCATCGTGCACCCGAGGGGGACAGACCGTTGCTGATCCCCGTTGTCGAACAAGGTCTTGAAAAGCTGCTCCGCGATGCCCTGCCACTCCCGGAACACATCGGCGACGTGTCATTCGATCCGCCCTCGCGTACCTGGGCTGCGCAGCTGAGTCGCGTGACCGTCAACTTGCTCCTGTTCGGAGTCGGAAGAAGCGGGCAACCACCGCGGGCCAGCGGGGAACGGATCGGCCCGGACGGCCGGGTCGAACGCCGCCCACCGCTGCCCATGGTCGAACTCAACTACCTCGTCAGCGCGTGGGCTGGCAACGTACGTGACGAACACGAGCTGCTCGGCGACGTACTCAGCTGCATCGTGACGAACCAGGTGCTGCCGTCGGAATGCCTGTCCGTCGAGCTGCCGGCAACCGTTCAGATCGCGTTGGCTCCGCAAGATCATGGTCGAGCCAAGGACGTATTCGCCGCGGTGGACGGCTCGTTGCGCGCGTCGTTCGAGATCGTGGTGACCACTGCTCTGGACGGTCTGGACTGGCACGAGGTCGCACCGCGGGTGGAACGCATCACCGCACTTGCCGCCCCGATGCCATCGTCGGGCGCTGCGTCAACCGGGACGCGGTAGCCACCCAGGGCGTCAGGATTCCAACTTGCGCGTGTCTCGTGGTTGGACGAAGGGAATCTGACTCTCGGGCATCCCCGCCTGGATAGCTCGTGCGTGCTGGAGCTCGGCGTTGAACTCGGCGCCCAGCAGGATGGCGACGTTCGTGATCCACAGCCAGATCAGGAAGATGATGACGCTTGCGAGCGAACCGTAGGTCTTGTTGTACGAACCGAAGTGTGCGACGTAAAAGGCGAAACCTGCCGATGCGATCACCCAGATCAGGACAGCGAGCACACCGCCGGGGCTGATCCACTCGATGCCCGGCTGTTTCACGTTCGGCGCCGCGCAATACAGGATCGCCAGCATCACGCTGACCAGAAAAACTAGCACCGGCCACTTGACGATTCCCCATACGAGCACACCGGTATCGCCGAGGCCGAGCGCGTGGCCCACCTTGTCCGCAACCGGCCCGCTGAAGACGACGATGATCGCGCTGAGCAGCCCGAGGATGGTCATCGCGAGCGTGACCGCGAGCCGGATCGGGATGGTCTTCCAGATCGGGCGGCCTTCGCCCATCTCGTAAATCGCATTCGACGCTCGCATGAATGCGGCGATGTATCCCGATGCCGACCACAATGCGATCAGCAGCCCGAGAATCGCCGCGAGGCCTGCACTGTTGCGGTTTTGGACGCTGGTGACAACCTGCTGCAGCACATTGCGCACACCACCGGGCGTCAGCTGCCCGACATTGTCGAGCAGCGAGGTGGTGGTGGAATGGCCGAGCAATCCGAGGGCCGAGACGAGAACGAGCAGCGCAGGCGCCAGTGTGAGCACCCCGCGATAGGTGAGGGCGGCCGCCCAGTCGGACAAGTTGTCGTCCTTGAACCCTCTGATCGACCGCTTCAACACACCACGCCACGATGCATCGCTGAGATCACTCAGCTTGTCGGGTGCCGGGTCATCCGAGGCTCTTGTTGGCAAGGCCGTCCTCCGGTGAAGGCTGCCGTGACGAGCGCTGGTTCGAGCCATCCACGGCGGGATCGGCTGGAGGTTTCAGCCCAGACGTCGACGTGTTCGGCGACGTTGCGTGCGACGGTAGAGGCACCGGTCCTCAGAACGCAACCGGCGCGTTGTCGCGGCCCCGTTCTTGCGGCCCCGTTCTTGCGGCCCCGTCGTTGCAGGCGCGTTGTCGCGGCCCCGTCGTTGCAGGCTCGTGCTGTCGGTTCGTTGGTTTTCCGCTGTTGCGGTTACTGTTCGCGACATGTCGGTCCAAGGCGGCCCTGTTGCGTTCGTACTCGGCGGTGGTGGCGTACTCGGCGCCACCCAGGTCGGGATGATGGGCGCGCTGCTTGATCACGGCGTGCGGGCGGATCTGATTCTGGGCACCAGCGTGGGCGCGCTCAACGGTGCGGTGATGGCATCGGACCCGACGACGGCCTCGGTCGGCAAATTGACGGAATTGTGGTCGTCGTTGTCGGCCAGTGGGGTCTTCTCCGACTCGCTGTTCACCCAGGCGGCACGGTTGGCCAGGCACCGGACGCATGTGCACTCGCCAGCCCCGTTACGCCGACTCCTACGAGAACATCTGCCAGTGGAACTGATCGAAGAGCTTCCGGTCCGTTTCCAATGCGTGGCAGCGAGCATCGAGCGGTCTGCCGCGCACTGGTTCGACAGCGGCCCGATCGCGGAGGCGGTAATCGCATCCTGTGCTGTTCCCGGGCTGCTTCCGCCGGCCCGGATTGGCGACGAGCATTTCCTGGACGGGGGACTGGTCCATTCCATCCCGGTAGGACGCGCGATTCAACTCGGCGCACGCGAGATCTATGTTCTGCACGTCGGACGGCTCGAACAGCCGCTACGCCCTCCCAGGTGGCCATGGGAGGTCGGCCTGGTCGCGTTCGAGATTGCGCGTCGGCACCGTTTCGTCGAGGAAATGGCTGGGCTGCCCGCCGACGTCACGGTGCATCTTCTGCCGAGCGGCGATGCCAGCGCCCCCCTGGTGTCGACCAGCCATCGTCAACTGCGGCTGGTACCGGCGCGTATCGAACGCGCGTACCGCGCGAGCAGTGAGTACCTCGACCGGCATGACATCTCCGAACGCATCTAAATGAACGTTTGGGTGCCACCGCGGAGTCTGCGCCGCGTCATCATCGACGCGCTGTGGCTCCCGATCGCAATTGCATTCGGCGTGCTGTTGGCGATGGTGCTGTTGATCGGTGTGTTGCTAGCACCTTTCAGCCGCGAACGACGGCTTCTCAGAGTTGCCGCGTTGGCCGGTGTGTATCTCTGCATCGATGTCGGTCTGGTACTGCGCTCGTTCGGTTTCTGGCTGCGTCACCCGTCCCCGCGGCGCGACCTGCGGCAGTGGCGCGAATGGCATGCCGCATTGCTGGGACGTGCGCTGGCACGGCTGATGTCAGCATCCCGACGATTGTGTGGTTACCAGGTCGAATTGGTTGGGCGACCGGTCGTACTCGACCCGTCCAGACCGCTGATCGTGCTCGCACGTCATGCCGGGCCGGGTGACTCCTTCACGCTCGTGCACCTGCTCATCACGAGGTATCAGCGTCGACCCAGGGTCGTCCTCAAAGCTGCTCTGCAATGGGACCCTGGCTTGGATGTCGTGCTGACTCGGCTGGCATGTTACTTCCTGCCGTCGCGGTCCGGCGCTGGTGAGGATCTCCCTGCAGCTGTTGGAGCGATGGCGGGCGGCCTGCAAGCGGGTGAATCGCTGCTGGTGTTTCCGGAGGGAGGCAACTGGACTCCGCGTCGCCACCGGCGCGCAGTCATCCAGCTTCTGCGTAAGGGTCGCCGCAAGCGCGCACAGGCGGTCCGAGACCGCACTCATGTCCTGCCACCACGCCCCGGCGGTACGGTCGCCTCTCTGATCGCGTGTCAGGACGCCGATGTCCTTGTCGTTGCCCATTGTGGCCTGGACACCCTGGTCAATCCGATGCAGATCTGGCGAGCCATTCCGTTCGACGACCGACCGATGCGCATCCGATCGTGGTTGTACCGCGCTGACAGCGTCCCGCGAGACGAAGCTGCAGCGACTCAATGGTTGGACGACCGATGGGCCGAAATCGATCGGTGGATTTACAGCCAACGCACCGCGTCCTGACGCCCGCGTAGCAGCGGCCGCCACGGTGCGCCGCATGGTCTCAGTCCAGGCCACAGCGGACTCTTACGGTAGGCTTCCTCCCTCAAGTACTGGCGAGTGAAAAGAACCGCCGGCTCTGATCGGGGTCGTAGTTGCGACCGGTGGAGCTGCAGTGACCATTGTCCCGGGATCGGGTGCTGACAACGGCGATGTCGTGCTTGACGGGCGCTACCTCATCGGCCGCCCGCTCGGCACCCAACCACGAACGTACGACGCGCACGATGACGTGCTGGGCCGCAATGTCCTTGTCACCGTCCTCGGCTCATCGACGGCCGATCTGGAGTGCATTCGGATCGCGGCGTCATTGAGCCATACGAGTCTCACGCGAGTGCTGGACGCCAATCTGGAGACGGTGGCCGAGACGCGGTTCGTTGTCACCGAATTGCCGCTTGGTACATCCATCGCTTCGACACCTCCGCAGTTGTCCGACGTTGAAGTCGAGCAGGTGCGTTGTCAGTTGCAGCAGCTGCTCACACACCTGCACGGCCACGGAATCGGACACCGCTTTCCGACCGGGGCGACGGGCGTTCACATCGACCGGTCGGTAAGCGACACCGCCCCGCGCGTCTCGACGCTGCTCGATGGTGTTTACCTGCTCCCGCCCGACCAGCTCAGTTCGGCACGTGACCAGGCTCGAATCGACGACTTCGCGCGCCTCGGATCGCTGCTTGAGGACGTTGGCGTCTCGACTTCCAGGCGGCGCCGCGAGAGGAGAAGGACGGCCGGCCACCACGTAGCTCAGCACCGAGCAACGGCCTGACGAGCCTCGTTCAATTTCGCACCGGAGGGGCCTGATGGCAAACAACGGATTCTCGCCACACGCACCGGAATTTGTGGCATTCGCCGCGCGCGGCGTCAATGCCGAGGACGCTTCCGCGCACCTCGAACGCGCCAGGCGAGCCTTGGCTGATGACCAGTTCCGGCTCGCTGTCGAAACCCTGATTCAAACGCGCGTGCTCAGCTGGGACGAGTGCATGCAATTCGCTCGGCTGCTGCGACCCGTCAACCAACTGAACTGACGTGCGAACCTTGGGAGCCTGGTGACGTGGGTAGGCTGCGCTACGTACACGTCGCCAAACAAGTGCGGCTCTTCGGATACGACGGAAGAAGCCCAATGTCCACAGATGCGATTGTGTTGTTGAAGGCCGATCACAAAGAAATCAAGGCCGTGTTCAAGAGATTCGAGCAGGCCGGCGAAAACGCGACCAAGACCAAGGATGAGCGAACTCGGTGAGCGCATGCTCCAGACGAAGAAGAGCGCCCCGCGGAGTCCGGCACAACCCGGAGCCCTGAAGAAAACCCTGGACGCTCTGGTCCGATAGCAAATGATCGAGTGGAGGCAAGGATGCGCATCGGCGCTGTAATCGTCGTCATCTGGCTCATCATCGGAGCCATCGCAGCTGGCCAACGGCACTACTACCGAAGCACTCCGAAGACGTGCGCTTCGGCAGGACGAGTAGTGCTGACCATCATCGCTGGACCACTGAACTACGCGGGCGTCAACCCGAAGATCACCTGCAAGACTCCGCAACCCAGCAAGTAGTGCAGCTGGTAACCCAACCGGGTGTTGGGCTACCAGCCCGCATGAGCGTCAGAATGCCTGCGCGTCAGAATGCCTGCGCGTCAGAATGCCTGCGCGCCAGAATGCCTGCGCGCCAGAATGCCTGCGCGTCAGAACGCTCGGGTATCAGAACGCGCTTGTTCCGTTGGGGGTTCCTAGGCCGGTCGGGCCGTCCCAGCCAGTGCCGGCGGTGCACCACACGGTGGTGGGACAACTGCCGTTGGATCCACTCGTGACGTCGTTCAGCCCGGAGCTGTGCGCCCACGTGTAAGAGGCCGGATATCCGGACGTGTTCGCCGACAGCGCATAGACGCTGGCGACGATCGGCGACGCGGCGCTGGTGCCGCCGTAGACCTGCCATCCGGACGCACCTTGATATCGGGTGGAGTCATAGACAGACACGCCGGTATTCGGATCGGCGACCGCGGAAACGTCAGCGTTTGCCTTGCCCGAGCATTGCGTTGCACTGGTCTGCCAGGCTGGTTTGGCGTTCAGGGCAGAGCAGCCGCTGCCTGCGCCGCTCCACGCCGTCTCAGACCAGCCTCGGGTGCTGTTGGATCTGCTCAGGCTGGTGCCGCCAACGGCAATGACGCTGTCGTAGGAGGCAGGCGATTGCACGCCGTAGCCGGCGTCGCCGGTGGAGGCCGTGATGGCGATGCCCGGGTGGTTGTAGGCCGCTGTCTGGGCACTGTCGCTACCACCGTAGCTGTTGCTGATGGCGACGACGCCCGGCTGGCTGGCGGCGTAGTTCACTGCCGTGCCGAGGTTGCTGAACGAGGCTGAGTTGGCCTCGACAAGCAAGATCTTGCAGTCCGGACAGGCTGCAGAAACCATGTCTAGGTCGAGGGAGATTTCGGTCGCCCATCCGGCGTTGCTGCGGGGGAGTGCGGATCCGCCGGTCTGATTGACCTTGCGAAAGCAGCCGTTGGCGGTTGTGCATGCGGCTAGCCCGAACTGGTTTCGGTACACACCGAGGTCGGCCGCCGCGGTGGGGTCGTCATAGGCATCCACGATGGCGACCGTCCGGCCGCCGCTGGAGGATGCGCTCAGGCCGTACGCCGCACGGATGTCGGCCGGGTTCAGGCCCGATGGAGTACCGGTCACCCTGGGTTTGCCGGATTGATCTTCGATCACCTGGTTCAAGCAGGCGGCCTGACCGGCCGCCGGTCGGGCGCACACCCTGGCCGCGTGCCGGCTGATGTGCGTGGCCGCTGTGGTTGCTGCCGATGTGGGTGCGGCCGCGGCAACTGTCGCGGTCGATAACGTCGCTACCGCGAGCGCCCCGACAGTCGTTCTGACAGTCGTTCTGACAGTCGTTCTGACAGAAATTATGTGAATGGATGGAACTCTCACAAAATCGCCTCCTGCGGTGGGTTCGGCGGCCCCGCGATTCTGTGGGGCAATCACGTACTACTCGGACATCTAACGCCAGGCCAGTGAGCTTTCGCTAGAGCGCCAACCAGCCGAAACGCGATCAATGACTGGGACGAAGTTCTCGACATGGTCACTTCTCATCCGTCCCGCACCCTGTCTGATCACTGAGCTAGCATCGAGGCGGCTTCGGCTTCGGGTTCGGCAATGAGCCCAGGGGCAATTGGGGCGTGGCTTAGGGAGCGGCGTGGATACCGAGGACATGGTGGCTCTGGCCACCGAAT
>DASXHV010000211.1:0-7499 GCA_036488285.1 Jatrophihabitans sp. | reverse complement strand
CTCCGGCGTGGTCGCGATGTTGCGAACCAGGATGCCCGCACTCACCCCGAGGCAAATCAAAGAGGTCCTCACAGCCCGTGCCACCCGCGGCGTCCTCGGACAGGTGCCGCCCAACACCCCGCATTGGTTGCTCTATGCCGGCGCGGAATGTTCCCGGTATTCCGAGACCAATCAGATTGTCGTCAGCAGGTCGGTCGACGACCCAGCCTGCCCCGCCCAGCCTGGCTCCATCGACGTCACCTTCTGGCTGCCTGAAGCGACCGAGCCGGGGAAGCTGCAGCTGTATGTGACCGGGCCAAGCGGGGCTCGGCATCCGGCCATACCTGAAAAGCTCAGGCTGAACAACCACGTCACCTTGGCTACCCTCGTCGGTCTTCAGCTCCCGGCCGGCACCGAGACGACCGACGGCACTTGGACTCTGACGCTCGCTACGAGCACATCCAAACCGGTCCCGGTCGCCATCCAGGCCTGGAAGATCACCTTCCACGGGTAACGCACGCGGATACTGGGCGGATGAGTGACAACGCACCTGCAGGCAAGGACCGCCAAACCGGCAGCGAACTTTTACACCGTATGGACCGGGTACTTTCTCAGCCGCTGCTGGCGCTGCTAGTGGTTGCCGGTGACTTCGGGTGGGTGATCTGCACTGCCTTGGTCGGGTTCCCGTCCCGCGTGGAGTCGATATTCCAGACTCTGGTGGCCGCATTGACGCTCGCAATGGTCTTCGTCATCCAACACACCCAGTCGCGCGAGCAACTGGCGACTCAGCGCAAGCTCGATGAGATTCTGCGGGCGATCCCGCATGCGGACAACGCCCTCATTGCGTTCGAAGACGCCTCCGATCCTGAATTGTCCTCAGCCCACCAGACACACCGGCAGTTGCGGCAGAACGCAGTAGCTGCGGTGCCGGACAACGAGCAGCCACAGTAAGGCTGAGCGCTGCGTTACGAGTAAGCGCAGCCGACCGCGTAGACCGGCGCGCCGAGCTTGTTCGCCAAGGTCTCGAAGTCGATCGCCCAGTAGCCGTGGTAAGGGCCTTCGCAGTTCGACCCTCACCGTCACAGCAAGGCGTGACCGGGCCCCGCGCTACCGCGTCGGCGGGCAGGCCGGCCGACGGCGACCGAGGTGAAGCGCCCCGCCGCCGACCATCACCAGCACGACGCCGAAAATCAACGCGGGGCCGATCGGGCCGCCGGTGGCAGCAAGGTTGCTGGCAGTCGCTGCAGCCGGATGGCTGACAGACGAAGCCGGCTGCGGAACGGCTGCGGCTTGCACCGCGGTCACGTCCGAGCGAAGCGCGAAGCATCCGGACGGGTCAGCATTCGGGTTCAGCAGGCTGGCGCATTGCGGGTCACCGGCGGCGGACTGGGCAGTTAGACCGACCAGCAGCTTGCCGAGCGTGGTCGCTTTCAGAATCAGGTGCGTCGTGGCAGTTTGGCCCGGCCGGAGCGTCCCGACATTCCACACCAACGATGCGTCCGCGCTGCTCGCCGAAGCATTCGTCCCCGCTGAAGCGGCGGCATTGATGCTGGCCAGCAGCATCGCCTTCGATGCGGGGCCACTACGGTTTGCCCGTGCGCTGGGGGAGAAAGAACGGGTCGGCTGCCACAAGCCGCTGACGTGACCGAGGGTCCTGCCTGCATTGGTCGTCGAGCCGAACGCGCTGGAGGCACCCGAGCCGCTCGTATTGCCGGTTACCGTGCTGCCGTCGGATGGAACCACCACACCGTCGAAGTGCTGCACTGAGAAATGGCTGTCGTCGATGAAGACATCGGCGAAGGTTTGTACAGCCGGTTGCGGTCCTTGGTTGTGCACTGTCAGGGTGACGGTGACCGATCTACCCAGCGAAACCTTCGTCGTCGAAGGCTGGATCGAGTACGTCAGGTGAGCGATCCCAGTGAAGCTGACGGTGGCCTGCTTGCTGTTGTCCCCGGGCGTTTGATCGACCAAGGCGGGATCATGGGCTTGTCCGGACACCGCGATCGTGGCCGAACCACCAACCTGAGCCGCGGACGTTGTGGTGAATCCGACGATCAAGAAGATCGACTCACCGTGATGCAGGCTGCCGACCGGGCAGATCAG
Source organism: Jatrophihabitans sp. (assembly GCA_036488285.1). Lineage (GTDB taxonomy): Bacteria > Actinomycetota > Actinomycetes > Mycobacteriales > Jatrophihabitantaceae > Jatrophihabitans_A. The sequence goes on along the minus strand of DASXHV010000211.1, from coordinate 5,417 downwards.
CTTGCTCGGGGCGCTCGAGTCCGGCGTGCAACTGAGTGGGTTGTCGCTGTCGGAACGAAAGACGAAGTCCGGCACCACGGCGACGCCCGCAGGTTGGTCGATGACGAAGTCGGTGTTCGGCGAGCCGAAACCGTTGTTGGTCAGAACCGCCGCCAGGCCGATGAGGTTGCCGGTACCCAGCAAGCCGATTTGATCCTGCCCGCTGTCTGGCGGGAAGGTAAGTGAAACGTCCGGCTCGTTGACCGGGGTAGTCACCGCAGTCGAAACCACCTGCCCGGCGACGCCCCCGTCGGTGTATATCAACGTCGCGCTGGACTGTGCTGCAGGGTCTGCAGTGACGGTCGCAGGCACGGTGGCAGTGAAGGTCGCCGTGTGCGATCCGATCGTCAGGCTGCCGAGGTCGTACGCCGACGAAACCGCCGAAACCAAATGCCCGTCCAGCCGGAACGAGCTGGCGTCGACGGGCAGGCTGGCGGCTTGAGCGAGCGTGAGGGATGCCGCGGGCAGCGCGTTCTGCGTGCTGATCGTGTATCGGAAGGTGATCAGTTCATCGGTCCCCAGCGCCGAGTGTGACGACGACCCGGCGAGCGTCACCGTTGGGGTGGCATTGGCCGGCGCGGCAAGCCCGAGGCCGGCGACCGTCGTGACCGCTGTCGCCAGCAGAGCGATTGCGACGGCAGCAAGTACCGACGAGGGCGTTCGACGCACGTGAGATCTCCCGAGGGGACGAGAAGGACAAGTTGCGCGAACATACTTGGCTAGGGATTTCCCTGTCAATTTTCTGTTAAAGACTGACTCCGCGGAAATTGCGTCAGTCAAGCTCGTCGAGGCGATGCCGGCATTGCTCTGCCACGTCGCTGACTTCGGTGAGCGTCCTGGTCAGGTCGCGTTGGCGCTCGGCGAGATCGGCAGCGATCTCGTGCAGCCGGGCCAGCAGTTTCTCCAATTGTCGCCGCTCGGAGGATGCCGCACCGTCGTACATGCCGACGATTTCGGAAATCTCGGCCAACGACATCCCGAACCGTTTCCCCCGCAGAATCAAGCGCATTCGGGTCCGGTCGCGATGGTCATACACCCGCGAGGTGCCGTTGCGATTCGGCGCGATGAGTCCTTCAGCTTCGTAGAAGCGCAGCGTTCGAGTGGTGACGCCCAGTTCGTCGGCCAGTTCGCCGACTGTCCAGAATTCTTTGACGGGTGGCGTTGTCATAGCTTCGGCGAGGAGCGCTTCCGTTGAGCCAGTCATGACGTTATAGTTGCCTGACGTTGACGTAAACGTCAACCACCGCCACCTGACTTGTGGAGTGAGCATGTCCTTCGAGTTGTCCACCGACCACGAGCTGTTCCGCAAGGTCGTGCGGGACTTCGCCGAGACCGAGGTCGCGCCGAATGTCGCCGAATGGGACCGGAACCACTACTTTCCGACCGACCTCGTTCCGAAGATGGGCGATCTCGGCCTGTTCGGCCTGGTGGTCCCCGAGGAATACGGCGGCAGCGCGGGACCCGGAGGCTCGGACTTCACATCGCTGTGCGTGGCGATTGAGGAACTGGGCCGGGTGGATCAGTCCATCGGGATCACGCTGTCCGCAGGCGTCGGGCTCGGCATCAACCCGATCCTCACGTTCGGAAGCGACGGGCAGAAGCAGCAGTGGCTGCCGGATCTGGTGGCCGGCCGAACGCTCGCGGGCTTCGGGTTGACGGAGCAGGAGGCTGGCTCGGACGCCGGGGCAACGAAGACCCGCGCCGAACTGGTCGAGGGCAACTGGGTGGTCAATGGCTCGAAGGCTTTCATCACGAATTCGGGAACGTCGATCACGTCCTGCGTGACGGTGACCGCTCGGACGGGCACGGTGGAGGGTAAGCCGGAAATCTCGGCAATCCTGATCCCGAACGGAACGCCCGGCTTCGAGGTGCTGCCGGCCTACGACAAGCTCGGCTGGCGGATCTCTGACACCCACGGCCTGGCCTTTGACAACTGCACGGTGCCCGAGGCCAATCTGGTCGGGGCCCGCGGAGCCGGCTTCAAGCAATTTCTCGCCATCCTCGACGATGGTCGGATCGCGATTTCGGCGTTGGCGGTCGGCCTTGCACAGGCCTGCCTCGAGGAATCGGTGGCCTATGCCAAGCAGCGCACGACATTCGGCAAGCCGATCGGTGCGCGGCAGGCGATCGCGTTCGCGATCAGCGATCTAGCCGTCTCGGTGGAGGCCGCTCGCGCCCTGACCTACAAGGCGGCTGCGATGAAGGACGCCGGACGGTCGAGGACCGAAATCAAGCAGGCCGCGGCAATCGCAAAGCTGTATTCGACCGAAGCGGCTGTGGCCGCGACCCGCGTCGCCACTCAGGTGTTCGGCGGCAACGGGTTCATGGAGGAATACCCGGTGGCTCGCTTCTATCGCGACGCAAAGATTCTGGAGATCGGCGAGGGGACGTCCGAGGTGCAGAGGATGGTCATCGCCCGCGGACTCGGCCTTCCCGTCGAATAGCTGCATGTCGAATAGGTTGATGGCATGAGCTGGACGAGCCGAGCTGAACATGAGTGAGCATCGCAGCGAGGAACGAGCGAGGAGCGGAGCGAATCTTGCGATGAGCGCTTGCGCGAAGAGCCGGGCTGAACATGAGTGATGCAGCGAAGGTTGCCGCGGCCCGCGCGGCCACTCTGACACCGCACCACAAGGCTGCGGCCAAGCTCGCGTCGCAGAACAAGCTGTACGTCCGAGACCGAATCGCCTTGCTGTTCGATGAGGACACCTTCGTCGAGGACTCCCAGCTCGCCAACGCCACGGCTGCCGGGCTACCCGCCGACGGCGTCGTCACTGGTCAAGGCCAGGTCGACGGCCGGCCTGCGTTGGTCGTTGCCAATGACCCGACGGTTAAGGCTGGTTCGTGGGGTGCCCGGACTGTCGAGAAGATCATCCGGATCACTGAGCGAGCGCTGTCGGAGGAGCTTCCGATCTTCTGGCTGATCGACTCGGCGGGTGCCCGGATCACCGACCAGGTCGCGTTGTTCCCGGGTCGTCGCGGCGCCGGTCGGATCTTTCACAATCAGGTTGCGTTGTCGGGCAAGGTGCCACAGATTTGTTGCCTGTTCGGGCCTTCCGCGGCCGGCGGCGCCTACATTCCAGCCTTCACCGACATCGTGATCATGGTGGAGGCAAACGCTTCCATGTACCTCGGCTCGCCGCGTATGGCTGAGATGGTCGTTGGGGAGAAGGTCACCCTCGAGGAGATGGGCGGTGCGCGAATGCACGCTACCGTCTCCGGTTGCGGTGACAACCTGGCCGTCGACGACGCTGATGCGATCGAACAGGCAAAGCTGTTTTTTTCCTACTTCCCACTGAACTGGCGGCTTTCAAGCCCTGAGTTCGCCGCCGATCCGCCGCTGACCGAGCTGGCCGATGACGTGGTGCCGGTGGCCGAGTCGATGCCGTTCGACATGCACGTCGTGATCGAGGGCGTGATCGATGACGATTCGTTCTTCGAGGTCAAGCCGGAGTTCGCCGCCGAGTTGATCACCGGGTTCGGTCGGATCGACGGACGGGCCGTCGGCGTGGTGGCCAACAACTCTGCGGTGAAGGGCGGTGTGCTGTTCACCGACTCCGCGGACAAAGCCGCGCGCTTCATCTGGTTGTGCGACGCCTTCAACATCCCACTTCTGTACCTGGCAGATGTGCCCGGCTTCATGATCGGCTCCGAGGTGGAGCGGCAGGGCATCATCCGGCACGGCGCGAAGATGATCACCGCAGTGTCCGAGGCATCCGTACCGCAACTGTCGGTACTTGTTCGTAAGGCTTACGGTGCCGGCCTGTACGCGATGGACGGGCCGGGATTCATGCCCGATGCGTGCATCGCGCTACCGACCGCGCGGGTGGCAGTGATGGGACCCGAAGCAGCCGTGAATGCCGTGTACGCCAACAAGATCGCCGAGATCACCGATGACGAGGAACGCGCGGCGTTCGTCAAGGCCAAGCGCGAGGAGTACGAAGCCGACGTCGATCTGATGCGGCTGGCCTCCGACTTGGTGATTGACGCGATCATCTCGCCGTCGGAATTGCGGGGCGAGATAAGCAGGCGGTTCGCCTCGCTGGTCGGCAAGGCGCGTCCGTTGCCTGACAAGCGTCACGGTGTGCCGCCGGTCTGAGGATTCAGATCGCTCGCGCAGCCCCGATCGACTCGTGGACCGCACCACGGGCTGGCATGCTTGAGCGGTGAGCAATCTCGAGGAGTCGGTCGAGATCACGGTCTGTGGTGGCGTCGCCGTGCAGACCGAGCCCGTATTCGAACTGCTCCCGCCTCGGAAAGTGGAACTGACGCCCCGATTGCGAGGCGCCGACCAGGCCGACCCGATCACGGTGTCGCGGTACCTGCCCACTCGGGGTCGTCGGATGGTCGGCGCGTGGTGCTTCGTCGACTACTACGGTCCGGACGACGTCGGGGGCTCTCGAGGCATGCAGGTGCCGCCCCATCCGCACTGCGGCCTGCAGACAGTGAGCTGGTTACTCGCCGGGGAGGTGCTGCACCGCGACAGCATAGGCAGCGTTCAGGTCATCAGTCCCGGTCAGTTGAATCTGATGACCGCCGGCCGCGGTATCGCGCACGCTGAGACCTCGGTCCAGCAGTCCGGTGAAGTGCTGCACGGCTTGCAGCTGTGGGTTGCGCTGCCCGAGACCGAGTTGCGCAGGGCCGCGGAATTCCAGCACCTGGCCGACGTTCCGCATTGGCGAACCGATGGCTTGGATGCATCGGTGTTGCTCGGCACGCTGGCCGAGATCACGTCACCGGCGAGCACCTTCACACCCATCGTGGGTGCCGATATCGCGATCGGCCCCGCCGCGCACAGCACGATCCCGCTGCGGAGCGACTGGGAGTACGCGGCGCTGGTGCTGGCCGGTGAGGTCGTACTGGACGGCCGAAGCCGTTTGAGGAGTGCGGATATGGCCTATCTCGGTTGTGCACGCTCTCAACTGTCGGTTGCAACCGGCGATCACGCGCGGCTTTTACTGCTCGGGGGTGAACCGTTCGATGAAGAGATCCTGATGTGGTGGAACTTTGTCGGGCGAACACATGAGGACATCGTGGCGGCGCGCACCGACTGGATGTCGGGCTCCCGGTTCGGAGCCGTCACGACGTATGACGGGGCGCCCCTGCCTGCGCCACCGATGCCGGCTGTGCGCTTGAAGCCGCGCGGTCGTGCCACCTAGTTTCACAGATCGGGATCTGCTGTGCGGCGATGTCTGACGTTCACTTGTCCGCCACCCGGCGTGGATGTGCGCGCTGCAGGACGCGTAACTGAGTGACCCAGGCGTAACTCAGGCGCCAAACCCGACCGGCAGGTGCTTGGTGGTGGCTGGCGCTCGGTGGTGGCTGGCGCGGCAGGTGCTTTGTGCTGAGTTACGCCGCGCTGACTCAGTTACGCAGCA
>DASXHV010000204.1:0-14170 GCA_036488285.1 Jatrophihabitans sp. | reverse complement strand
CGTGGTCACGATCCGCGGAATCATCGGCTACGACGGCACAAACCCCTCCTCAGGCAGCGTCACGGTGAACACCGATTCCAACGGATGTTTTGCTCTGACCGCCGACGGTGCGGCACCGCCGGCGAGCACCGGCGTGTGTTCCGGTGTCACGGCGCCGAACACCGGCAGACTCGCACTGGTCAGCGGAGCCGTCACGGTTTCGGTGCAGCCACCGGCCGGTTATCGGCTGGTCAGCAACGCCAACGTCACCCTCAGCGGTGCAAATACCGCGCAGGTCGCCCTTGTCCCGGTGCCGGTGTCCTTCAGCGGAACGGTGACCACCTCGGCCGGTGGTGACCTCGCCAGTGTCAACATTCAGGTGACCGGCAAGCCCGCCGGCTCGGGCGCTGTGCGTGTCACGGCCGACGGATCCGGAACCCTGACCTGGACGGACCCGAACATCGGTTCACCGAATCAGGCATGGCCCGGCAGTTACACCATCGTCGCGACGTTGCCCGGATACGCCCCGGCGACCGCCGCAGTGACGTGTGATTTCAACACGGCTGCGTGCACGATTGGCACGCTGACACTGCAACAACTGGGCGGCCTGACCGGAACGGTCAACGGGGTGCTCGGCACGGCCTTGACCGACCCTGCGCACGCACTGGGCGGCGCGACGCTGAGCGCGACCTGCGCCCACGCCGGCTGCAGCACCGCGATCGGACCGACCACATTCACCGCCACCGCCGATGCGTCGGGCAGCTACACGTTCGGAGGCGGCGCGTCCCCGTTCGTCCTGCAGACGGGGGACTGGTCGGTAACGGTGTCGGCATTCGGCTACACCCCCGTCACGCAGACCGTGACCGTCGCCTCCGGCGCGAACACCTTCGATCCCTCATTGCTGGTCAAGCTCACCGTCCTGAAGATCGGCGTGCAGACTCCGAGCGGTGCGCTCTTCACCGCCGCCAGCCTGACCCTGACCCGCGTCGACACCGGCGCGACGTTCACGCCGGATGCAGCGGGTAACCCCGATGGCTCGTCCCACTATGTGTTCAGCAACCTGGTGCCGACCAGCTATCTGATATCGGTCTCTGGGTCGGGCATCGTGCCGACGTTCCTCGAGCTCAGCCTGCCGCTGCTCGGGACCAGTCCGCCGGTGCCGGTCCAGCTGCCGGTATCGGTGGTGACGAACACCGTCTCTGGCACGGTGGTAGGCCAACAGGGCAAGAGCACCGCCACGTCGGGCTTGAACAACGCGACCGTCTCGCTCGGTCATCTGGATGCACAGTCGGTGTTCCAGATCGACAACGGCACCGATGGCCACCCGCTGACCGCCACGACGCACTCAGCGGCCGGGGTGGACGGCGGCTACAGCTTCACCACCGTCCCGAACGGGACCTACCTCGCCCAGTACAGCGCCGCCGGCTACGTCACGCAGGTGGGATCTCAAGCCGCGGTGGTCAACGGCGGCCAATCTGCATCGTTGCCAACCGCGAACCTGGTCCGAGTGACCCATGACGTCGTGCTTACCGTGACGACGTCAGCGACCGGCGACGTCTTGACCGGGGTGACGCCCACCCTTACGGCCGGATCGGACAGCACCTGGATCCTCAGTTCTCAGCCGGCGACCGTCAACGGCAAGGACTATTCCTGGACGTTCAATGCGGTACCTTCCGGCGCCTGGTCGATTGCACTGGCCTTGCCTGCAGAGCATTTCGGAACTCTGACCTCGATCGGTTCGGCGCCGACGCTCACCTGCACGACGTCCTCACCGCTGAGCTGTACGTCTGCAGCGCTGACGGTGGCTGCCACCGGCAATCCCAACACACCTGTGGCCGTCGGATACAACCTGGCCGAGTACGCCCTTGCGCTGACCGTAACCGCCACGCCCCTGACCACCGACGTCGCGCCGGGTACCGTGACGCTCACTGTGGCGGGTACCAGCTACTCGAACAATGCGTTCCCGGTCGGGTCCGCGGCAACTCCGGTATGGGTTGCGCCGGGCACCCACAACGTGACCGCCGACGCGAACTTGGCTGGCTGGCCTTCGGTGACTCAGGCGTTCACCGCTGCAACGGCGTCCAATCCGATCGCGCTGCAGGAGATCGGTGCGACGGTCACGGTGCATGTCAAACAGGGTGGGGCGGCGTTGCCGGCCGGTACGACCGCCTCGGTGACGCTCACCGCGCCGACCGGTTCGTCCATCACCTGGCTGGGCACCGCGGTCGTGACCAACGCTTCCGGCGATGCCGTGTTCATGCTGGTCCCGTTCGGGACCGGCTGGACGGCTTCAGCGGTAATCGGCGCGAGCTCCAATACCGGCACGTTCAACGTGCAGTCCCAGACGCCACCGACCGTCAACATCAATGTGCCCTGAGTGGGTTCGGCATGCGGCCGTAGTTTGGCCAGCTCCTGGGACGAGGTGCGACCAGCTACCAGGCGAGGACCATCGCCGCGACCAGAACGCCGACCAGCAGCAGGCCCACCAGCACCCATACCCATCGGGGCACCCCTCTGGCCGGCGCTTCATAGACTGCTGCCGGTGGCTGGTACACCGGCGTCGGCGGTAGCGGAGGTGGCGGCGCCTCAACCGGCAGCAACGAATGTCCGCACCGGATGCACACGGTGGCGGTGACGGCGTTGGGCTCAGCGCAGGACGGGCAGGTCAGCGACGCGATACTGACTCGCCCGACGGTGCCCGGAAGCCTGCGCAACGCCTGGTCTCCGGCACCCGAATCCGGGCCCCGCACCACCTTCGACGGTGACCAGAACAGCGGGTAGTCACAGTTGCGGCAGAAGTCTGCGGACTCTCGGCGGTTCACGCTCACCACTGCGACTGTGCCGCACTCCGGACAGGTGATGGACTCATTCGTGGCGGCAGGGCCGCTGTCATCCGGTACCGGAATGAGCACCTCTGTCAGCTGCAGATCGCTCGTCCGCGCGCCGTTCGTGTGCAGCTTGTTCGCCGACATCGCATCGGACGGAGTTGCGTCGAAAGGCGTTGCATTCAAAGGTGATGCCTCGAACGGCGTGGCCTCACTCATGACTGGGCCTCGTCATCGGAAGTCCAGATCCGACGGCCACCGACGAGCAGTTCGGCTCGGACATGGGCGGGCACCTCGTCGCGGACCAGGGCGACGAAGTCGGCTTCGGGCATCCACCCGGTGCTTTCCACCGCCATCAAAACCCATGCCGTATCGGCAGGAGCCTCGTCAGCGCGCCACACCCCGCCGCCGTCAGTCACCTCGGCCGGGCCGCCGCTGGTCAGCTCGAGGAAGCGATGCAATCCGGCCGCGGTACCTCGCCAGGTGAGGGTGCGAGCGGCGCTGTCGACGATCCGCCGCTGCAGCTCGTCCGGCAGGGATGGATCGATGGACTCGACGCCGATCCAGGACCCGAGCCAGCGCACCATCGCATCGGGTGCAACGGTGAGGTCAACGATGTTGTCGAAGTTGTCGGCGCCTTCGAGCAGGGTGCCGCCGACTTCCTGGAAGATCGATACGAAGCGCACGAAGAAGTCGCTGTCCAACATGCCCACCGGCAACTGATTGATCAGCCAGCTCGCACTGCGCGGCGATCGGCGTACATCGATCGGTGCGGTCGAAGTGCTCGGCACCAGCGCGGTCATCGCACGACGATCTGATGCGCGGCCGACAGGAACAGCGAGTGGTCATCCAGCCGGATCACGTCCTTGCCTGAGCCGAGCCGCCGACCGGTGCGCAGGTCGTACTCGAACAACAATGCCTCCTCGACACGTTCGACGCCGTTGACCGACTCCAGAAGCTGCGTGATGACCGCCGCGTTGAGGTCTGCGTCGAAAGGCCACCCGGTTCCGTCCGGACCACCAGTGAGCGGATTGATGTAGCGGGTGAGCGCATCGACAGCTCGCTGCCGGACGAGCCCGGCGGGCCTTCCCGGCCCGGTGTGCAGCAGCGCGACCACGGAAATGCCTTGGTAATAAGGGGTTGCGACCTCGATGGCAGTTCCGACGAGCCGGTGCCCGTCGAGGTGCCGGGTGATCCGGCTCATCAACGGCGCAGCGATTGCGAAGTCGTCGAGTTCGTGCTGGCTTGGGTCAGTGCGTACCTGCGGCACGACCAGTAGCCGGACCGACCCGTTGCCACGAGATGCCGTCAGGCACCGAGCTCGCGCCACCTCGGTGGAGGACTCCAACGTCAAACGTTCGAAATCTCCGGCAGTCACGGCCCGTTGGCCGGTGCGCAAGGTCAGCGGCCCGCGAACCTTCGCTTCGTTGACCGACTCGCCATCGACGCCACCGCTCGCAGGTGCGAGGTTGATGGTGCCGCGGATGTACGGGACTGTGGAGCGCAGCACGGTCAGTGTCCGGGCACCGATATTTCCCCGCGCGCCGCCACCGTGCCGGTAACCGGTGACGCTGATCTGGGCCCCGTCCCGAGGGACCCGGCCGTGCTGTCGGACGGTGCCGTCGGGGTAACGAACCCGTGGTCCGAACCGGATCATGCCGCTGCCGCTGTCCCACATGTAGTGGTTGTCACGAGGTCCTGACCGAGTGAAATCATCGACCTCCTGCCAGTCGACGGTTCCGTCACTGTCGATGACCCGGACGAACTCGCCGTCGCGTCGAGGCAACACCGGAGTTCGCGAGACCACGAAACCTTGAGCCGCGCTTCCGTCGCTGCGTCCGATCACTTCGCCGGGCACCGTCTCGGCATGCTCGGCCGTCACGGTGCCACCCAGCGCAGCTGCTGTGATCCCGCGAACCCGCGGCGAGGCCTGGTAGCTGGGTTGACCCGGCAGCGGCGTGAGCAGCCGTGCTCGCAGCCAGTAGGAAGCGTCGTTGCCGACGGTGATCAGCTCGTGTTCCACCGGCACCAGCAGCACGATGTCGCCCGCGCGGTTCAGTCCACCGGTGGAGTCCTCGTGCACGGTGGCCGCAATCCACGCCTCGCCGCTCCACACCTCCCACACCAGCGGCGGGTTGCGTGGGTCGACGCCGATACCTTCGGCCTCGGCGGCCAACGACAACCGCAGGACGGTGCCGGCCAGGCTGTGCGCGAAGCCGAGATAGAACGCATCGCCCGCGGTGAGCTCGGTCGATGCGAAGCAGCGTGCGCCGTGAACGTCGAAGCGCAGGTCGTCCCACACATCGGCAACCCGCTCCTCACGTGCCGTCATTGTCTTCGCCGAGCGCAGCTGCGGAGGTTCGATCACCAGGTCGCGTGCCGTGGTGAACACCACGGCTTCGGAGGCGCCGCTGCTGGCCCCGGCCGCGGTCATCACCTGGGTGTTCGCCGGAACGACGACCGGAGCATCGAGCACGGTCGTGAGCCAGAACGTCAGGTCGGTGCGCGCCACCGCAGGCGGGAACGGTTCGACGCCGATCATGTTGAGAAAATGCACATACAGCCGCTCAGGCACCTGGTTGATCCGGAACAGGACCATCTCGCTCATCCACGCGAACAGCTCGATCAATGCGACGCCGGGGTCCGAGACGTTGTGGTTGGTCCACTCCGGGCAGTAGCGCGGGATGAGCCGCTTGGCCTCGTCGACGAGGTCCTGGAACTTGCGGTCGTCCAGTTCAGGTGCTGGCAATGGCATCGGTCAGCTCGCTATTCGGAGTCGTGGGGGATCACATAGAACGGATAGACCAGGTTGCGCCGATCATTTGTCGCGCGGACCCGGTAGCTGACCGTGATCCTTATCAGGGCGTTCTCGTCGGAATCCGGCAACGGCGTGACCGCGTCAACCTCGACGCGCGGCTCCCACTGCGCAATGGCGTCTCGAACGGCTTCGGCGATCAACCCGAGCAGATTCGGGGTGACCGGTTCGAACAGCAGGTCCCAGATCCGGCAGCCGAACTGCGGTCGCATGACGCGCTCGCCCGGCGCGGTCATCAGCACGATTCGCATCGACCGGTCGAGGTCTTCGGCTCCGTCGGTGAGCTTGATGGATCCGGTGTGGTCCACCGTCATCGGCCAGCTGAAGCCGCGCCCGACAAAAGAGGCGTCATAGCGAATCTGCTCGTCGGCTTGCACCGGTGTGGCCTCGTTCATCAGTTGATCGCCACCATTCCGCCTTTCAGCGAAAGCTGACCTGACGCCTCGACCGATGTCGTCGCATCGCCTTTCACCTCGACCTGCATGCCCTGGACCGCCGCCTTGGCGGTGCCCTTCAAGGTCGCCTCCGAGGTGCCTTCGAGCTTGAGCGCCTGCGTTGCCTTGATCGTGACGTTGTTCCCTTCGATGGTGACGTCACCGCTGGAGTTGATGTCGAACTTCGCACTCCCCGCTTTGATCGTGAGGGGTTTGCCCGCGGCAAGTTCGATGTCGAAGCGATCGCTACCGAGCCGGAGGCGGTGTTCGGCGGTGCCGAGCTTGAGCAGGATGTGCTTGGTGCCGTCGTCGACGCCATCGGCGAGCTCGACGATGTGCCCGAGTCTCGAGGTGAGCCGCCGGTACTTCACCTTGTCTTGCTCGACCCCGGTCGTGGGGAGGGTGTTCTTCTGGCTGAACAATCCACCGAGCACGACCGGCCGGCGAGTGTCGCCCCGTTCGAACGCGACCAGCACCTCGTCGCCGACCTCAGGCTGGAAAAGCACGCCACGCTGGGCGCCGGCTCCCAGCGTGACGATGCGCGCCCACGGGCTCTCGATCTGCCCGTCGATGCCGGCATACGTCACCTTCGCGCGTCCTGCGGCGTCTGGATCGTTGACGTTGGTGATGGTGGCAATGACCAAGCCAGGCATGGCAAAACCAGGATCGGGCTGCCCCGGACCGAGGGTGTCGACCAGGCCGCTCGACCGTAGCGGTCCGGCGGTGAACCGGGTGTAGAACCCGGAACTGCCGTAGACGTGCTCAACCTCGCTGATGAGGTATTCACCCGAGGCCGGACCTGCCTGGGAGACCTTGATCGTTACGGCAGGCTTCAGCTTGCTGTTGATCAGGCAGGTGCCACGCGCTACTACGGCGGCCGCGGACCACTCATCGGACTGGGCTTGCGCGATGACCGATGCTTCACTGGCGTCAGCCGGAGACCAGTCCGCGGCCGACGCGGGCGCCGTTCCGATCGCCGTCGTGGCGGTGGCGTACTTACTCGCGAACGCCGGGGCTTTGCCGGATTGGGACGTGGCGTGGCTGCCGAGAATGTTCTGCTGGTGGTCGCGGTCCCAACCGCTGACCCTGACTTCAGTAGGACGCAGACCTGAGGCTCGGACGTTGAATTCGGTCAGCTCGTCGCCGAGCTTCATGTCGACGGTCGCCGTCGACGCCCCGGCTGGCTTGACCGTCAGGCGCTTGTCGTCCTCGAGCCACCAGACGTACCCGATGCGCTCCATGATGCTGTTCAGAAAGGCGAGGTCCGTGCCGGCCTGCAGCAGGTATTCGTTGACGCCGGAGGTGCTGATCACGTCCGGCGTGAGGCCGGCGGCCTGCGCGAGCTGGCTGATGATGTCGGAGTAGGTCGCGTTCAGATAGGTGGTGACCCGCGTCCCGCGTGCGAGTTTGAATGCAGCGTCGTGAACGACGACCACCAGTTCGGGCTGTTCGTTCACCGACTGCTGCAGGCTCACTCCAGTGACCGTGCCGGACATCAGGGCCGAACGCTCGTGGTCGCTGATCTTCACGGTGGTACCCAGATCGAAGACCGCCGTGGTCGACAGCCCGTAACCCTCGTCGCTGAAACGCAATACCGAGCGGCCGACGAGCCCGAAACCGCGTTCGATCCGCACCGACAGCACGGCATCCAGCCAGCGACTGGCCAACGGCGATCCGTCTACGGTTATCACCGGCGAGTGGGTTGCGATCGCGGTCATTGAGAATCCATTCGCGGCACGCTGAGCAACGATCCGGCCCTGATCGCCAGCGGATCCTCGATGCCGTTGGCGGTGGCCAGCATCCGCCATCGGTTGGAGTCGCCGTAGTAGCGAGCGCTGATCCGGTCCAGCGTCTCACCGGGCTGTACCCGATGAACCCGGTGCGGTTGTGGCGTGCCCGACGTTGGATTCTGCGGACCGAATGCCTGCGATTCCTCGAACTGACGAAGCTCCAGATGCATGTGGGCACGCAACGGCACGCCGGTTGCGGAGAAGTAGGTGAACGTCAGTGACAGATCGCGCACCACCGAACGGAACGAGTGCAGGTCGCCCCAGTGGAAGATCACCGTCGGGGGTCGGGCGTTGTTGGTCGTTTCGTCTGCGCCGGGCAGGTCTTTGTCCACGTCCATGAGTTTCAGGATCTTGCCGGTGTAGTTGGTCACGGCGGTGCCGTCGGACGTGGTGTCGAAGACGAGGTCGAGCTGCATCCAGCCGGAATCGGCCCCTGTGTAGCGCAGATTCGGAACACCACGGCCCGGCATCGGGTCCGCGGACCAGTTGTTGCGCCGCCCGATACTGATCGTTTCTGGATTGAACAGGCACGGCACGCGCGCGCCACCCTCGATCTGCAGGAACGACTTCTCCAGTTCGGGCATCAGAACGCCCCGGGATTGTGCCGACGTCCGCGGCGTTCGAGTTCGTCGACGACCCGCTGTTCGATCCGCGCGACCACTCGGTCCACAAGTTCGTCCAGGTCCGCCGCCTTGCTGCCCTGGGCTAATGGGTCGGTGCCGTGCGTGCCGCTCACGGATCCGGACGCGAATTCGGATCCTGCACTCGTGAGGCGGGCGATCTGTCCACCGGGACTGGCCGTCGGCGCCACCGGGTGATCGGCCATCGGGACGCCTCCGTGATCATCGAATCGACGACGAACCGGGTCACCGGCGATCGTGGAACCGAGCATTGTGGACCGGAAAAGGGCTTTGGTCGATTCGATGAGGGATCGATGCTCTGCTGAGCTGCTCAGCGTTCGCGCGACGGCGGGTATCGCCGGTGCCGTAAGGGATTCTGCGACGTTGCGCGGCGTCGCGGCTGCGGGCTTGTTCCGCCGGACCGTGACGGGCGGTGGCGCGACGACCAACGACGGAGGCATCGCAGCAGGACGGGTGGAACTGCGTACGGCGTTGGTGCTTTTCGCACCGCGGTTCTGGGTTGGAGGTGTACTGGTCGCGGTGATCCCGCCAGGCGGGCTTGAGCTGCCGGTGACCGTGTTGGCGGTGACCGTGTTGGCGGTGACGGTGTTGCCGGCAACGGTGGCTGCCGATATCGCCTGGGCAGCTGCGAACCCGGATGCGAGCGTTCGGTGAAGGCCCGCACCATGTCGAGCGACACGTTGCACCGCGAGCAGGTCCGGCATGGCAGCGGCGGATATCCGGTGCATGCCCTGCTGGGAGTGGCCGGTCGGCGTCGCTTCTGTCCGAGGCGCGTTTCGCGCGCTGGACAGGTTGGCTGGGTTGGCTGGGGTCGCTGCGCTGCGTGCGTTGGGTGCGTTGGGTGCGTTGGGTGCGTTGGGCGCGTTGGGCGCGTTGGGCGCGTTCCGTATCGCGCTGCTGCTGCTTGCGCTGGTGCTGGTGCTGGTGCTGCTCGGAGTCGTGTGGCTGGTCGGTGTGGTTCGCGGCTGTTGTTCGACGCCTTCGAGCGCGTGGGTGCGCAGCACCGAACGGTTGGCGTGTGGCATCGGGCCGATCGCTCGGTACTGTTTCGAGGCGCCTGCCCCGAGTGCGCTCACAGCGGAGGCGTGGCCGAAGACCGGCCTGGTTTGTGCCGATGCGGATGGCTGAAACTCGATTGGTGGCTGTTGGCCCGACCGCAACCCGCGGATCGTCGACAGGCCGATCCCGGATCGACGCGAACTGGCATGACGTTCCGATTGGTTGGGCTGTTGGCCGACAGGATCGGAGGTCGGGGCGGTGGCTTCGGGCTGTGATTGTGCTGCCGCTCGCGAAACGTGACTCGTCGAGCCGCCCGATGGCGGCACGAGCCTCAGCCGGGACATCGGCCCGACGTTCGTGGCCGCGCTGTCCGTCGGAGTAGCACCGGCCGTCGGAGTAGCACCGGCCGTTGCGGTAGTACTGCCCGTGGGAGTCGCGCTGGCCGTTGGCGTAGCACGGCCCGTCGGAGTGGCATTGGCCCTTGCAGACGCATTGCCCACCCGAGTGGCATTCCCGGTCGGTTTCGCACCGGTCGTCGGGGTAGCACCGCCCGTGGGAGTCGGCCTGCCCGTCGTCGTGGGGCTACTCGTGGCGGCGGGAGTTGCCGGACGCGCAGTCCTGGCGCGACCAGACTCAGTCTGCTGACGGGAGTCGATCGCGCGACGCACTACCTTCGAGAGACCGCGCTCAACCCGTTCACCGGCGGACGTCGACATGAACGGACCGGTGGCCGGTGGCCGGAGCACAGCGTCGTGCGTCCATGTCGACGTACGCAATGAATGGGCGGGATTCACCATGCGGCGCAAGGGAGTTCGCGCCACAGTGACCTCCGCCGCCGTGACCCCCATGGCCGTTGTGGCCCCCATGGCCGCACTGGCCGTTGTGACCGTTGTGGCCGCACTGGCGGCACTGGCGGCACTGGCGGCACTGGCCACAGACCGTGGCCGAAGCGGTGTGATCGCCGACCTGAACCGCATGCTTGCCTGGATCGGACGCCACCGTGTTTGCACTGGTCGTGCCGGGGCCAACACCGCGCTCGTCGCCTCAACACCGGCGGCGGAATGGAAGGCCTGCCCGGTTCTCGCATCCAGCGTTCGCTGCAACCCGATCACGTCCGGGTCGATGTTCCTGAGGGCCGGCCTGCCCAAATCAGCCTCGGACGACGCGGTCAGAGGCGGCGCCGACGACGTGGCCGAGGGAACCTGCGCGCCGCCCCCGGGACGCTGAGACGGAGCAGAACCAGCAGCCGCAGGCGCTGCATCAGCAATAGGCCTAGCAGGAGGTGCTGGAGGAGTGGCAGGTGAAGCGGACGCAGCAAGTGCGGTTGGCGCAGTAGCTGAACTCAGCGCAGCAGTTGGACTCGGTGTAGCAGTTGGACTCGGTGTAGCAGTTGGACCCGGCGCAGCAGTTGGACCCGGCGCAGCAGTCCGACTCGCCATCGTCCGGGCCGCCGTCGCTCGGATCGCACTCGCTCGGATCGCCGTCGCTCGGTTCGCCGTCGCTCGGATCGCCGTCGCATCGAGCTTGGCTCGTTCCGGCATCGGCCCGACCGCCGTGACCTCATTCATCCGGCGAATCCTGACCTCTTCGCTGACCAGGCTCTCAGCGATGCCGCCCGGGCTCCAGGTCTGCTCGTTCGGTACCCGCCGAACGGCTCGCGGCAGTGCACGCGGCGGCAGCGCTGTCGTCGCAACGGAAGCGGATCGGTCGGTGCGCCGGGGCAAACCTGCCAGCGTCCACCACGGTGGGGGAGCGGTGTCCGCGCCGCCATTGTTGTGCGCGCTCACCGAGTGCGATCCAGTGACGGCTCGCCGGATCGGAGCCGGCCGCGACATCGCGGCAGCGAAGCGGGTAGCGCCCAGCGCCAGCGTGCCGATCGCGCGAGGCCTCGTCCGGGTGCGTTCCGATCCGGGCGTCCGCAGACGCTCGGACACCTCGTGGCCAAGTCGCGTTGCCGGATCGGGCGGGGCCATCACGCGCTGCTCGGCGTCTTGGAACGGAAGCCGTGATGGGCTACTTCAAGTTCTTCCTCCAGTGGCGTGTTACTGCCGACCTCGAAGTCCGGACCTTTCCACCGAACGGCGAACACGCCATCGAACTCCCATGACCGCAACCGTGTCCCGTCCACGTCCATCGCGGTGACGGCGCCCGTGGATCTCTTGATCTTGTTGTCATTGCCGGCGAATCCTTCACCCGATGACTTCGACATCCAGTCGAACAGCGCGTCGCTCTGGGTCAGACCGCGGCGAAAGACCAGATTCGGCCAGCTCATCCGGCCAGGCACCTTGTGCGCGAAACCGTTCTGGCCGCCTTCACGGATTTCTTCGACCGCGACGGTGGCTTGCAACCCCTGCACCTCGCGAAACGTGCCGATCTCGACGCCGTCGACCTCGAACACGAAGAAGCTCGCGGTAGGTGGATCGCCACCGAGCGCTTGGCTGCTACTGGGCATACTCACGCACCGCCTGCCAGGCACGTTCGTTCAGAGCGACCACGGCTCGGACCATCCGGACCCGGTCCATGTGCTCGAGGTCGAGCAATTCCTCCATCGACCAATGCAGGTGGTAGGCGAGGTAGGCGATTTCCTGCCACAGCGCATCGGTCGGGTAGCGCATCACAGCGGCTCACCTACTGTGCTCGACGCGGAAGCTCCTCGACCGCGGCTCGAAGCGGCACGCGGGCGGATTCGTCCGCCCGGACAACCACTTCGGACTCGGCCGGTGCAGGCTCCGCGGTAGCAGTCCGGGAGTCGCTGCCGAGAAGCGCGCTGTCCACCTGCGCCTGCAACAGTGCCTCGTACTCTTCCTGGCTACCGAAGTTGATCACGCCGTAAAAGTCCTGAAGAAACGCCAGGTCCACGGCGAACAGGCCTTCGATGTCGTGTGAGGTGACCAACTCCAGGTCGCCCAACCGGTCGATGACGCGGGTCAGCACCAGGATCGTGAGCCGCGGGTCGTCCGGGCCGGATATCGTCGGATCGCGGAGCGGTTCGAGCTCGTCACGCGCCGTCGCGAGCCGCATCGTGCCTGTGCTGTGCAGTCGTCCATGATTGTCGATATATCCGCGTGGCAAAGTGAATTCGTAGCTGGTCTTCAATCCGCTCATAGAGATCCTCACTCCGCGGCGCCCGCCCCTCGTGCGCGAGGTTCGATCGTTGCCGGCCTTACTTGACGCGTTCGATGCGCTCCACGACGAGGGTGATCGACTCTTTCATCGGGTCGTTGGAGTCGGTGCTCAGCGCATCGGTACCGATCTTGCTCGGCCAGCCGTTGTAGAAGTTGAAGCGACCTACTTCGGAGTTGCTGCTGTCGTAGAGCACGATCGAGCCGTTCTTCCGGTTGTCCTCACGCGAGCCGCCCTTGAAGCCCTTGTCGCGGATTTCCTTGAACCACTTCCACATCGGGTCGTTGTCTGCGCTCAACGGCGCCATCCTGGTGATGGACAGGTCGGGAACCTTCAGCACGCCGCCCAGGGTCTTGATGTGCTGCTGCTTTCCGTCCTTGCCATTCTGTTGGACGCTGACGACCTCGAGTTCGATGTCGAGCCCGGATACTCCGGAAAGCACAAGGTTTTCCCCGTCGACCTCCAGGTAGAAATTCCTGGCGACGATCGGGTCGGTGGCGATCAGATCATTGGGCATCGACTACTCCAGAGGCTCGCGACGTGAGGTTGGGGGAAATGCGGCCTAGGCCGCGATCTGCTTCTGCTGGCTGATCCGGAAGACGACGAACTCGGCCGGCTTGACGGGCGCGATTCCAACTTCGACGACAAGTTTTCCGGCGTCGATCGATTCAGGTGGGTTGGTCTCGGCGTCACACTTGACGTAGAAAGCCTGATCCGCGGTCGCGCCGAACAGCGCGCCTGCCGACCACAGCCCGCGGAGGAATCCGTTGAGGGTGCGCTTGACGCCTTCCCACAGCGCCATGTCGTTCGGCTCGAAGACCGCCCATTGGGTGCCTTCGAGGATGGTGGATTCCACCATGTTGAACAGCCGTCGCACGTTGATGTAGCGCCAGTCGCTGTCCGATGCCAGAGTACGTGCTCCCCAGATGCGGATTCCCCTTGTGCCGAAAGGCCGAATGCAGTTGATGCCGATTGGGTTCAGCAACGATTGCTCGTTCTGGGTGACGGTGCGCTCCAGATCCAGCACGCCGCGAATGGTGTCGTTGGCAGGTGCCTTCCACACCCCTCGCGTCTCGTCGGTGCGTGCCCACACGCCGGCGATGTGACCCGACGGCGGGATGTAGACCTCGCTGTTTCCGTTGAGACCGATCGGGTTGTCGACCTTGACCCATGGGTAGTACAGAGCCGCGAACGCCGAGTCGTACATGGCGGTGTCGGATCGCCAGTCCTTGATCTGCTGCGGGCTCATGCCGGGCGGCGCGTCGAGCACGGCCATCCGGTTGCCGTTCTGCTCGCAGTGCGAGATGAGCGCGGTCTGGACCGACTTCCACAGGTTCAGATCGACCGTGCCGTCCGCGCCGGTGGCAGCGGTGATCAGGTCAGGGACGACAACCATCGTGACGTCGTCGGCAACCGCCAGGCCGTTGATTCCGTTCCGGGCGGACTCCGAACCGGAGAACTTCCGACCGGAGACCGGTACCGGGATCGGCTCGGCTTTCTCGAGCGGGTAGCGGCCGGGCTTGAGGATTTCGAGGTGGCTGGTCAGGTCGACGGCCTTGTCCAG
>DASXHV010000202.1:0-72747 GCA_036488285.1 Jatrophihabitans sp. | reverse complement strand
CATCCTCCGGCCCAGGACCGGAGGATGTTGCACGATCGGGGCCGGATAGGCTCGTTGATATGCCTGACGCGCCGAACTGGCTCGAACTTGAGGGCGGCGCGAATGCCCGCGACGTCGGCGGCATACCCGCCCAGGACGGTCGGCAGATCCGGTTCCGGGCGCTGATCCGGTCGGCAAACCTGCAGCACCTCACCGAGGCCGACATCCGGCAACTGGTCACCGACGTAGGAGTCCGGACCATCGTCGATCTGCGTACCGATGTCGAGGTCGATGCTGAAGGCCCGGGCCCGATGACGCGGCAACCTGACGTCACCATCCACCACCTGTCGCTGTTCCCGGATACCTCGGAAGTCGCCGACGACGTGTCCGTCAACGACGTGTCCGGTGACGGGGTGTCCGCCGACGAGGCAGCTGGTGACGGGGTGTCCGCCGACGAGGCGTCTGGTGACGGGGTGTCCGCCGACGAGGCGTCCGGTGACGGGGTGTCCGCCGACGAGGCGTCCGTCAACGAGGTGTCCGGTGACGAGGGGTCCACCAGCCGATTGCTGCCCTGGCACGACCGGGACCGGCCGCCCATCGTCACCGGCGAGCCTGTCGCGGACCTGTACCTGACCTACCTCGAACGTCGGCCGGATTCGGTGGTTGCCGCGCTTCGCGCGATCGCCGAGCCAGATGGTGCGGCTTTGGTGCATTGCGCGGCGGGCAAAGACCGTACCGGCGTCGTTGTTGCGATCGCGCTGACGCTGGTCGGCGCCGAACGGTCCGCGGTGGTTGCCGACTATGCAGCCACCGAACAGCAGATCGCTGCAATCATGACCTTGCTCGGCCGGACGGCGACCTACCAGCGGGAAGTCGCTGATCCGGCGAGCGTGCCGCCGCCCACTGCCGCTGTGATGACCGCCGTCCTCGACGCGTTGACCGGTCGAACTGGCGGTATCGAGGGCTGGCTGGCGTCGCACGGTTGGACGGCTGCCGATACTCAGCGGCTGCGGGCCAAACTGCTCAGCTGACCTGCCGTGGTTGCTGAGGAATCAGCGCCCCGCCCAGCTGAGTTACGCCGCGCTCACCGAGTTACGCCGCGCTCAGCGAGTTACGCGCTGTCCCGCGTAACTGAGTCAGCTTCGCGTAACTCAGCGGCTGCGGGCCAAACTGCTCAGCTGGCCTGCCGTGGTTGCTCAGGAATCAGCGCCCCGCCCAGCTGAGTTAGCCCCACCCAGCTGAGTTACGCCCCGCTCAGCGAGTTACGCGCTGTACCGCGCAACTGAGTCAGCTTTGCGTAACTCAGCGGTTGCGCGCCAAACTGCTCAGCTGGCCTGCCGTCGTTGCTCAGGAATCAGCGCCCCAACTCAGCTGAGTTACGCCGCGCTCACCGAGTTACGCGCTGTACCGCGTAACTGAGTCAGACTCGCGTAACTCAGCGGGTGGTGGGTCAGCCGGGCAGGACGTGGCCCAGTGGCCCAGCTCCTGAGCGCCATCACCCGGCGTCAGCCGAGCAGCGGTAACTCGAGCACGCTGTCGGCGCCGTCGGCGAGCCGGATCGGCACACCCCAGTCCTGCCGCGCCAGGTAGCACGCTGGATGCTCGACCGCGGGATCGTCGTCACACGATGCCGCTTGAGCCGTAACATGCAGCACCCCCTCCGTGCCACTTTCACCCTGCAGCACAAGGGTTCTGACCAGGTCGACACCGTCCCCCGCACCAGACGCGAGCAGCGGCGGCGGCGACGCCGCGACTACCAGCCGGGTCGAAGGGCCGTACCGATCGTCGAGCTTGCGGCCGGCATGCGGCCAGAACGGCACCCGAAGTTCCACGGTGCCGGCGGCCAACTCAGTGACCGGCCGCTCGGTCCGCATCGCGGCGCCGACGACCTGCCGGAGCCGGCCTGCTGTGACGGGGCGGCTGAGTTGATGCGCGGCGGACTCGACCACCACGATCTCGTCGTCGACCAGCACCAGCCCGGACGGCTCGGCGAGATCGGTGGCCAGCGTCCCCACCTCGTCCGTGGCCGGGTCGTAGCGGCGGATCGCACCGTTGTAAGTGTCGGCGATTGCGATCGAGCCGTCGTCCAGCATCATCACGCCGAGCGGATGTTGCAAACGAGCACGCCGCGCCGGGCCGTCAACGTGGCCGAAGTCGAACAGACCCTCGCCAACGGCCGTCCCAAGTTCGCCGTCGGCGGTCAGATAACGCAACGCGGACGTCTCCGAATCAGCGAACCAGACCCGGTCCCCGTGCACAGCCAGCCCCGACGGTTGGGCCAGCCAGCCGTCGGCGGCCGGTCCGTCCCGGAGTCCCTCGACGGTCGTGCCGGCAAGCACCGAGACAGCATCGGTCACGGGGTCCCAACCGAGCAGCAGATGGACGCCCGCCGCCGCGATCACCACCTGACCGATGGCCGGCCACCATGCGACATCCCACGGTGAAAGCACGCCGGGGATTGGGCCGGTGACTGTCTCGGTGCCTTGCAGCCCTGCGGACAGGTCGATGGTGCGCACGATCGTGCCGTCGGATGCCCGGACGCCACGCAAGCTGTGATTGCCGGTATCGGCGACGATCAGGTCGAAGCCGAGCTCGCCGGCCAGCTCGGCGGGCAGTGCTGCGATCCCGTTCGGCTCGGCGAACTGGTCCGCTCCGGCGCCCCGCTCGCCGGAACCGATCCGTCGGCGAACAGTCCCTGCCGACAGGTCGGTCTCGACGATCTGATGGTGGCCGGCGTCAGCCACGAACAGCGAGTCACCATGCCGGATGGCCTTTGCCGGATAACGGAAATCTCCCGGAGCCGGAGTCGGTGCAACGTACGGGCTGTCGCCCCGGCGCAGCGTGCCGGCCCGGTCGTGGCTTGCGATGAGGTCGGCGATCATCGTCTGCAGCGAGGCGACCTGGCCCTCGCCGGCGGCCTGCGCCACGATGTAGCCCTCGGGGTCGATGAGCACCAAGGTCGGCCATGCGTGTACCGCGTGCTGCTCCCACAGGTACAGCTCCGGATCGTTGAAGACCGGGTGTGCGACGCCGTAGCGCTCGGCGGCTGCGGCAACCGCGCGGACGGATTTCTCGTGCTCGAACTTCGGCGAATGGACGCCGATGATCACGAGTTCGGAACCGAAGCTCTGCTCCAGCACGCGGAGCTCGTCGATGACATGCAGGCAGTTCCCGCAGCAGAATGTCCAGAAATCGAGGAGCACGACCCTGCCACGTAAGCCGGCCAGCGACAGGGGCTCAGCTGTGTTGTGCTAGGTACCGGCGGGAAACTCCGGCGCACGCACCCGGGCCGATCTCAGCGAGGTCACGTGACTAGCCAACCATCGTCGCCCGGCCGCCATTCCGGCACGCCGGTAGTGAGCCCGTACCCGGGCTAGCGAGCTGAGGACGACCTGGCGACGCGACGACCCGCGAGTCAGCGGCTGAGCGTCACCACTATCGCGTCACCGTCGGCTCGCTCACCGGTTGGATCCGAGGGATGGTTGACGAGCTGGCCGTTGATCGCCATGGCTGTCGAGCCCCCGCCGTCCAGGTTCATCGCCTGCCGGGCGCCGAGCTCGCGCATCAGCTGCGCGCCTTCGGCCAACGTCACGCCGTCGCTGACTGCGGTTGTGCCGCCGGCGCTGATGCCGGTCTCCCGGCCGTCGACGGTGACCAACAACAGCCGCCCGCTGGCGTCGATGCCGGCCATAGTGCGCGGCTGACGGATCTCGCCCCAGGCGTAATTGAAAGACAGGTCGGCCGGGTCGATGACGCCCTCGGTAGCCGCGTCGATGGCGGTCCTGCCGTTCTGCACCAGGGTCGGTCCGGCGCTGACGATGCCCCGGGTCTCGCTCACATCGACCTGCCGGCCGGTTCGGTCGTCCCGGATTTGTTCGTGGGTCCGCACCCGGCTGCCGACAACAAGGTGGCTGGTCAGCCATGACGCCGACCCGCCGATCGCCTGCACCGCAGAACCGCCCGCCGGCACGCTGCCTCCGCGGGCACCGACCGAGAGCACCCGCCCGGTGCTGTCCAACGTTGCCTGCGAGCCGACGCCGACGGGCAGGCTCGCTCCGAACTGCGCGGTGAACAGCACGGTGTCATCAGCGCTGGTGCAGGTGAAGTCCTGCCGCGGCTCCGAGGTCGGTTGCAGGCCGACTCGCCCGCAGTCGCGCACCAGTCCTGGCTTGCGGTTGAGCCCGTCGACCTGATGGGCGGCCCGGCCGGCTTGGATCACGACGGTCGAGACCAGGTGTTGGATCGAAACGTCGTTGTGCTCGCCCAGGACGAGCGCTGCCCGGTCGCCGACGGACATGGCCTGCAGCTTGCCCTGATAGGCGGCCAGCCCCGATGGAGCGCCCTGGAAGCCGTCGGCGTCGGCAGTGATGAAGTACCCGCCGTTGACGGCGACACTCGCGCCAGACGCGCTGGCCAGTTGCGAAACGGGGGTGCGCGTCGCGATCGCGTTGCCGTGCGTAGCGGCGACGCTGCCGTCCAGCCGGCGGGGGTCGATGACTGCGACGTGCACCTGCTCGCCGTTCATCGGCTGGTCGGAGTCGTAGCCGGTCCACTCAACGGTGCTGGTGCTGAAGCCGTCCGCCTTCAGCACCGTGGCCTCGCTCTGCGCGTCGGTCTGGCTCGTGAAGGCCCCGGTACGAACCCGGTAGCCCTGAATGCCGTGCGGTGTATCGGTGTAGCTGTCGGGCCAGCGGATTGCGTCCGTCCTCGCCGGCTGGCTGTCAGCCCGCAGCGCCTGCGCCGTCTGTTGTGCCCAGGTCGCCGACCCGAGCTCGCTGGTGGTGGCGTTGCCGGTCAAGCTGCTGGTCGCCGGGGCCTGGATCGTGATCGTCCAGTACGGCTTGATTTCAGGACGCGACAACGTCCCGGCATAGATCGCCAGCCCGTCTGTGTGCAAGGTCTGGGTCCACGAATAGCCCGGGGTATTCCACGGTGCCCTTTCGGCCGTGCTGCGCGAATGCTGCCTCGCGGCTGGTTCGGCCTGCACCGCTGCCGTCCCCGACAGCATCGCAACGACGAGGACGGCGATGACCGCCAGCCATCGAGTCGCTCGGTTGCCCTGATTGCTGTTGCGGCTTGTGCCTGTCCTCATCGCTGGGGCCTTCCGCGGTTGCGTCGCCATGTCGGCTACCGATCTGGTCCGCCTCATCTTGGCTGTGACGACGTGTTCCGGACGTAACGGCTGCGAGCGTTCGATTTGCCGCATAAGAAAAGAGCCCGCCCTCGGGGAGGGCGGGCTCTTTCGATGTCGCGGCTCAGCCGCAGGTCTCAGCTACTGGTGGTCAGCGGCTGAAGTTCTGACGCGCGGCCATAGCCATCAGCTCGGTGCGCATGGCCGGCGAGGCCGAGTCGAGTGCGCGCTCGAACTGACGGACGGAGCGGCGGTGGCGGAGCTTCTGCTTGATGTTGCTCATGGTGTTCCCCTGGCGATGTGGTGACGTCGTTGTCTCTGTCATCGGGGCGAGTCTTGGAATGATCGTACGTCGGGCTTCATTCGTCAGACTGGGTTGTACGGCCTCGATCTGTTAATGAGTATACGTTTCTGGCTGAATAGATCCAACCAGAATCGCTACGTGTGGTTAACACCACGCGTCGACGCAATATTCCGGACAACGCCGGGCGCGCCCCGGTATCGGCGCTCGCTCTAGGCTGGAGATATGTCGCCATTCGATATTCAGATCGGCCCGCTCCGGGGTGCTCCAGCCAGCGAAGGTGCCGACAATCTGGCGCCGCGCCCGGGCGTTACCACTCTGGTCGTCAACGTCGCCTCCAAGTGCGGGCTAACCCCTCAGTACGAAGGCTTGGAACGCCTGCAGGAGCGCTACGCCGACCGTGCCTTCACAGTGCTGGGCGTGCCGTGCAACCAGTTCGGTGGGCAGGAGCCCGGCACCGATGCCGAAATCGCCGAGTTCTGCTCGGCCACGTACGGCGTGACGTTTCCGATGACCGAGAAGGTCGAAGTGAATGGCCCCGGCCGGCATCCGCTGTACCGCGAGCTGGTCACGGTGCCCGACGGTGAGGGCTATGCCGGTGATGTCCGCTGGAATTTCGAGAAGTTCGTGATCGCGCCCGATGGCGGCGTGACCAGGTTCGGCCCGCAGACCGAGCCGGAGGCCGAGGAGGTCATCGCCGCCATCGAGTCGACGCTGAGTTGAATCGACGCTGAGTTCAGTTTTGGAGCGTTGACCAGCGCATAGGTGGTCAACGCTCCAAAACTCGAAGCGACTACAGCAACGCCAGGCCCGGGTCGCGCAGCACAGCGGCAACGTCGGCGAGGAATTCCGAACCCTGCTGGCCGTCCACCGACCGATGATCGAAGGACACTGCGAGCTGGGTGACCCAGCGCGGTTCGATGCGCTCGTCGTCACCGCTGCCGACCACCCACGGCTGACGTCGGATCGCGCCGAACGCGAGTATCGCAGCCTCGCCCGGGTTGATGATCGGGGTGCCGGTGTCCACGCCGAACACGCCGACGTTGGTAATCGTGAAGGTGCCGCCGCTCATGTCGGCCGGTGGCGTCTTGCCCGACCGGGCCGTCTCGGTCAGCCGGCCGATTGCGCCCGCCAACTCGGCCAGTGACAGCGCATCTGCACCTTTGATGTTCGGCACGATCAGCCCACGATCGGTCGCGGCAGCGATACCCAGGTTGACGTAGTGCTTGATGACGATCTCGCCGGCCGGTTCGTCCCAGGTCGAATTGATGATGGGGGTGCGATTGGCCGCCCACAGCACCGCGCGAGCCACGAAGAGCAGCGGCGACACCTTGACGTCCTTGAACTCCCGCCGGGCGCCGACCCGCTTGCGCAACTCCATCATCTCGGTCACGTCGACGGTGATGAACTCGGTGACATGTGGTGCGGTGAATGCGGAGCTGACCATAGCTGCGGCGGTGTGCTTGCGAACCCCCCTGATCGGGATTCGCTCCTCCGCCTGCCGGCTGACGGCGCGTCCGCTCACGGTTGAGGCCATTGCGCTGGTCGGCGAACTGGTCTT
Source organism: Jatrophihabitans sp. (assembly GCA_036488285.1). GTDB lineage: Bacteria > Actinomycetota > Actinomycetes > Mycobacteriales > Jatrophihabitantaceae > Jatrophihabitans_A. The sequence continues at coordinate 65,775 of DASXHV010000202.1, read as the reverse complement.
GGCCGCTTCCTGGACGTCGACGCGCGAGATCGTGCCGTTCGGGCCGGTTGCCGACACAGCGCCCAGATCGACTCCGAGAGACTTGGCCAGCTTGCGGACCGGCGGCTTGGCCAGCGCGCGGCGCTCCGGGGTCACCGCCGCAGTGGCGGCATGCGCGCCAGGGGTCACTTCAAAGGCCTCGTTGGCGCTCGGGGCCGGTGCGGAATCCACCGCGACCCGCTTGCGGCGCCGGCCGCGCTCGCCCGACACGCCGTAGCCGACCAACACCGACTGCCGTTCCGGCTTCGCCTCGTCGGCGGCGGCTCCGGCCACGGTCGGGCCCGCGGTCGGGATCGGGGTCGGGATCAGGTCCTCGCCAGTCCCGCCGACCTCAGGCACGTTCGACGATGGCGATGGCGCCGCCGCCGAAAGTTCGCCGTCGCCGACCTTGATCGAGATGATCGGCTGGCCGACATCGACGGTCGCGCCTTCGTCGAAATGGATCTGGTGTACGACTCCGGCGTACGGCGAGGGCAACTCGACCGCGGCCTTCGCGGTCTCCACCTCGACGAGCACCTGGTTGACGACGACGAGGTCGCCGATCTTGACGTCCCAGCGCAGGATGTCGGCCTCGGTCAGGCCCTCACCGACGTCCGGGAGTTTGAATTCCTTCAGTTCAGCCACGATTGTCTTCTCCGAATTAGGTCAGTACGCCAGGGTGCGGTCGACGGCGTCGAGGATGCGGTCGACGTCGGGCAACCACTCCTCCTCGACCCGGCTCGCGGGGTACGGGGTATCGAAACCGCCCACCCGCAGTACCGGCGCTTCCAGCGAGTAGAAGGCCTTCTCCTGAACGCGGGCAGCGATCTCAGCACCCATGCCGTTACTCACCGAGGCCTCGTGGACGACCACGAGTCGCCCGGTCTTCTGCACCGATTGCACGACGGTCGCCGTGTCGATCGGCGACAGCGAGCGCAGGTCGATGACCTCGAGCTCGTGACCGTCCCCGGCTGCGGCCTTGGCTGCGTCCAGGCAGGTTGCGACCATCGGCCCGTACGCAACCAGGGTGGCGTCCTTGCCCGGCCGAAGGACGCGTGCCTTGTGCAGTGGCCACGGTGCGAACGACGTGTCGGCGGTGTCCACCATGCCCTTGGCCCAGTACCGGCGCTTGGGCTCGAAGAAGATCACCGGGTCGTCGGACTCGATGGACTGCCGAAGCATCCAGTACGCGTCGGACGGGTTGGAGCAGGTGACGACCTTCAGCCCTGCGGTGTGCGCGAAATATGCCTCGGGCGATTCGGAGTGATGCTCGACCGCGCCGATGCCGCCGCCGTACGGGATGCGCACGGTGATCGGCATCTTGACCGCGCCGAGCGAGCGGTTGTGGAACTTGGCGAGCTGGCAGACGATCTGGTCGAAGGCGGGGTAGACGAAGCCGTCGAACTGAATCTCCAGCACCGGGCGGTAGCCGCGGATGGCCAGGCCAACCGCCGATCCGAGGATGCCGGACTCGCCGAGTGGCGCATCGATGACGCGGTCCTCGCCGAAGTCCTTCTGCAGCCCGTCGGTGACCCGGAAGACGCCGCCCAGCTTGCCCACGTCCAGACCCATCATCAGCACCTTGGGATCGGCGGACATGCTGTCGTGGATAGCTGTGTTCAGGGCGCTGGCCATCGTCATGGTGCGCGCGGCGCTGGCCGCTTCGAGCGGCGAGGTCATGATGCCCCCTTGAGCGAGGCATCCTCGAAGGAATCGAGGTAGGCGGCGTAGCCCGCTCGCTGCTCGGCCAGTTCCTCGGTCATCTCGCTGAAGACGTGGTCGAACGGCTCGAGCGGGGTGGGGTCCTTCAACTGCCGGCAGGCCTCACGGATGCGCACCGCGAGCTCTTCGGACTCGGCGTCGATCGCGTCGAAGAAGTCCTGACTCACGCCGGCATCGCGGACCAGGTAGGCCCGGACTCGTTCGATCGGGTCACGCAGCCGCCAGGTCTCCAACTCATCGGTCAACCGATACCGGGTCGGATCGTCGGACGTGGTGTGTGCGCCCATCCGGTAGGTGTAGGCCTCGATGAGGGTCGGCCCCTGACCGGAGCGGGCCTCGTCCAGCGCCATCCGCGAGACCGCGAGGCACGCGAGCACGTCGTTGCCGTCGATCCGGACACCGGGGAACCCAAAGCCTGCCGCCCGCTGGAACAGCGGCACCCGGGTCTGGCGCTCGACGGCTTCAGAGATGGCCCACTGGTTGTTCTGGCAGTAGAACACGACCGGCAGGTTCGAGGCGGCAGCCCAGATGAAGGCCTCGTTCACGTCGCCCTGGCTGGACGCGCCGTCGCCGAAGAACGCCAGGACGGCGGTGTCGCGGTCATGCTCGCCGGTGCCGACCGCGCCATCCCGTACGACACCCATCGCGTAGCCGACGGCGTGCAGGGTCTGTGCACCGAGCACGATCGTGTACAGGTTGAAGTTGTTCTCGTTCGGATTCCAGCCGCCGAGGCTCACGCCGCGGAACATGCCCAGCAGCGTGACCGGATCGACGTCGCGGCACCAGGCGACGCCATGCTCGCGGTAGGTCGGGAAGGCCATGTCCTGGGTGCGCAGCGCGCGGCCGGCGCCGACCTGAGCGGCTTCCTGGCCGAGGCAGGATGCCCACAGCCCCAATTCACCCTGGCGTTGCAGGGCGGTTGCTTCGCCGTCGAACCGACGGACCAGAGCCAAGTCGCGGTACAGCGACTTGATCTCCTCGTCGGTGATCTCCAGCGGAAAGTCGGGATGATCGACCCGTACGCCTTCCGGGGTCAAGAGCTGGACCAGGTCCGGCTCTGGCGGGACGTGCCCGTGCAGAGTCATCTGCGCTCCTTGCGTCTCGAGCACCGATAGCGGGATCGCCGCCGAGTGCTGTCCTGTACGTGATGCCCGATCAGCGACCACTCAGGGGTAAGGAGTCGACGCTGACCGTGTGGTGTCCTCATAGTCGCATGAGTTCCGCGGTGCCTGTGACCGCCGTCATCAACCCACCGCCATCGACCCACCGCCGTCAGCCCACCGCCATCGACCCGCCGCCGCCATCAACCCACCGCCATCGACCCGCCGCCGTCAGCCCACCGCCGTCAGCCCACCGCCATGATCATGAGTGGGTTTACCCGACTGGAGTGGGGTAAAGGTACTGATGATCATGGACAGGGGCGGGTCAGCCAGCGATGCGGCAGGTCAGCCAGCGAATAGGCGGTCAGCCAGCGAATAGGCGGCCAGCTGGCGATTTCGTCCGGTAGCGGGTCGAGGTGGACCACAACCAGTCGGGACACCGCGCGGGTCCAGGCGACATAGAGCCGGCGCAGGCCGCCGACCCGGCTGGGCTCGTCGGCCACGATCCGGGCGGGTTCGAGCAGCACGACGGAGTCGTACTCCAGACCCTTGGCGGCAGTGGCGGGCACGACCGTCACTCGATGGCTCTCCTCGTCGTCCAGCATCGCTGCCCGGATCCCGGCCGCAGCCAGCTCCGCGAGAGCCGAGGGCGCCACCGCGTCGGGCACGATCACCGCGATCGAACCCTCGACGTCCAGGCATGCCGAGACTGCCTCAATCAGATCCTGCGAGTGGGTCAGCGCCTCGCCGCCGGCGCGCACCGACGTCGCTGGTGGCACGTCGGGCGCGATGTGTGGCAGCAGCCGATTGGCCACCCGCAGCACCTCGCCCGGCACCCGGTAGCCGATCGTCAGCGGTCTTATCGCCGCGTCCGGCGCGCCCAAGTGGGTCATGGTGGCCTGCCAGGACCCGACAGCCCAGGGCGTGGTCGCCTGGGCGAGGTCGCCGAGCACGGTCACCGATCCGAGTGGGCAACGCCGCGACACCGCGCGACATTGCATCGCCGACAGATCCTGCGCCTCGTCGACCACGACGTGCACGAATTGGCCCTGACCGCGGATCAGCCCGACGACTTCGTCGATCAATACCCGGTCGGCTGCGGAGAATTTCGCGGTACGGACGCTGCGGGGTGCCTCCGCCCAGCCGAGAAGTTCCAGCTCCTGAGCAGTGAACTGGTTTCCCGCGCATCGGGCCAGAAATCCTGGCTCGGTGAACAGCCGGATGACCAGCGCCCGCGGGTCCAGGGCCGGCCACACCGTGTTCACGAACTCGCGGACCTGAACCGAGCGGGCGATCTTGCTGGTCTCAGCATCCGTAGGCGCGCCGCCGGCGTCCTCGCGTTGCCGCCGGACGTCCTGGGCGAGCAGGGCCTGGATCCTGTCCCTAGCCGAGTCCCAGCGCAGCTCGCCGGACAGCATCGCGCGCCTGGCGTCATCGACGTAGCGGCGCAGCCGCTCCACCGGTATCCGGTATCTCTTGGTTCCGATGATCGGCACGACATCCGCGGTGGGCTTGGCGATGTGCGACAACACAGCCCTGCGCAGTAGGGCTGCCATCCGGGCCTCGCCCTTGAGCACGGCCGCTGGCACGCTGTCGATCCGGCCGATGCCGTGCTCTCCGACAGCGCCGACCAGCTCGTCCACGGTGGTCTGCTCGATCCCGCTCTCCCCGAGGGCGGGCAGCACCTGCGCGATGTAGCGCAGGAACGCCGAGTTCGGTCCGACCACCAACACGCCCGATCGGCGCAGCCGCTCAGGATAGGTGTAGAGCAGGTAGGCGGCGCGGTGCAGGCCGACCGCGGTCTTGCCGGTGCCCGGCGCACCCTGGATGCACAGCGAGGTGTCCAGGTCGGCCCGGACAAGTTCGTCCTGGTCGGGTTGGATGGTGGCCACGATGTCGCGCATCGGGCCCACCCGGGGCCGCTCGATCTCGGCACGCAGTAGATCCGATGCCAGGCCGAGCGCCTCACCACGGTCGAGGTGCTCGTCCTCGAACGAGGTCAGGTGCCCGTCGGCGAATCCGAACCTGCGACGCAGCCGAACGCCCTGCCGGTTGGTGGCCGTGGCCTGATAGAACGGCCGGGCGATCGGGGCGCGCCAGTCGATGACGACCGGATCGCCGTTGTCGTCGCGGATGTGTCGGCGCCCGATGTGGAACACCTCCGCCGCTGCGCCATCGCCGGGCGTGCGGCGGGAGCGGTCCTGGTCGGTGCCGCGCTCGGGATCGCGGTCGGTGCGGCCGAAGAACGGCGGGGCACCGCTGTCCGCAGTGAGGTGTTCGATTCGCTGTGCGCGCAATTTGCCGAGGCTGTGGCTGGCCAGTTCATCGACGCCGTAGTCCGCGATGCGACCCGCGGCGTCGCGCATCAGGACTAAGCAGGCGTTTGCGACTTCGAGTTGGGCACGTTCGGCAAGCAAAACCGGATCGTCACTCACGATTTGTCAACGCTAGTCGTCGGCGGCAACTGAATATCACTCAGTTCGGACAGAAGATCCACTCAACCTTCTCACCGCTCGGACGATCTGTTACAGGAACAGGAGGGCCGGCGATCGATGACAGTGGATGCTGCTCACGCGAAGGCCAACGAGCTGGACGCGATGCTCGCTGAGGTCAGCAAGGCCGAAGCCGCGGGCGACCATGACGCCGGTCTGTTGCTGTGCGCGCGTGCACTCGAGCTGGCCCAGGCCCTCGGCCAGCCTGCCCGGCAAGCACACGTCCTGCGAATACGTGGCCGGTTCCTGACCTGGAAGGGCGCCCTCGAGGCCGCAATCGCCTCCTGCGACGAGGGGCGCAAGCTGCTCAGCGATGTCGACGACGAGCGAGAGTATTGCCAGCTCTGTGTCGTTCAGGCATTCGCGCTGTCCGGCCTGGGCCTGGGCGAGGAGGCCATGGAACTGCTCGCGGTCGCCCGGGAGATCGCCGAGCGCCTTCGCGACCGCGAGTTGTTGTTCTGGGTGCACAACCGGATCGGACTGGCCTACGACTCCTTCGGCGACAGCCGCGCAGCGCGAGAGCTCATGTTGCAGGCCCTCGTACTCTCAGATGCGGTGGATGACACCGCGCGCTGGTCGATCATGACCAACCTGGTCCACAACGCGATGTCCTTCGTGGTGGACCTTCGTTCCAAGGGCGAGCAGGACGAGGCGGACCGGATCCTCGCCGAGGCATTGGAACACGCGGTCTGGGCAGTGGACTTCTGCATCCAGGCCAATCGGCCGTACGGCCTATCGCTGGGGCTCGGCAATCTCGGCGCCATCCAGAGCTTGGCCGGCGAACCGGAGCAGGCGCTGCAGACGCTGTCCCGTGCGCATCAACTCGCTGTCGAGCACGGCTACCGGCCGCTGGAGATGTCGGCGTTGCAGCACAAGCCCACCACGCTGCTCAGCCAGGGACGGGTGGACGAGGCCGTGGAATTGCTGGAGGACGTCTTGTCTCGCGCCGAGGATCTGGGCGAGCAGCCGGTGCAGGTGGCGGTACTGCGGCAGCTGGCCGACGTCTACGAACAACGTGGCGAATTTGAAAAGGCACTTGCCAGCTACAAGCGTTTCTACAACGTCGAACAGTTGGTGCGTAGCGCGCGGGCCGAAACCCGGGCGCGCATCCTGGCCCACCAGGCCCAACTCGAACGTGCGCGGATCGAGGCAGCGGACGCCCGCGCTCACAGCGAACAACTGCTGGCCGACAAGCTCGCGTTGCAGAAGCAAACCTTGGAGCTGGAACGGCACGCGTATTCAGATGCCCTGACTGGCATCGCAAACCGCCGCTATGTCGATGCCACGTTGCCAGGTCTCTACGAACAGGCCCGCAGCCAGCGGCGCGAGATGTGCGTTGCGGTCATGGACCTCGATCACTTCAAGCAAGTCAACGACACCTTCGGTCATCCGATCGGCGACGAGGTGCTGATCAAGATCGCCCAGCTGATCATCTCGAACAGTCGCTCAGCGGATCTGGTCGCCCGGCACGGCGGCGAAGAGTTCTTGATGGCCTTCGTGGACAGTGACCTGGCCGCCGCGGCCCGCTTGTGCGAGCGGCTGCGGGCCAGTGTCGAGGCCACCGACTGGGCCCTGATCAAGCCCAGCTTGAAGATCACCATGAGCGTCGGGATCTGCGCCGCAGCCGATTGCGCCGATGCCGCCGAACTGATCGATCGTGCGGATCGTCAGCTGTATCGGGCCAAGGCCCAGGGCCGCAACCGGGTCGCACACGATTGGCCGTCCGACTCGGTCGTCCGGGACATCCGTCGACCGGCCTGAGAGGATGCGGGCATGACCCAGCCCGGCAGCCGAACGTCGGGGCGTCATGCCGCCGAGTCAGGCCCGCGCCGGACCGCAGCCGCCCGCAGTGCCGAACACGACCGGCTCGCCGAGTCGCCGGCATCCTCGGACCCGTGGCGCCTGTGGGGGCCTTACCTGTCCGGCCGCCAGTGGGGCACCGTGCGCGAGGACTACTCCGCCGACGGCGATGCTTGGCGGTACTTCGACTTCGAGCAGTCCCACGCGCGCGCTTACCGATGGGGAGAGGACGGCCTCGGCGGGATCTGCGATCGGTACGGCTTCCTCAACTTCGCGGTCGCATTGTGGAATGCCCACGACGACCGATTGAAAGAACGGCTGTTCGGTCTGACCAACCCGGAGGGCAATCACGGCGAGGACGTCAAGGAGTACTGGTGGGCCGTCGCAGCTACCCCGACTCATTCCTACGGTGAGTGGCTTTACCGTTATCCGCAAGGGGCATTCCCGTACCAGCAACTGCGTGAGGAAAATGCCCGGCGCGGCAGAGATGAGCCTGAGTACGAGCTTCGCGACACCGGCGCGCTGGACGCTGATCGGTTCTTCGACATCACGATGCGGTACGCCAAGGCTGCGCCGGACGACATCTGCATCCGGATCACCGCGACCAATCACGGACCGGGCGCCGCGCCGCTGCACCTGATACCGCAACTGTGGTTCCGCAACACCTGGGAATGGGGCCGCGACGGTCGCACGCCGACCTTGCGTCGACTGGATGCGCCGGAGTTGCCCGACGCCGGACTTCGTGCCGTGCAAGCCGATCATGCCTACCTCGGCCGATACCTGCTCGCCGCCGAAGGTGTCCTGGACGCTGCCGGCCGGCGCATCGAGCCCGAGGTCCTGGTGTGTGACAACAGCACGAATGCGCGGCTGCTGTTCGGCGCCGAGCAGAACACCTCGTCCCATCCCAAGGACGCGATCAATCGCTTTGTCGTGCAAGGGCAAACCGACGCGGTGAGTTCGGCGGGAATTGGTACCAAGGCCGCCGTCCGGTACGTCTTCGAAGCGATCGAACCGGGCGAGAGCGTCACCGTCCAGCTTCGGTTGCGAGCCGGCGATCTTCCCGTGCGGCCGTTCTCGTCCGGCTTCGACGCGGTCTTCACCGACCGGGCCGCGGACGCCGAGGAGTTCTACGCCGCGGTCATTCCGGACACCGCCGGTGAACAGGACGCCGAGATCGCCAAGCGAGCGTTTGCCGGACTGTTGTGGGGCAAACAGCTTTACCGGTTCAGCGTGGACGAGTGGCTCGACGGTGATCCGGGGCAACCTGTGCCGCCACCGGAGCGACGCGCTCGCAGCGGCCGGGACACCGACTGGCGGCACCTGGCGCTCGCCGACGTCATCTCTATGCCCGACGAGTGGGAGTATCCGTGGTTCGCCGCCTGGGATCTGGCGTTCCATTGCGTGACGCTGGCACACATCGACGCCGCGTTCGCCAAGGACCAGTTGGTGCTGCTGTGTCGTGAGTGGTCGATGCATCCCAATGGACAATTGCCTGCCTACGAATGGGAATTCGGCGACGTCAACCCGCCGGTGCACGCCTGGGCGGCGTGGCAGGTCTACTGCATCGACGGTGCCGAGGACCGTGACTTCCTGGTCCGGGTGTTCACCAAGTTGCTGCTCAACTTTTCGTGGTGGGTCAACCGAAAGGACGCCGACGACTCGAACCTGTTCGAGGGCGGTTTTCTCGGTATGGACAACATCGGGCTCTTCGATCGGTCCTCGCCATTGCCGTCGGGCTATCGCCTCGAACAATCCGACGCCACCAGCTGGATGGCGTTCTACTGCTTGTCGATGCTGCGCATCGCGCTCGAACTGGCCCGGCATGATCAGGCCTGGGACGACACCGCTACGAAGTTCCTCGAGCACTATCTGGCGATCGCGCAGGCGATGACGACGTTCGGCAGCCAGAACGTCTCGCTGTGGGATGACACCGACGGCTTTTGTTACGACGTGCTGGTCGGGCCGAACTCATCGATTCAACAGCTGCCGGTCCGCTCGATGGTCGGCCTGCTCCCGTTGCTGGCAGTGGCGATCGCGCCCGACTGGGTCGCCGACGAGCTTCCGGATTTCACGGCGCGGATCAGATGGCTGCAACGTCGCCGACCCGCCCTGCTCAGCAGCCTGGTTACGTCGCACGGCCCGGACGGCACCCACCTGACGTTGTCGCTGTTGGACCGCGCGCGGTTCGGCCGGGTGCTCAGCCGGTTACTGGATGAGCAGGAATTCCTTTCGCCGTATGGCATTCGGTCGTTGTCGGCGGTGTATCGGCAACCCTTCACGACCTCGGTGGGCGGCGCCGAAATGACGATCGCCTACAACCCGGCCGAGTCCGACAGCGCGATGTTCGGCGGCAACTCCAACTGGCGCGGGCCGATCTGGTTCCCGGTGAACGTGCTGCTCGCGGACGCGATCAGGATCTACTGCCGGGGCATCGGAGCCGGCATGCTGGTGGAACTGCCGACCGGGTCGGCGAACCGGGTTCCGCTGCCGGAGGTCGCCGATGCCCTGCACGATCGGCTGATCTCATTGTTTCGATCCGACAATTCGGGCCGCCGCCCCGGTGATCCACGGGATGCAGGCAACGGACCGCTGTGGTCGGTGCACCCGACCTTCAGCGAGTATTTCGATGGCGACAACGGGACCGGCCTGGGCGCATCGCACCAGACCGGCTGGACGGCGCTCGTCGCGCATCTGATCTGCACGCCTGGCGGCGTCGGGGAATCCTGACCGATTCACTGGCCGGGTCTGTGGCGCGGCGTTACGTCACCGTGTGTTGGGCGGTGTCGAAAGGCGGAACTCGTACCGTTCTGCGCCTGCAAGGTGCCGGAAACCCTTGCTTCACAGGTGATTCTAGGGCTAGCTTTCGGCCCGCATCACATGCGGTTAACCAACACCGCATCTACCGATGGGGGACTCGGTATGCGCAATCGGTCATCTAAGTTTGCCCTCGTGGTCGTCACCGCGGCCTGTTTGGTCGCCAGCGGCACCGCCACCGCGAGCGCCGCGGAAAAGCCGGCGCCCAAGCACAAGTCAAAGCCTGGTCCGGTGGTAGTCGTTTCCGGGCTCAACAACCCGCGCCAGTTATCGCTGGTGAATGGCAACGTCCTGTTGGTTGCCGAGGCCGGCAAGGGCGGCACCGTTGCCACGGCGCCGAACCCGGATGGGGGTCCAGCCCAGGGGCTCGGCTACACCGGCTCGATCTCTGCTGTGCTCGCACCGTCGGTTGTACACGGCCAGCAGCCGCACCGCATCGTCACCGGCCTGCTATCGGCGGCACAAGCGACCGCGGACGCCAATGGCCCGGCCGGCAGCGGCGCAATCGGGCCTGATGGCGTTTCCGCGAAGTCCCTGTCGGACATCGCGATCATCGAGACGACCTTCGGTCCTGCGACGCCTGCCGCGGCCAAGAAGTTCGACGGGCAGTTGTTACGAACCCGTCCGTACAGCCGTCCAAAAGCCTTCGCCAACATCACCGGGTTCGAGGTCAAATACGACCCGGACAAGATGGGCGTCGACTCGGATCCGTACGCGGTGCTGAACTACAACGGTGGCTGGCTGGTCGCCGATGCAGCCGGCAACGACGTGCTGTGGGTGAATCGCGACCGTCACATCTCGGTCTTCGCGAAGTTCCACAACGTGACGGTCGGTGCCTGCGCCGGCCAGCAGGATCCGCCCGGATTCCCGGGCTGCAACTTCGTGCCGACGTCGCTGGCCACTGATCGCTGGGGCAACGTCTACGTCGGCGGTCTGTCCAGCTTGACCCCCGGCGCGGCCCAGGTCGTGAAACTCGATCGACACGGCCACCGGCTGGCTACCTGGAACGGCTTCACTGCGGTCACCGGTCTCGCGGTCGGGCGTGATGGGTCGATCTACGTCAGCCAGTTGTTCGCGACGGAGGCCAACCCGGCGCTGCCGATCATCCAGGGCGTGTTGACGAAGGTGTCCGGCAATCACCGCACCAACGTCGACGTTCCGTTCCCGGCCGGCATCGCGCTGGACTCGTGCGGCAACGTCTACGTCTCGGCCTTCTCGATCCTGCCTGACACCGGCGCCGGCATCCCCGGCGTGGACACGTCCGGCCAGGTCTGGCGGCTCCGAACGTAGTTCTCTGGTCCGTAGGTCCCTCGGGACCGAATGAAACACCGATCGCGCAAGGATTTGCGGAGGGGGGCCGCGGATCCTTGCGCGATCTGGCGTGTCGTCTGAGCGGTCTGGCCCAGTGAGCGATGTAGCCCGGTGTAGCCCAGCTAGCGGTGTGGCCCGGTTACAGGGACAGCCGCTGCTTCAGCGATTCCAGCTCGTCACGCAGCGAGGACGGCACCTTGTCGCCGATCTTGGCGAACCATTCTTCGATGCTCGGGATCTCTTTGCGCCACTGCTCGACATCGACCTCGAGGGCCTTGGCCAAGTCGGCGTCGAACATCTCCAGGCCGTCGGTGTCCAACGCGTCCGCTGCCGGCACCCGTCCGATCGGGGTGTCGACCGCAGCGGCCGTTCCCTCCAGGCGCTCGATGGCCCACTTCAGAACGCGGATGTTCTCGCCGAAGCCCGGCCACACGAACTTGCCATCCTCGTCGCGCCGGAACCAGTTCACGTAGAAGACCTTGGGCAGCTTGACCGCGTCAGCGGACTTGCCGACCTCGATCCAGTGATTGAAGTAGTCGCCGGCGTGGTAGCCGATGAACGGAAGCATCGCCATCGGGTCGCGCCGGACGACGCCGACCTTGCCGACCGCGGCAGCGGTCGTCTCCGAGGACAACGTGGCGCCCATGAACACGCCGTGCTGCCAGTCGCGCGCTTCGGTCACCAGCGGGATGGTGTCCTTGCGGCGGCCGCCGAAGAAGATCGCGTCCAGCGGTACGCCGTTCGGGTCGTCCCATTCCGGGGCTTTGGTGTCGCATTGTTCGATCGGCGTGCAGTAGCGGGAATTCGGGTGCGAAGACGGCTCGGAGGAGTCCGGCGTCCAATCGAGTCCCTTCCAGGAAGTCAGGTGCGCCGGCGGCTGGCCCATGCCCTCCCACCAGATGTCGCCGTCGTCGGTCAGCGCGACGTTCGTGAAGATCGAATTGCCTTTGGCGATGGTGCGCATCGCGTTCGGGTTGGTGTGGTAATCGGTGCCCGGCGCAACACCGAAAAAGCCGTTCTCCGGATTCACCGCATACATCCGGCCGTCCTCGCCGAACCGGATCCAGGCGATGTCATCGCCGATCGTCTCGACTTTCCAGTCCGGGATGGCGGGCTCAAGCATCGCAAGGTTCGTCTTGCCGCACGCCGACGGGAATGCCGCGGCCACGAAGTAGGACTTCTGTGCCGGCGAGGTCAGCTTGAGGATCAGCATGTGCTCGGCGAGCCAGCCCTCGTCGCGCGCCTGTACCGATGCGATCCGCAGCGAATAGCACTTCTTGCCGAGCAGCGCGTTGCCCCCGTAGCCCGAGCCGTAGGACCAGATCAGCCGCTCCTCGGGGAAATGCACGATGTACTTGGTCTCGTTCGACGGCCAGCTGACATCGGTCTCGCCGTCGCCCAGCGGTGCGCCGACCGAATGCAGGCCCGCTACGTAGGGCTGATCGACGCCGTCCTTGCTGAACAGCTCCAGCGCCTTGCTCCCCATCCGCGTCATCACGTGCATCGACGCGACGACGTAGGGCGAGTCGGTGAGTTCGACGCCGAGCATCGGCTCGGTCGCATTCAGCGGTCCCATGCAGTACGGCAGGACGTACATGGTCCGGCCGCGCATCGAGCCACGGAAGCGCTCGACCAGCAGCGCCTTCATGTCCCCGGGGTCCATCCAGTTGTTGGTTGGTCCGCAATCGGCCGGGTCGCGGGAACAGATGAACGTGCGGTCCTCCACCCGGGCGACGTCGGTCGGGTCCGAAGCCGCGTAGAACGAATTGGGCTTCTTGTCGTCGTTCAGCCGGATGAAGGTCCCGGTCTTGACCAGCTGGTCAGTGATTCGGGTCCATTCTTCGGGCGAGCCGTCGCACCAGACGACGGAGTCCGGCTGGGTTAGCTCTGCGGTCTCGCGCACCCAACGAAGCAGTTCCGGATGGGTAGTCGGGGCGGTCTCGGTACCTGCGATAGCCGTCATGGGCTGAACTCCTTGGCAGTCGTCGCTGACTGGTGGGGTGCGCGAATCAGACGCCAGATTTTCGACGCCGGGATCGCTGCGCTTGCTGTCCGGTGAACAGAGGTTGCCTGTCCGTGGAGGGATTGTCGGAGGCTATCCCGTGCGAGCGCTTACAAGCTCGTTGGAAGATGCGGCGATGGTCACATGAGCAGCATTTCTGGTCGTTACTGACTGGTTAGGGGTCAATTTCGACAGAAGTGAGCGCACTTGTGTTCGCTTCTGGTCTTGACAGAACGGCCGATCAAGACGCCTGACTGACGGTGGACATGTTGAAGTCCGCTACCCGTACCGGCGGCATGGCGGTTCGGGTGAAGTAGTCGTTCCACTCGCGGCACAGGCATCGCTCGGTACGCCCGACCTCGATGATTCTGCCGAGCAGATCGATCGGCGACTCGTTGAAACGGAAGTTGTTGACCGCACCGACGACCTTGCCGTTCTCGATGAGATACACGCCGTCGCGGGTCAGCCCGGTCAGCAGCAGCGTCTGCGGGTCGACCTCCCGGATGTACCACAGGCAGGTCAGCAGCAGACCGCGCTCAGTGCTCGCGATCATCTCCTGGAGGTCCTTCGTCCCGCCGCCGTCGAGGATCAGGTTGTCTACCAGTGGCACGTGCTCGGCGTTGTCGCGCGCGGCCCAGCTTCTGGACCGCACCAGGTTGCTCAGCGTCCCCTGCGACAGCCACTCGGTCGGGTCGATCTGCGCACCGTTGTCGAACACCGACTGCATGCCGCCCATGCTCGACACTGCGACCTCGAACGGCGTGCATTCCATGCCGCGTTCGGCCGGGTCGGATCGCAGCGTCAAGGGCAGGTCGGTAAGTCGTTGGCCGATCTTGGTCTTGCCCTCGCCGGCGGCGAACACGTTGCGGCCCTCCTCGGCATCGCGGGCAGACGCAGTCCAATACGCGTAGATCAGGAGGTCTGCGATCGCACCTGCCGGCAGGATCGTCTCGTAACGTCCGGCCGGCAGATCGATCCGGTTCAGGGCCCATCCCAATCGGATCGACAACTCGGCTGTCAAGGCAGGCACGTCGACGTCGCTGAAGTCCTTGGTCTGGGCACCTACCCACGCCGAGCGGGCCAGGTCCGCGGACTTGCCATTGAGCTCCAGGCGTCCGGTCGGTTGATCCCAGCGCCGCCGCAGCCCGGTGGAGGAGGCCAGAAAAGTCGCCGTGACGATGTGCTCGGCGAAGCCGTACAGGAGCAGGCCGGCGGCCTTTGCCTCAGCGAATGCGGTGCCCAGCGCCGGTGCGAAGTCGGTGAACACCTCGATGGTTGTCGCCGCCGGGAGAGCCGACCAATCGTCGTCGTTCGGGTACGGCTCGATGAGCGGCGCGGCATCGTCGGCGGGTGCTGCCGAACGGGCCGCCTGTTCGCTGGCCGAGACCAGGTCGGGCAGTTCATCGGGCTGAGACACCGCCCTGGACACCACACCGACCGAGGTGCCCTCGGCGCCGGTCACGGTGGAGATCACGGTGATCGAGCGAGATTGCATCTGACCGTTGGTAGTCAGGCTGTTGCCCGCCCACCGCAGATTGGCCTCGGTACGTTCCTCGCCGAGGACGATGCAGCCGTCAGCTGTGGACAAGCTCAGCGCCTGCTCGACCAGGTCCTGAATCCGGACGTTGGTCACCTGATTTGCCGGGTCAGTCATCAGTGGCCGCCTTCGTTGACCGTGTTGAGGACGTTCACGCCGCGGAACAGCGCGGACGGGCAGCCGTGCGACACCGCCGCGACCTGCCCGGGCTGGCCCTTGCCGCAGTTGAACGCGCCGCCCAGAACGTACGTCTGAGGGCCGCCGGTGGCCTCCATCGAGCCCCAGAAGTCGGTTGTGGTGGCCTGGTATGCCACGTCGCGCAGTTGGCCGTCGAGCTTGCCGTTGGTGATCTTGAAGAACCGCTGGCCGGTGAACTGGAAGTTGTAGCGCTGCATGTCGATGGACCACGACTTGTCACCCAGCACGTAGATGCCGCGTTCCACACCCGAGATCAGATCTGCCGTCGAGCCGCCGTCCGGCGTCGGTTGCAGGCAGACATTCGCCATTCGCTGCAAGGGGATATGGCCTGGTGAATCGGCGAGCGCGCAGCCGTTGGAGCGGCCAAGTCCGTTGGCCTGCGCCATCTGCCGGTTGAGTTGGTAGCCGACCAGGATGCCGTTACGGACGATGTCGAACTGGCTGGTCGCGACGCCTTCGTCGTCGAAGCCGATGGTGGACAGGCCATGCTCGAGCGTCCGGTCGCCCGTCACGTTCATGACGTCGCTGCCGTACTTCAGCGTGCCGAGCTTGTCGAAGGTGGCGAACGAGGTGCCTGCGTAAGCGGCCTCGTAGCCCAACGCGCGATCCAGTTCGGTGGCGTGCCCGACGGACTCGTGGATCGTCAGCCACAGATTGGACGGATCGATCACCAGGTCGTACTCGCCGGCCTGCACGCTCGGAGCCTTGGCGTGCTCGGTCAGCAGGGCAGGCAGTTCAGCCAGCTCGGCATCCCAGTCCCACGCGCCCTCATGCTCGCCGGTGAGGTATTCCCAGCCGCGGCCGACCGGCGGCGCCAGGGTCCGCATCGACGAGAACCCGCCGCCGGCGAGGTCGACCTGCACCCCGGTGAACTCCGGTTCCAATCGGATCCGCTGCTGACAGGTCGTGGTCCCAGCAGTGTCGGCGTAGTACTTGTTCTCCTGCACCTGGATCAGGTGCGCGTCGACGTGATCGACGCCATCAGCCGACAGCAGCCGCTCGGAGAAATCGGTGAGAAGGGCGACCCGCTCGGCCTCCGGAACGTCGAACGGGTTGACCTGATAGGACGACACCCAGGTCTGGTTGGCATACGTGGGTTCCGGCGCCAGCTCCACCGGCTCCGAACTCAGCACCCGGCTGATCTTCGCCGTCGTGACCGCCTGCTCAGCCAGTCGCGCCGCGGCTTCCGGGGTCCGGTCGATTCCACTGGCGAATCCCCAAGCGCCGTCGTGCACCACCCGCACGGCAATACCGAGATCCACCGAGTCGATGCTGGAGTCCAATCTGGCGTCGCGTAATTGCAACCGCGACACCCGGATCCGTTCCAACCGGAAATCGGCATGTGTGGCGCCGAGTTCGCGCGCCCGGGACAGCGCCGCGTCGGCAAGGCTGGCAGCCGGCAGTTGCAGGAAGCTCGGGTCAATTTCGGACATGAGCGGCACTCTAGCGGCGATTCATGACGAGGTAGTCGCGGTTATCGCCGGAGGCCTGACAGGATCGTGTCGAGCAGCACGGGTGAGGCACGGAAGCGAGGGCCAGTGGAACGACGGAACCGACTCGTCGTCGCAGGCGACAGCACGGTGCTGATCGTCGACGACGACCTGGTGGATCCGACCCCGCTGGGCAAGCTGGTCGCGGCCGAGGATCCGTTGCGACTGGCCGCCGAGGCGGCGCTGGCTGGTGACAGCGGGACGATCGACAGCGATCTCGTCATGCGCATCATCCTTGGCCCGATGGGAGGCGTCGCCGCTGTCGAAGTCCAACGGACCGGCAGCGACGCTACCGCTCTGATGATGGGCGGCTGGCGGTATCCGGATTCGCCCGCCGAACTGCATTGGTCACCTGAACTGCAGACCCTGCACGGCACCACCGAGTCGGGCCGGCCCAAGGACATCACCGAGTTCGCCGGAGCGATCCTGCTGCCCGGCTACCCGGCCTTCTCGTCCGGCGTTCATGAGTTGTTCGCGGCCTCGCGCGCATTGCGCGATCTGCGGATCAGCCGGCGCGATGACCGATCGATCAGAACGCTCAGACTGTATGGCTGGTTAGGCGAGGAGGAAGGTCAGGCGCTGGGGGTGACCATCGACGTCTCCGACATCGCCCTTGCGCCCGACGAGACGACCGCGTTCTTCGAGAGTGCGATCGCTGCGGTGCCGGACACCTTGCTCGTGGTGGACATCTCCAACGGCGAGATGCTGTGGGCCAACACCGGCCTGACTGACCGGCTCGGCTACCCGCTGCGCAACGTCGGTGATTTCTCGGCATTTCGTGACGCTCTGGCCCCCGAGGATCGCGACGCCCTCGACGTCCTGATCGCCGACATCCGCAAGTCGCCCCGCGATGTCGAGCTCATTCGCGAGGACCTGCGACTGCGGATCCGCGACGCCGGCTCGAGATGGCGCTGGATCCACCTGTGGCTGGCGCCATGGACGCGCGCACCGGATGGCACCGTGCAACGCGTCGTGTGCACGGTCCGCGACGTCGATGACGCGGTGCGTGCCGAGCAGCGGTTGCTGTGGGAGGCGGGGCACGATCCGCTGACCGGGTTGGCCAACCGCAGAGTCATCAACGACACGGTGCAGCGGGCGGCCGAGCACACCGGGAACCCGCGCCGGCACCTGTACTTCATCAACCTCGACGACTTCAAGAAGGTCAACGACGCCCTGGGTCATTCGGCCGGTGACGATTTGCTGCGTACCTTCGCCACCCGGCTCAGCGTGCTGGTGAACCCCAACGACGTCGTCGGACGTTTCGGCGGCGACGAGCTCGTGATCGTGTCAGCGGTGAAACCGGATCGGCTGGCCGACCGGTTGCTGAGCGCAACCAGACGTCCGGCGACTGTCGCGGGCTCGGAGATCACCGTGTCCTCCAGCATCGGGGTGGCCGAGATCGGCCCCGGTGAGGACCCCGGCGACGTGATCCGTCGCGCCAACGAAGCGATGTATGAGGCCAAGCGCGCCGGCCGGAACCGCTACGCGATTGCCGGGCCGCTCAACATTGCGCCGGCCCAGCGCCGGGTGGAGCTCGAGGCGGAACTTCGGCACGCGATGGCCGATGACACCGGCGAGCTGCAGATGGTGTTCCAGCCGATCGTGAATCGAGACCGGGTACCGGTGGCGGCAGAGGCGCTGCTGCGCTGGCAGCATCCGACCCGCGGACAGCTGCTGCCCACCCAGTTCCTGCCCATCGCGGAGTCGGCCGGCCTGATGACCGAACTCGGCGAACTGATCATCCGGCAGTCCATCGCCGCCGTTGCCCGCTGGACAGCCGCCGGTCGGCCGCTGCTGGTGACGGTGAACGTCGGCAGCAGGCAACTCGGCGAGGGCAGGGTGACCAGCGTGATCTCGCAGTTGCTGACCGAGACCGCCATCCGGCCGCGCCAGATCTGCATGGAGGTCACCGAGTCCGTGCTGGTCGACGCCGACTCCCCGGAGCTGGCCGAGCTGTGGCAGCTGCGGGAGATGGGGCTGGAGATCGCGCTGGACGACTTCGGCACCGGCTACGCCCCGCTGACGTATCTGAAACGGTTACCCGCCACGATCCTGAAGCTGGACAAGTCATTCGTCGCCGGCCTCGACGTAACCTCGCCGAACCCGATCGACAGCGCGGTGGCTCGTGCGGTTGCCCAGATCGCCGACGACATCGGGATGAGGGTGATCGCCGAGGGTGTGGAGTCCGAACGGCAAGTGCATGCGCTGAGTGAAATGGGGTACCGGCTCTTCCAAGGCTTCTGGGCGCATCCACCGCTGTCGGCCGAGGACCTGGACGCGTTGCTGGCCGGTCGGTGATGGGCCATGGCAGGGTGAGCGGATGAACTCGCCGCCATCCGCTGCCGTCCCTTCTGTTGCTGCTGACTTCCCGAGCTTCGGGCCGGACTTCGTCTGGGGTGCGTCCACAGCGTCCTACCAGATCGAAGGGGCGGTCGACGAGGACGGCCGTGGCCGATCGATCTGGGACACGTTCTGTGCCGAGCCGGGCCGGATCGCGGATGGCAGCAGCGGCGCGATCGCCTGCGACCACTACCACCGCTACCGCGAGGACGTTGCGATGATGCGCGACCTCGGCCTTGACGGTTACCGGTTCTCCATCGCCTGGCCGCGCGTCCAGCCGGACGGATCCGGCGCGGTCAACCAAGCCGGAATCTCCTTCTACGACAGGCTGATCGACGAGCTGCTCGCCGCCGGCATCAAGCCGATGGCGACCCTGTACCACTGGGACCTGCCGCAGAGCTTGCAGGACGCCGGCGGCTGGCTGAACCGGGACACCGCACTGCGGTTCGGTGACTATGCCCGGCTGATGGGCGAGAACTTCGCGGACCGGGTCAGCATGTGGTGTCCTGTGAACGAACCGAACGTCGCGATGGTCCTCGGACACGCAGTCGGGAGCCACGCACCCGGTAGCACCTTGCTTTTCGGCGCACTGCCCGTTGCCCATCATCTGCTGCTCGGCCACGGCCTGGCGGTGCAGGCGTTGCGAGCGTCCGGCGCAACGAGCGTCGGCAGTGCCACCAACCACACACCGATCTGGGCGGCGTCGGACAGCGAAGCGGATCAGGCTGCGGCGCAGCGCTACGACGGGTTGTGGAACCGGTTATTCGCAGATCCGATACTCAACGGCCGCTACCCGGAGGGCTTCGCCGAGGTGATGCCCGGTCCGGTCGCCGACGACCTGGCGGTAATTGCAGGCAAGCTCGATTTCTATGGTCTGAACTACTACAACCCGACGCTCGTCGGCGCACCATCGGCCGGTGACGCTGAGCCTGCGATCCCACTGCTACGAGGTTTGCCCTTTGATTTCAAGGCAATCGAGGGTTACCCGCGCACCGACTTCGACTGGCCGGTCGTGCCGGACGGGCTGCGCGAAGTGCTGGTCGACCTGAAGTCGCGGTATCCGGACATCCCGCCGATCTACATCACCGAGAACGGCTGCAGCTATGGCGACGGCCCGGATGCCACCGGACGGGTGGCCGATGAGCGGCGGGTCGCGTACCTGGATTCACATCTGCGCGCGGTGCACCAGGCCATCGCTGAAGGCGTCGATGTCGCCGGTTACTTCTGCTGGTCACTGATGGACAACTTCGAATGGGCCGAGGGTTACCGACAACGATTCGGCCTCGTGCACGTCGACTACGACACCCTGGTGCGGACGCCGAAGGATTCCTATTACTGGTATCAGCAAGTGATCGCACGCGGAGCCGCGCAGCGGTGATGTCGGCTAGGCCGGTGCCGGCAAGAAGCCGCCGAGATCGAATACCTCGAACGACGTCGCGAACCTGGTGCCCATTCGAGCGCCGGCCTGGCGTGAAAAACCCTCCAGAAACTCCTCGGGGTCGAAGTCCGGATTGCCGAGCCCCTCGATGTAGGCGCGGTGCTCCTTCAGCGACGCGACCGCCTTGTCGAGGTGATCGGTGATGTCCACCCCGAAGCGTCCGTCCGGAGAGCCGGCGGCCAGCACTGCGCGAACCCCGCCCCACGGCTCCAGCCCGTCAGCGAGTAGTTCCGGGAACACCCAACGATTCCCGGCGTCACGCACCCCGTCGACGACCGCCCAGCCGGTCGCGATGTGATCGCGCTGATTGAGGAACACCCCGCCGTAGGTCTCGCGGAAGTTGGCCGTGATCACGATGTCTGGCCGGTGCCTGCAGACGGCGGCCGAGATAGCTTTGCGCAGCGGCAACCCGTATTCGATGACGCCATCGGCGAAGCCAAGGAATTCGACGTGTTCGACGCCGACGGCGGCAGCCGAGCGCCGTTCCTCCTCCTCGCGCAGGGGCCGGGTCTGCGCCGGATCCATGCCGTCGATGCCGGCTTCGCCGGAGGTCACCAGCAGGTAGCGGACGTGCTTGCCTTGGCTCGTCCAGCGAGCGATCGCACCTGATCCGCCGTACTCGATGTCGTCGGGATGAGCCACGACGACCAGGCATGAATTCCAGTCCTCCGGAATCGGTATCAGGGCCTCGGGTTGTTCGCGCGGGGTGCTCATGCCGTCAGTATTGCTGAGGGCATGCAACGATTCCGGCAATTCACTGCATCTCATCCAGAGAAGGCGGGGGCTGGATCACGGACGGGCGAGCGACAGGAGGTGGCCATGTCCGATCAAGTGCGATCAACTGCGATCGGCGTTCTCGGAGTTGCGGTACTGGGCGGCGGATTGATGCTCACAGCGTGTGCCAACGGTTCAACCGGCACGCCGTCGTCGTCGGTCCGTGCCGGCGGCGGTGCAAGTGCCTCGAGCCCGGCGCTGCCGACCGTCTCATCCGGGGGCACCAGCGGTCCCCCGCACGGCACGCCGCACGACGTGGTGCCGGCGAGCGTGACTTCGGTGGACATCATCCTGACCCGCGGCATCGACAACCAGTTCCCGAAGCGGACCTTGACCGGTGCCGCCGCGACCAAGCTTGCTGCCGTAATCAACGCCCTGCCGCTGCCGAAGCCCGGTATGGTCCGCTGCATGGCTGACCGTGGCGCATACGATCGCCTGACGTTCCACGCGGGCTCGGACCTCATCGGGATCCAGGTGAAGTTGGACCCGTGCGGCTTGGTGCAGGTCACCCGAGGAACGGCCGTCCCGGCCAACTACAACGGCGCAAGCACGATCAACGCCGCGGTGCTGTCGGCCCTCGGCCTTCCCCCGGACGCGTAAGAGAATGCGTCGGGTCGCGTTCCTCGGCCCAGCAGGCATCGCCATTGTGATGCTGGCACTGACCGGATGTGGCGGCTCGCATGCCGGGCGCGCGCAACGATCGGCAGCCGCCAGCGCGGCGTCGTCGCACAGTAATTCGCCCAGTAATTCACACAGCAATTCGGCCGGTAAGTCGCAGAGCAATTTGGCCGCCCCGCTGCTCCCTGGTGGCACGGCCAGCGCGACGTCGCCCTCGTCGGCGTCCGCGCCAGCATTGCGATCGGTCACCATTCTCGGTTCGGGAGACGTGCTGATCCACCCGCCGCTCTGGCAGCAGGCTGCCGCCGATGCCAAGGCCGAGAACAAACCGGGCTATGACTTCGGTCCGATCTACGCCGGCGTCGCGGCCGTGACGAAAGCGGCAGATCTGTCCATCTGCGAGATGGAGACGCCGCTTGCTCCGCCGCAGGGCCCGTTCGTCGGCTGGCCGAACTTCAACGCGCCGCCACAGGTACTCACAGCGCTGAAGGCGGCCGGATACGACAGTTGCACAACCGCGTCGAACCACACGCTCGACCAGGGCTATACCGGCGTGAAGCGCACCCTCGACGAACTCGACACGGCGGGCCTGAAACACACCGGCAGCGCGCGCACCGCCAAGGAGGCAGCAACGCCGCTGATCATCACCACCGCCAACGGCGCAAAGATCGCGCAGCTTGCCTATTCTTTCAACTTCAACGGGATCGCCGTTCCCGCACATCAACCGTGGCTTGCCAACGAGACGCAGGTACCCACGATTCTTGCCGCGGCACATCGCGCGAAACAGGCGGGCGCGAACATCGTGGTGCTGAGCATGCACTGGGGCACCGAGTACGACCACAACGCGACTTCCGAGCAGACCGCCGAGGCGGAGCAACTGCTTGCCTCCCCCGACATCGACGTCATCCTCGGCGATCATGCCCATGTGGTCCAGCCGTTCTCGAAAGTCCACGGCAAGTGGGTGGCGTACTGCATGGGCAACCAGATCTCACGCCACGAGCAGCCCATCAACGACAATCGCGAGGGCGTCATGCCGCGGTTCACTTTCACCGAGACGAAACCTGGTCATTGGACGGTGACCAAGGCCGAGGCGATCCCGACCTGGATGGACATCGCGCCACGGCTGCGACTGATCGACCTGCCTGCCGCGTTGGCCGATCCCAACACGCCTGCCGGTTCGCGGGCAACCTACGCCGCGGCGTACCGGCGGATCACCGGCTATCTGGATTCGCTGGGTGCGATCAAGCAAGGTCTCGATGTCGTGAGATGAGCCGTCGCTCGAGCTCATTCAGAAGACGCCACGAGGAACTCGTCGAGTAACCCGGGAGTCACCGCTCGTGCGATGTCGACCGAAGCGGCCGGGGTTATGTCGGTGAGCGGGTAGCGCTGCCGTCCGGCCGCGGTGGTGGCCGCGAGGGTCACCAGGCCGGCGCGTCGCTGGAAGAACGTCTGGCGGAAATTCCAGCCGATGATGCCCTCGGCGTCCACGATCACCCGGCGGCGGACCAGCGATCCGAAACGGCTGATCAGAACGCGACCGGACGGACGGTCGAGCACGCCGTGGCCCAGCGAGCGGTAGCGGTCGAAACCGAGCGCGGCGGCGGGTATCAGCAGCACGAACAGGGTCCCGGCGATCCAGACTGGCGCGCCCCATGCCGTTGCTACCGCGCTGACGACCGCAGCAGCCAGGCAAGGAACCACCGTGCGGACCATTCTGCGGCGCAAGGCTGAGCCGTTCCGCGGTATCAGCGTTGCTGCCGGCGGCTGGATTTGCAGGATTGTGGCCGCGACCCGGTCGACCTCGGTCAGCGGTGCGGGCGGAACCAGAACCGACCCGCCGCGTTCGGCGCCGTGCCCCACCCGCAGTCCGGTTGCGATCGCGAGCAGTCGTGCGCCACCGACGGCCCGCAGCAGCAGCGGCTGGCTGATCTCGACACCCCGTAACCGGCGCGATTCGATGCTCGTCGACCGTGAGGTGATGAGTCCGCGGGAGACGTGCAGGGTCCCTTCCTCGTGCCGGCTGAGCCGGAAGTTCCAGAAGGACAGCAGGTAACCGGCGACCGACAACACCGAGATGAACACCACCACCACGAAGCCGACCTGGACCACGTCGAGCCAGATCGGCGTATCGCTGAGATGTCTCGAGGCGGATTCGACGGCGCCGATCTTGCCTGCGTTGACCTGCGCCTGGCTGATGATCCGCCACCCGAATCCGACCAGGGCGAGCCCGGTGAGCGCGCCAGAGAGCGTGAACGGGGCATAGCGCAACCAGGCGGGGTCGAGTCGCACCAGCTCCAACTCGGAATCGGCTTGCGGGTAAGCCGACTC
The DNA here is from genome assembly GCA_036488285.1 of Jatrophihabitans sp. Lineage (GTDB taxonomy): Bacteria > Actinomycetota > Actinomycetes > Mycobacteriales > Jatrophihabitantaceae > Jatrophihabitans_A. Next base: position 41,793 of record DASXHV010000202.1, on the reverse strand, counting down.
CGGCGCCGCGGTGCGCTTGACTGTCGAGACGCCAGCCGGACGAGCCTGGCCGCGGTGCAGCAGTTCGGCACGCAGGTTGTGGGCCGCTTCGGCCGTCAGCCCGTCCAGGACCAGGCCTTCCTTCTTGCGGTCGGAGATGCCGGTGCCGATCTCGACCTTGGCAAGTCCCAACGCGCGATGCAGGGCGTGTGCGGTGACGTCCACGGTGCGTACCCGGTCGGCGGGCGTGGCCTTGACCTTGCGGCGTAGCAGCCCGGAGCGGAGCTGAATCTGATCGGGGGTGATCCGGTAGCGCGTCGTCGCCCACCGGATGATCGACAGCAGGATCACGATGCCGACGCCGATCAGGCTCCACCAGTGCCCATTGCCGGTCGAGCGGCCGGCCAGGAACAGACCCGCGAGCGCCGGGATCGAACGAATCAATTCGCGGACCGGATGGATCAGCAGCATCCGACTGCTCAGTCGGCGCCATTCTTGTTGCTGCGGGCTCGGATGAAGCACCGCGGCGGTGTCGTGCGGGACGGCGGAGTTCGCGTCGGGCACCGTCGCACCGTGGGACGGCACCGTCACGTGGCATCGCCCTCGGACTTGTCGGTAGCGGCCGTCAGCTCGTCGACCAGCCGGTCGGCGGTGCTGCGATCGAGCCCGTTGATCTTGATCGGACCGGCGGCCGACGCGGTCGTCACCGTGACGTTCGCCAGCTTGAACACCTGCTCCAGCGGTCCGCGCTCGCTGTCCACCGTCTGGATTCGGGACAGCGGCGCGATCCGCCGCTCCTGCCTGATCCAGCCCGATTGTGCGTACACGGCTGTCGGCGAGATCTCCCAGCGGTGCACCCGGTACCGCCAGCGCGGCATCACGATCAGGTGACCGAGGCCGACCACGATGGTGGCGCCCAACACGAGGAGGTTGGTGCCCCGATGCGAGGCGGTGTCGGTGAAGATCAAGATGGCCACCTGCACGGCCGCCAGCACGATCCAGCCGACCGCTGCCCGGACCGTCCAGAACCGGATCGCGCGGGTGCTGACCTGGTTGGCTGGATCACGTAACCGCGACGCGTCCTGCGACGGTGTCACGGCAACGGCGCGGGGTCAGAAGGCAGCCGGGACCAGACCTGGGTGTCGCTGCGTAGACCCTGCTTGTGGTACGCGGAACGCAGCACGCCCTCGAGTTGGTAGCCGGCGTTAGCGGCCGCACCGGACGAGCCTGCGTTGGCTACGTCGATATACAGGGTGATCCGCTGTGCGCCGAGCTCTGCGAACGTCCAGTCCGTTAGTTTGCGGAGCAGCTCGCCGGCGATACCGCGGCCGCGGACTGCGGGGGCGACGATGTAGCCGAGTTCGACCTCGGCTTCCTCGCGGTTGATGTCGACCGCGAGTGCGACTCCAAGGAACTGGTCGGCGTCGTCGAGGACGGCGAAGGCCTCTTTGTTTCCCTCGATGCGTCCCTTCTGGTAGCGGGCGTACCAGGCGTCTATGAAGCCAGGTTCCGGCGGCGATGGGAATCGGGTGAACGCGAGCACGCCCTCGTCGATGGCCAGCTTTTCCATCTCAGGTAGATGTCGTTCGTCGAGCAGGACCAATCTGATATCGGCTGTCACGAGCTTATGTATACCTGTCGAACTCGTACCGGCAGCCAGCCTTTCAGGGTTGGGTTAGTTCAGCTCGGTCAGTTCAGCTCGGTCAGTTCAGCTCGGTTGGGACAGATCGGGTTGGGTCAGGTCAGCTCGGTTGGGACAGATCGGGTTGGGACAGATCGGGTTGGGACATCGTGAAGCGCGCCTCGACCTGGCCGTGCACGTCCTGTTGGGCCGGCTGCAGGTCGAAGGCGACGTCGTCCTGCCATTGGCCGGCCGGCCGCGCCATGGCTGCCATTGACATCTGCACCGGTGCGCCGGAGGAAGACATCCCTAGATCGGACACCTCGACCAGGCCGATGATCTCGGCGCCGAAAGCCGCGGCGTACTCGCGGGCGCGCTGCTTGGCGTCGGTCACCGCTGCCAACCTGGCCTGCCGATAGACGGGGCTGTCCGAGCGCAGCTGCCACCAGGGGCCGCTGATCTGGGCGAGCTCGATCTCGTTCACGGCGACGATCAGGTCGGACAGGACATCGAAGTCCTTCACGGTGACCGAATGGGTGACGGTGCCGGTATAGCGCCGGACCCGTTCGCCGCGGCCACCCTTGACCTCCGGGTAGACGCTGAGCTGGCTGGTCTGAGACTTCTCGATGCCAGCTGCGTATTGATCGAGCAACGCCTGGACGGTCGCAGCCCGGTCAGCGAGTACCGAGACGGTACGGGCCCGGTCGCTGTCCTGAGCGGTGACGGTGATCGACAACTGAGCCAGGTCCGGCGCGGCTTGCACGATTGCCTCACCGCGGACCGAGACGAATGGCGCGGATGGCGTGGTCATCTCTGCATTGTCGCCGAGATCGTTGAACACACCATGCCCTTTAGAGCAACGATGCCTTCTAGGACTGTCTACCAACGATGCCTTTTAGGACTGTCTACGGAGCGTGGAAAAATGCACGCTCCGTAGACACCCTGGACATACAGATGCCTTTCGACGCACGCCGACGGCGCTATTTCACCGCGGACAGGAACGTGTGTGCGATCGGCACGGCCCCGCTGTGCGAGGACTCGCCACCGTAGACGAACACCGCGAACGCCAGGTCGCCGCGGGTACCCGCGAACCAGGAGTGGCTCTTGGGTGGGGTGGCCGTCCCGAATTCAGCCGTGCCGGTCTTGCCCTCCACGTTGCCGAGGTCGGCCAGCTGGTGAGCGGTGCCGCCCGGCAGGTCCACCGTTGCCTTCATGAGTTGGTTCATCTTCGCCGTGAGTGCTGCCGGTAAAGCGGTGCCCGGCGTGGCCTGTTTGCCGTCGACCAGGGACGGAGCCACCGGCGTTCCGGACGCCGACGCGCCCGCGATCAGGGCCATCAGCAGCGGAGAGACCAGAACCTTGCCTTGCCCGATCGCGTCAGCGGCCTGTTCGGTCTGCGACGACGGAGTCGGCAACGAACCGGAGAATGCATCGATCGGCAAAGACCATTTCGCTCCGAGTCCCAGCGAGGTGGCCGCGTTGTGCATCGCATCGGCGGGCAGCTTCATCGCGGTTGCGATCGCGGTCGTGTTGCAGGAGTACCCGAACGCGGCGCTGATCGGGATCGGCGGGTAGGAGAACTTGTTCTCGTTCTGGAACGTGCGGCCGTCGACCGTCACGGTCGGTGGGCAGGCAACCTGGCTCGAGGCGGTCAACGACGGATTGGCCATGAACGCCGCGGTGTAGGTGACGATCTTGAACGTCGACCCGGCGGGGTACTGCCCGACCAGGGCGATGTCATCGGTGGCTGCCGTGCTGTTGGCGACTGCCAGGATCTTGCCGGTGGACGGCTGCACCGCGACCACGGACGCGGGCAGGGGCGTCGAGGCCAACGCCGCGTCAGCCGCGTTCTGTACTGAGCTGTCCAGCGTCAACCTGACCGGTGTGCCGGCCTTCGCCGATTCCACCGCAGCCAGTCGCGTACCGAGGGAGCCGTCGCTGTCCGAGGCCGCATATACGGCGACGCCGGGGGTTCCGGCCAATTGGGTGTCGAAGGCCTGCTGCAGGCCGCCGATCCCGGTCTGGTCGCCGGTCTGTAAGCGTCCGGCCGAGGAATCGATGAGTTGCTTGGTGGCCTGCCCGACTGTGCCCAACAGCGGCTCACCGAAGTGGGAGGTCGGCGGAAGCAGCAGGGTGTCGTCCTGGAAGACCGTGCCGTGCAGGTTGTAGATCTGCGGTTTGATCTGCTCGTACACCGTCTTGCGCAGCGTGATGATGTCCACGAAGTCCTTGGGATTGGCCGCCGTGACCGCGTCGGTGATCTGCTTTGCACTGGTCTGCAACACCGGTAGCGCAGCCAGAGTCGCGGCGAGGGACGCCAGGTCGGTTACCAGCGCTTTCTCGATACCGATGCGCACCACCGGCGTCGCTGTGAACAGCGGCTTGCCGGCGGCGTCGGTGAGTGCTGCCCTGGCAGGTTGGCTGCGCTTGACCGCCAGATGCGTGCCATCGGGCAGCGTCGGATACAGATCTGCCGCACCCCACGTCACCTGCCAGGCGTTGCCCTGCTTGGTCATCGGCAGCGACCCGTTGTACGTCCACGGCGTTGCGACGCCGGGCATTCGCCACGATGCGGAGTAGTTGGCTGTCGCGGCGTTGGATGATCGGTTGGCCAAGCCGGTGACGGTCAGCGTCGCCTTGGCTCCGGCGCCGAGCCCGGTCAGGCTCGCTTTCATGGTTGCAGCCGCCGCGCTTGGAGCGCTGGTTCGCTGCGAGGCGCCGGTGACGTCCCCGCTGCCGAACGCAGCGAGGAACGCCTGAGCGGAGATCTGTTCCGGGGGCGTCTTCTTGGACTTGGTACAGCCGGCGATTCCGCCTACCACGACGGCAAGAACGGCTATCGCGGCAACGGCTCTGACCGGTCGCGACGATGCCGATCGTGACGGTGCCGATCGTGACGGTGCCGATCGTGACGATGCCGATCGTGAACCTGAGTGCATCACGCAATCCAACCAAACGCCGCGGCCCAGCAAACATTGCAGGTGATCGTGGTCTCTGAGTGTTACCTGTAACTACGAGTATCGGATACTCTGCCGAGGTGAGCGTTAAAGCCAAGTCGGACGGACGATCCGCCCGTTGGGATGCCCATCGACAAAGCCGCCGGGCCGAACTGGTCCGTTCGGCGATGGCCGCGGTGGAACAGCACGGCGCATCGGTCGGGATGGATCAGATCGCGGCCGTCGCGGGCACCAGCAAGGCAGTGTTCTACCGACACTTCACCGACAAGGCCGACCTGTATCGCGCTGTCGGGCAACAGATGGCACAAGTGTTCTCCGATCAGCTGTCCGACCGGCTCTCCGAGGCCCGCGATGCGCGCGAAATGGTGTCCGGTGGCATCGACAGCTATTTGTCGATGCTGGAGAAGGCGCCTGAGCTGTACCGGTTCGTGGTCCGCAATCCGGTACTCGGGCAGGCCGGTAGCCCCGGAGCGGTCGACTACACCAGCATGATCGCCGCGCGGCTTGACGACGTGATCGCGCTTGCTTCGGCAGCGCGCGGTGAAGTGGCGCTCCGCAGGCCATGGGGGACAGCCATCGTCGGTCTGATGAAAGCGGCAGGCGACTGGTGGCTGGACAATCCCGGCGTCCTCAGCCGGGCCGAACTGACCACGAGCCTGACCGAACTGCTCTGGAACGGTGCGTCGGGAATCGCCGGCGATCCCGCCGCAACCGCCGAGCCGATCAGCTCGGAAAAACACATCGAAGGCCGACGAGTTAGGCCGACAAGGTAGGCCGACAAATTAGGCCGACAAATTAGGCCGACAAGCTCGCCAAGTTCGACAAGCTAGGGAGCGCAATGACCGTAACGACCAGCGCCAACTCTGCCGATCTGGCCGACAGTCTCCGCCGACACCTCGACGGCCGATGGGCCGACGTGCGCGCAGAGGCCCGTCTGCTCGGTGACGACGAACTGTTCCGGCCCGTGTACGGCTTGAGTCTTGCCGACCAGCGGGCCAGAACCGTGGAGCAAGTGAGGGCGCTGGCCAAACGTGGGCTGACCGGATACGGGTTCCCGGCCGCGTACGGCGGCAGGGACGACATCGGCGCCTCGATCACCGCATTCGACATGCTGGCGATGGGTGATCTGTCCCTGTTGGTCAAGGTGGGCGTTCAATTCGGGCTCTTCGGTGGCGCCGTGCTGCATTTGGGCACCGCGCCCCATCACGAACGGTTCCTGGCCGACGTCATCAGCGGCGAGCTGTTCGGCTGCTTTGCGATGACCGAGCACGGCCACGGTTCGGATGTCGCAGCGCTTCAGACCACCGCGACCTTCGATCCGATCACCGACGAGTTCGTCGTGCACACGCCGCACGACGACGCCCGCAAGGAGTACATCGGCAACGCCGCCGACGACGGACGAATTGCCGCTGTGTTCGCTCAGCTCATCACCGGCAGCACCGACCACGGCGTGCACGCCTTCCTGGTCCCGATCCGTGACGAGCACGGCGAGCCGTTGGCCGGCATCCGGATCGCCGATTGCGGCCCGAAGGCGGGCCTGAACGGTGTCGACAACGGTCAGCTGTGGTTCGACCAAGTGCGGATTCCGCGTACCAACCTGTTGAACCGGTATGGCGCTGTAGCCGCGGACGGCAGCTACACGACGCCGATCGCCAATGGCACCAAGCGTTTCTTCACGATGCTCGGCACCCTGATCCAGGGCCGCGTGAGTGTGGCCGGGGGAGCAGGAAGTGCGACCAAGGTGGCACTGACGATCGCGACCCGATACGCCGCGCGTCGCACTCAATTCACCGCTCCAGGACGCGACGGCGAGGTCGTACTGCTCGATTACCTCGCGCATCAGCGCAAACTGCTCCCCGCGCTCGCCAGGACCTATGCGTTACATTTCGCCCAGTCCGCATTGGTGGAATCCCTGCATCAGGTGTTTTCCGATGTCGACGGAATCGGCGACACCCGTGAACTCGAGGCGCGGGCAGCCGGTGTGAAGGCGATAGCAACCTGGCACGCAACCAGCACCATCCAAACCTGCCGCGAGGCGTGCGGCGGAGCGGGTTACCTGTCCGAGAACCGGCTGCCGGGTTTGAAGGCCGACACCGATGTGTTCACCACCTTCGAGGGTGACAACACGGTGTTACTGCAACTGGTCGCCAAAGAGCTACTCACCAGCTACCGCGATCATTTTGGCGAGCTCGACATGCTGGGCACCGTGAAATTCCTGACCACGCAGGCCATGTCCACGGTGCTCGAACGAACCGCCGCCCGCGCGCTGATACAGCGGTTGGTCGACGCCGCCGGACGAGACGACGAGGCAGATTGGTCCGATCGTGGTTGGCATATCTCGTTATTCGACTTCCGCGAACGGCACCTGCTCGAGGGCCTTGCCAAGCGGCTGCGCCGCGCCGCGACGGCCGATGATCCGTTCGCGATCTTCAACGCCGCCCAGGACCACCTGCTGGCCACTGCCCGCGCCCATGTGGACCGGGTCGTCCTCGAGGCGTTCGTTGCAGGGATAGACAGTTGCAAGGACGCGGCGGCATCCGAGCTGCTCAACCGGGTGTGTGACCTCTTCGTGTTGAGCACCCTCGAGTCAGAACGGGCTTGGTTCATCGAGCACGGACGGTTGTCAGCGATCCGTACCAAGCAGTTGCCGCGGGTGGTCAACGACCTGTGCGCCGCCTTGCGGCCTGACGCGTTGACGCTGGTTGACGCCTTCGGTGTGCCGCCGGCGATGACTGCGGTGCCCATGTTGGCCTGAGAGCCGGATTTGATGGTGTGGTCAAGTACCGCCAGGAGCGCAACAATGAGCAAGCCGCGTAGCGGCGACGACGGCCTCGTGAACTCGAGGGACCGCACGTCTCGAGGCTGGGGCGCATAGTTCAGATCGGGCGGATCGTGATCAACTTCTGATGCCAGCGGTCCAGTGGCTGACAGACCGTCCGACCGGTGCGTCAGCCGCGCATCGCAGCGAGTCCGAGGCTGCCGCGTTGATGGGCTCGAGCCGGGAGCACTGGCCCGTGGATGCCCTCGGCCACCGGCCTGGCCCGCAGTTGGTCGTCACTGCCGCGTTGATGTCCGGACCGGGCTCGTCAGTACTGGTCGAGCACACCGGCAGCCGCGTACGCCTGTGGACCAACAGTGCCACCCACTCGCTGCTCGGCGTCGACGATGCGCCGGTGACCGATCCGGTCGAGGTCGCCCGCGCACTGAGCGTTCTTGGCTTGACGATCGCGGAGCTGCGACCGCCGGACGGGTACAGCGTGGGCACGGTGACCACACCCTTCGGCCGGTACACGGTAACTGCGGCCGGGGATCTGACGGTCCTGCTCAGTGACCTCGACGAGACCCGGCTCATGGTGTGGCCAGACCCCGTCCCTGGCTCGCCGTGGCATCAGGTACGCGAGGACTCACGCTACGTCGGAATGATCCCGCTCGACCTGTCGTGGCGTAACCGTTTCCTTCGGCTGTCCGAAGCTGAGCTGCCGCCACTTGCTGACGCGGTCAGCCTGTTCGAACGGATCCCCTACGAGGCTGTCGTGCAGGCGGTCGATCTGAGCACCGACCTGACCTACACGGTGCTGGCGACCTCGCGATGGGCAGCCGAGGCCGGATTCACCGGCGATGAGGCGTACGGCTCCATCGTCGGCGTCGAGCACTGGTCCCAAGCGGCCGACTTCGACGAGTTCATGCGGCGCATCAATCACGCAGCCGGCCACGGCGAGTCCGCGGGTGTATTCCAGAGCGGCGACGGGCGGGAACGGGCCTGGTCGCGCAACAACATCTTCAACGGCATGCCGGCAAGCTGGATGCTGCCATCGGCTCCGACAGCAGGGGGCACGAGTTTCGCACCGGCACTGCTCGACCCGGCTCGCTGGATCGGGATCGGGATCGTCACCGTCGAACTCGGCCCCGGCGGCGGATACCTGGTCGCCGCAGCCAACGAGGCTGCCCACGCTTCCGGGATGGTGCCGCAGGGCGCCTCGCGCAGGTCTCGGCAGTTCTGGGACCAGGTCGGCGACCGACTCGCCGACGTGCAGGCCGATCGTGGTGCGATGGTCCAGATCGAGGTGGACGGCACGGCGACGGCGGCGTATCTGAACAAGATCGCCGATACCCGCATCGAGATTGCGTGGCTTGCCGCAGCACGGTTGCCGGAGTCGTCGGCCTCATCCGAAGCACGAGGCGCCGCGGCTGTGGTGACCCCGGACGGAACCGTTGTGTCGATCACCGAGAGGTTCGCGGCCGAATTCGGGATCGATCCCCAAGTAGCGGTGGGTCGGCGGCTTTCCGAGCTGCTCGCGCCGGGCCCCGCCGCGGTGGCGGCCGAGCTGTTGACAGCGGCGGGTGTGGACCGGCACGGCGAGCGGGTCGTGGTGCTGGACGTCGATGCTGCGGCGAGGTGGGGGTACTGGTCGGCGGTTTGGTTGGGCACCGATCCGTCGGACGGCCTGGATCGGGTGGGCATGGAGATTCTGGAGTTCGGGCCGGTCACCTCGTCACCGGAAAATGTCATGACCAAGGACCAGCCGACCGGGTTGTACAACCGATCGGCGTTGGTGGCGATGCTGCGCACCGATCAGGTCGCGCGCTACGACGGCGTCGCCTTCCTCGATGTGTACGACTTTCGCGCGATCAACGACCAGTACGGGATCCGCGCGGGTGATCATTGCCTGCGGGTCATCGCCGGCTGGCTGTCCACTGTGGCCGGGCCGGGCGACCTGCTGGTACGACCGAGCGGCGACGAGTTCGTGGTGCTCGCCAGCCAGATCCTGACGTTGGTAGCGGCCGTCGAGCGGCTCGGCTGGCCGGCCGTCGTCTACGACGGGGCCGCGATCCCGGTCCGGCTCCGGATGGGCTGGTCGGCGCGCACTGACCACGCCAGCCTGGCTGCTACCGCGCGAGCTGCCGACCTTGCGCTGAGCGCGGCAAAGCGGAACGTCACCGGATCGGTGCTGCGGCACGTGCCCGAGATGGCCCACTCGATGATCCGGCGCGCAGAGCAGGAACAAGGACTTAGAGCGAGCCTGGACAACCCCGACGGGTTCACCGTCGCATACCAGCCGATCATGGATGTTCGCACTGGAGTTCCGGTGGGTTTCGAGGCATTGCTGCGCACGACCACCGGCCGCAACGTGGGGCCGACCGATCTGATCGAGGCGGCCGAGCGGCTGGGCCTGGCCGCGCGCCTGTTCGACACCGCCCTGGAGGTGGCGGTCTCGCGATCGGCGTCGGTGCTGGCCGGAAACGATGCCGCACTGTGGTTGAACCTGTCCCGGGCACAGCTGCTCGACGACGAGTCCGTGACGAATCTGCTCAATGCGCTGGCGCGGTACCAGGTGCCGCATGACCGGGTCGTCATCGAGATCACCGAACGCGTGGTCGACGAGCCGTCCATTCAGGTGGCCTGGGTGCTGGATGCCTTACGCGGCAAGGGGATTCATTTCGCCGTCGATGACTTCGGCCAGGGGGCGTCCAACCTCGCGGCGCTGCAGCAATTCGAGGTCGACATCGTGAAGTTGGACCTTTCATTGCTGCCCCGGCACGGAGACGATCCCCGATGGCGCCTGGTCGGTGCGGTGGAACGAATGTTGACCTCGCTCGAGCTCGCGGTGGTGGCCGAGGGTGTCGAGACAGCCGTGCAGTCCCAGCGATTGGTCGAACTCGGCATTCATCTGCAGCAGGGGTACCTGTACGGCCGACCGGTGACGCCTGATTCCTGAAGCCGACCTGGTGCGCCTGCGACTGCCCCGCGGACCTGGTTGAGACCGCAACTTGTCCGGCCCCTAGGGTTGAAGGGACATGACTGGGATCGGATCGGCTGCCGTCGTTGCGGTCGCGGGCGTCGCCGCCGGCATGATCAACACCGTCGTCGGCTCAGGCACACTCATCACCTTCCCGGTTCTGCTCTCCCTCGGGGTGCCGCCGGTCACGGCCAACGTGACCAACACGATCGGTCTGGTGCCAGGTTCGGCCAGTGGAGCGTGGGGATATCGCCGTGAGCTGACCGGACAGCGCCCTCGGCTAATGCGGTACGGCACTGCATCGTTCATCGGCGGCATCATCGGCGCGTTGCTGTTGCTGGTGCTTCCGCAGGGCGTGTTCAAGGCCGTCGTACCGATCCTGATCCTGCTGGCGCTGGCGCTGGTCGTTGTCCAGCCTCGGTTGTCCAAGCGGTTCGTCAGCGCCGACGGGCAACATGGCGAGCCGACCGGTCGCCGCAGGTTGTGGTTGTGGATTCTGATCCTGGCAACGGGCATCTACGGCGGGTACTTCGGCGCTGCGCAGGGCATCCTGCTGGTTGCCGCGATGGGAATCCTGCTCGACAGCGACCTGCAACGGGTCAATGCCCTCAAGAACGTGCTGGCCGGGCTGGTGAATCTGGTGGCCGGCCTGATGTTCGTGGTGCTGGCACACCCCAACTGGACTTACGTCGCGATCATCGCGGTGGGATCGACGATCGGTGGTCAACTCGGCGCTGTGGTCGGGCGCCGGCTGCCGCAAGCAGTGTTGCGGACCGTCATCGTCGCCGTCGGGCTGGTGGCCCTGACCAAGTTCGTCTTCTTCAGCTAGCCGGGCCGCGCATCGACTGCTGGAGAATCTGGGCGACATCGAGCACCCGGACGTGCTCCTTGGCCGTACCGTCAGCCTGCTTGGCAGTCACGGCGTCGGAGAGCATGACCATGCAGAACGGGCATGCGGTGGAGATCAGATCCGGGTCCAGGCCGAGCGCCTCTTCGGTGCGCTCCACGTTGACCCGCTTGCCGATCTTCTCCTCCATCCAGAACCGGGCACCACCGGCGCCACAGCAGAAGCCACGTTCCTTGCAGCGGTGCATCTCCTGCGACTTCAGCGCCGGGATCGCCCCGAGCACCTCGCGCGGTGGTGTGTAGACCTTGTTGTGCCGACCCAGGTAGCAGGGGTCGTGGTAGGTGACGTTCTTGTCCACCGGTTCGACCGGCGTCAGGCGCCCCTCTTCGATCAGCTTGCTGAGCAACTGGGTGTGGTGCACCACCTCGTAATGACCACCGATCTGCGGGTACTCATTCGCGATCGTGTTGAAGCAGTGCGGGCAGGTCGCCACGATCTTGAGCGGATGCGATCGCTCGATCGAGTTCAGCGTCTCGACGTTCTGTGCCGCGAGTGTCTGGAACACGAATTCGTTGCCGAGCCGGCGTGCCGAGTCACCGGTGCAGGTCTCGTTCGCACCCAGGATTGCGAACTCGACCTCGGCGATGTGCAGCAACTCGGCGAACGCCTTGGTGACCTTCTTGGACCGGTCTTCCAGCGCGCCGGCACAACCGACCCAGAACAGGTACTCGACTTCGGCAGGCAGTTGCTCCCCGGGCGAGACGCGCCGCACGTCGAAGGACAGTTCGTTGGCCCAGTCCTCGCGGCTCTTGGTCGGTAGACCCCACGGGTTGCCCTTGTTCTCCAGGTTGCGCAACATGGTGCCGGCCTCTGACGGGAACGACGATTCGATGAGCACCTGGTAGCGACGCATGTCCACGATGTGGTCGATGTGCTCGATGTCCACGGGGCATTGCTCGACGCACGCGCCGCAGGTCGTGCAGGACCACAGCACGTCCGGGTCGATCACACCGAAGGATGCCGCGTCACCGACCAACGGCCGGACGGCTTGCTCGATGCCGGACCCTGCTACCCGTGGAAAGCCCGCTTCGGGGACGTGGTGACCGGACTCGGAGTCGACAAATACCGGCTCGGCACCGTCCGGCACCGCCTTCCCGCCGATCAGGTACGGGGCCTTGGCGAAGAGGTGATCGCGCAGATCCATGATCAGTAGCTTCGGCGAGAGCGGCTTGCCGGTGTTCCAGGCCGGGCACTGGGACTGGCAGCGACCGCATTCGGTGCAGGTCGCGAAGTCCAGGTAGCCCTTCCAGGTGAAGTCCTCGATCTTGCCCTTACCGAAAACGGTGTCCTCGGACAGGTTCTCGACATCCATGAAATCGATGGGCTTGCCAGCGGCGTCGGTGGCCGGCAACAGCGGCCCGAGGGCCTTGGGCAGTCGCTTGAAGTACACGTTGATCGCCGCGGTCGCGATGTGCAGGTGCTTGGAGTACGTGACGATGATCAGGAACACCAGCACGACGGCGAGCTGGGCGATCAGGAAGAAGGTCGCCAGGCCCTTGTTGTAATCGCCGGTGCCGAACAGCTTCGCGGTGAGATACGAGGCGAAAGTCCACTTCGACTTCCCGTACGGGAACTCACCGGCGTTCAGCTGTGCGCCGCGCAGACCGAAGAGCGTGAGCACGACCAGGGTGATCATGCCGAGGATGACCCAGGCCGGCCCGGTGTGCGAACCATAGAAGCGTGAGTCGCGCTGCTTGCGCTGGGGTGCGTTGCGAATCCGCAGCACCGCGAAAGTTGCCAAGCCCACCAGGACCGCAACCGCGAAGAAATCCTCGACGAACCCGAGCACCTGCCACTTGCCGATCAACGGGATGTGGAAGTCGCGGCTGATCAGCAGCGCACCGAAGGCCTCGAGGATGGTCAGGTTGAGGATCAGGAATCCCCAGAACGTGAAGAAGTGTGCCAGGCCCGGCACCGACCACATCAGCAGCTTGCGCTGCGCCAATACCTCTTCGGCATCGTTGGCCACCCGGGGCGCCGCGTTCTTACCCCGGTCGGGTGCCGCGGTACCGGATCGGATCAGCTTCACCAACCAGGCGACTCGGCGTCCGGCGATGGCAAAGGTCACCACCGTCAGGATCAGGGTGATCGTGATGCGCAACGCCACTGCAGCCTCCTGAACTCGTCAAGCCGCGTCGTTCCGGAACAGTGCGAGGCATGCCGTACGCGCGCGCCGACCGGTGCGGACATCTGCGCAAGGATACGCATAGTTACCCACCGGTAACCACTCGAACTGCTGACCGAATGCGTCACATGCGGCCCCGTGACCTGGCTCGCTCCGGCTGGCGAAAAGTACCCGATACTGCGAGTATCACCTTCTGCTGAAGAGGCAGGTGGCCGGCTGAGCGAGATCCGCCGCGGCGGTAACGAAGAGCCAACGAGGACGACATCGGAGCGCAAATGGCACCTGTAAATATGGCACCCGTGAATACCGCGAACCCCAAGCCGCGTACGGCAGGAAGCCCAGGACGCGACGCAACCGGAATGGGCTTGGCGATACTGAACAAGCTCGCCAGGCTGCCGATGATCGATCGGCTCCGATTGCGACACCCCGTCGAGCGGGCGGTATACCAGGGCACCCGGGTCGGTTTTCGGTCCGCTGGCGTCGCAGCGCGGACCTTCGCGTCCGTTCAGCAGCGCAAGGCTCCGGTTCGTCCGGCGTCAGCGAGCAGTTCCGGACTGTTCGACCTGACCCAGAGCGACGAGCAGAAGCTGATCAGCGAGGCGACCCGTGACTTCGCCGCCAAGGAACTTCGTCCGGCAGCCGCTGACGCGGACACCGCGTGCCAGGCGCCGCCGACCTTGCTGGCCAGGGCTGCAACCGAACTCGGCGTCACCTTCGTGACTGTGCCGGACGAGCTGGGCGGAGCAGCCGCGCAGCGGTCAGCGGTGACCAACGTCCTGGTCGCCGAGGCGCTGGCGCATGGCGACTTGGGTCTTGCTGTCGCGGTACTCGCGCCGGCCGCGGTCAGCAGCGCCCTCGCCCTGTGGGGTGACGAGCGCCAGCAGGCGACCTACCTGCCCTCCTTCGTCGGCGATGATGTTCCGGTCGCAGCCCTGGCGATCCTGGAGCCGACGCCATTGTTCGATCCGTTCGCGCTGGCCACGACGGCTCGACGCAAGGGAAATGGCTATCAACTGGACGGGCTGAAATCTCTGGTGCCCGGTGCGGCACAGGCTGAATTGTTCGTTGTCGCCGCGCAGCTGGAGGGGCGCCCGACGTTGTTCCTGCTCGAGTCGGACACTCCAGGGCTCAGCATCGAGTCGGAGCCCGCGATGGGGCTGCGTGCCGCGGCGACCGGCCGGGTACTTCTGGACCAGGTGAGCGTTGCGGGGACGGCCCGGCTCGGCACCGCCGAGGATTATGCCGACTGCGTAAGGCTTTCCCGGATCGGCTGGTCGGCACTGGCAGTGGGAACGGCGCAAGCGGTTCTCGACTACGTCATCCCTTACGTCAACGAGCGGACGGCGTTCGGCGAACCGGTCAGTCATCGTCAGTCGGTCGCTTTCATGGTTGCCGACATCGGCATCGAGCTCGAAGGCATGCGGCTGGCGACCTATCGCGCCGCGAGCCGAGCCGAGCAGGGCAAGAGCTACGCCCGCGAAACGGCGTTGGCCCGCCGACTGGCAGCCGAGTACGGCATGCAGATCGGGAGCAACGGCGTCCAACTGCTCGGGGGCCACGGCTTCGTCAAGGAGCATCCGGTGGAGCGCTGGTACCGCGATCTCCGCGCGGTCGGGCTGATGGAAGGCGCGGTGCTGGTATGAGCGAATCACAGCTGGCTGCGATCAGTCCCGGGAGGGAGTCACGGTGAGTATCAATCTAGAGATTCCGAAGAAGTTCGGTGTGCTGCTCAGCCAGGCGCATCAGGTTGCGGTCGAGGTATTCCGCGCCAACTCGCGCAAGTACGACCTCGCCGAGCACGAGTACCCGAAGGAACTCGACATGCTCGCCGCGATGTATGACGGCCTGAACGCCTCCGGTGGTCAGCAGGCCTCCGGCGCCCGCGGAGTGCGCAGGTCTTCCGACGGCGGCAGCCAGGTGAAGAACGGCAGCAACATGTCCACTGTCCTGTCGATCATGCATGCGTGCTGGGGGGACGTCGGGCTGGTCTTGTCGATGCCTCGGCAGGGTCTTGGCAATTCCGCGATCGCGTCGGTGGCCAACGACGAGCAGCTCGAACGGTTCGATCATGTGTGGGCGTCGATGGCGATCACCGAACCGGGCTGCGGATCTGACTCGGCAGCCATCACGACCACGGCGGTTGCCGACGGCGATCACTACGTGATCAACGGCGAAAAGATCTTCGTGACCAGCGGCGAACGGTGCGACGCGGTCGTGGTCTGGGCAACCTTGGACAAGTCAAAGGGCCGGGCCGCGATCAAGTCGTTCGTGGTGGAGAAAGGCACGCCAGGTATGGACGTCGCGCGGCTGGAGCACAAGCTCGGCATTCGGGCATCCGATACCGCGACGATCCGGTTCCTCGACTGCCGGGTACCCAAACAGAATCTGCTGGGATCGCCGGACATCGATGCCGACGAAGGCTTCTCCGGTGTCATGCAGACCTTCGACAACACCCGGCCGCTCGTCGCGGCGATGGCGCTCGGGGTGTCCAAGGCAGCCCTGGACGAAACCCGCGAGCTGCTGGCCGGTGCCGGCGTGGTGGTCGACTACGACCGTCCGGCGCAGACCCAATCCGCTGCCGCCGCAACGTTCCTGGCGATGGAGGCCGACTGGGAATCGGCGTATCTGGCCACGCTGGAAGCAGCCTGGCGCGCCGACAACAACCGGCCGAATTCGCTTCAGGCCTCAATCGCAAAGGCGAAGGCCGGACGGACCGCCGCCGAAATCACGTTGCGCTGCGTCGAGCTGGCCGGATCGTTCGGCTACAGCGAACACAGCCTGCTCGAGAAGTGGGCCCGTGACTCAAAGATCCTCGACATCTTCGAAGGCACCCAGCAAATCCAACAGCTGATCGTGGCGCGGCGGTTGCTCGGCAAGTCCTCCACCGAACTGAAGTAGTAAACATCGCGGGTCCAGGGGCGTGGTGCCGCTCGCAGACAACGACGCGAGCTGCACGGCGAAGGGCGCGGCGCAGCTAGCTGCGGAAGAAGTTCCCGGCGGCGCCGCCCAGCCCCTCACGGGGATTGTTGCCCGGGATCGCTGAGGCCACCCATGCGGCAAAAGCGTCGGGGTTGCGGGTCTGCAGCAGCACCCGTCCCGGCCCGGCGAAATCGAAGACGAATCCCTCGCCACTCTTCATGGACTGGATCGACTTGCCCTGGACCGCGCGCCGCATCTGGAACTGCATGTGCAGGTCGTAGGCGACCACGTGGCCGGTGTCCACAGTGACGGTCTCACCAGGCTGCAGGTCCAGATAGTCGATCGCGCCGTAGACGTTCACCACCGCCTCGCCTTGGCCGGAGGCCCGGAATCCGAAGCCGCCCTCGCCACCGAACAGGTTGGCCATGCCGCCCCATTGAGTGTCGATCTCGACCCCGTGAGAGTTCGCGATCCAGCTTCCGCGGCTGATGAAAAAGGGCCGGTCGGGCGTGATCGGGATGTATGTGACGTCGCCTGGCAGGACGCCGGCGACGTCGACCCAGCCGCCGTTGGGAGGTGCCGTATACGTGGTCACGAAGAACGATCCGCCGCCCAGCGCTGCGCGCTTCAGACCCTTGATGATTCCGCCCTCGGCCTTGGCTTCGAGCTGGATGCCGGAACTGTGCGCGATCATCGCGCCGCCTTCGACGCGCAGCGGTTCGCCGCCGGCAAGGATGCAGCGGGCGACAGTGAACGACGGGTTGTGGCGAAGTTGTACCTGCATGAGGGGAAGGTAGCTGACTCCCACGGCCCGCGTCAGCATCATGCGGACGCCGGTTCTTGGCAGATCCACAGGTTGCCGACAGAGTTCTTTGCGACTGCCGTGATCTGCTTGGGCGATGTCGGCACTAGGCGCCACTCTCGGTCGCCGCGCCTCGGGTGGCGCCGTACGCGCGCGGGCAGCTGTGTTTCGGACACCGTTTGCCGCCGGACTGGTCACGGTCCTTTTCGTCACGACCTTGTGGCTGCGCGACCAACCCGATCACGCCGATGAGGTCCTTCGGTGGGTGAGCACCAACGTCCACAATCTGTCGGTCGCGCCGATCAGATCCGTCGTTCTCAGCGCGTTCTTCCTGCCGGACGGGCGCTGGCTGTCCAACGCCATCCTGCTGGTGGTCGTGTTGGCTCCGCTGGAGTGGCGGTTCGGCACCCGGTGGGCGATAGCGGTTTTCGCATCGGCACACGTCCTCGCCACCATGGTCACCGAGGCATGGGAATTCCTCGCCATCCGGGACGGTGATCTACCCGCGCAGGCACGCTACGAATACGACGTCGGGGTGTCCTACGGCCTGTACGGAGCAGCAGCCGCGGCCTGTTACCTGCTGCCGCGGCCGCTGCGGCCGTTCGGGGTGCTGCTGGTGGTCTGTTACGTCGGAATCCCGTTCGTACTCAGCTCAGGGATGACCACGTCCGGCCACGTGCTCGCGGTCAGCACCGGGCTGGCCTGGTTCCCGGTGTTCAAGCGGTTGTCGGTCAGACCCCTACCGTGGCGCACTTGATCAGGCGGTTGGCGCCCGGCCCGATGTTGATCGCGTAGCTGCAGACGGTCCGCCGTCCGGCCGCGAGGCGAACGGTCAACTGAAAGCCTTGTCTCGGCCCGGCATGAACAGCCCTGGCGACATCGGCGCGGGCGACTCCGGATCCAAACGTTCCGACCCCGCGACCGTCGCTGTACACGGCGATCCTCAGCGGCGTCGATCGGTTGTCGGGGTCCACCGCCCAGCCGGCCATCGTGACGCGGTGGCCGGACAACACCCGGATCGAGTCCAGGTGGCCGCTGGGCAGGTGGTTGACCGGTGCCACGGCGGCGGCTGCCTTGCCGGCGACATCGGCGAAATCCTCGGTGAGCCAGAGCTTGTGCGTCCGGCTGTCGATCAGCACGTCGACGCCGACTGCCTTGACCGCCCGCGACAGGGTGTTGAGACGGTGTCCGTCGTTCGGTGCTTTCTCGGCATACATCACCTGCTGCATGTGGTTGGCACCCGCACTGGTGCGGTCGGTGGTATAGGCGATGTTCTCGGCGTAGGCGTGCCAGGCGACGCCGGCTGCGCTTATTCGCGCGCCTGGGTTGGCCTCGGGATTGATCTGGTGCGACAACGTGTCTCTCGCGGCCATGGTCACGTTGTGCCTGCGGGCGCTGGACACCAACGCGGTGCTCCACGCCAAGGCCGGCAGGTGGTTGGCGCTGCGTTCGGCGTTGATGGTGTTGAAGACCGTTCTGGCGGCAGTGTTCTCGGCGGTGGTGGCGGCCGATGCGCTGCCTGCGCGCAGCGTCAGAAGCCCGGCCAGAAGCAGGCAGCCGGCCAGCACCGCCAGGATTCGGTGAGCGCGTGAGTCGATGATCGTGGCCGCGACCCGAACTCGGCTGGGCGGAGTGGGGCGAGCTGTAAGCGTGCCGGTGTACATGGGCGAAACCCCAATTGTCCGATGCAGTAGGTGCGGAGCCCCCTCCTGCGCCGGAGTCGTACCCGACACAGCTCCGCACCCTCACTATCGGTAACTAACCCGTCCGCTTGAGTAACTGCAACAAATGGCTGGCTGACCCCACCCCCGGTGAGTTACGCGTGGCTGACCCCACCTCGCTGAGTTACGCGTGGCTGACCCCCAGCCCGCTGAGTTACGCGTGGCTGACCCCACCCCGCTGAGTTACGCGTGGCTGACTCAGTTACGCGATATAGCGCGTAACTCGATGAGCGGGGCGTAACTCAGCTGTCCGCTTGAGTAACTGCAACTAATGGCTGACCCCACCCCGCTGAGTTACGCGTGGCTAAGCCCCAGCCCGCTGAGTTACGCGTGGCTGACTCAGTTACGCGATATAGCGCGTAACTCGATGAGCGGGGCGTAACTCAGCGGAGCGGGCGTAACTCAGCGGGTGGCTGCTCGTTCGAGCACACCGGGCGGGAATGCGCCGGCCGACACCACGCGGCGGGACAGCGACTTACCGAGCTGGATGATGCGGTCCGTCCGTTCCGGGCCCAAGTGCAGCCAGCCGGCCGAGTCCATCCGATCCGTTTCGGACTCGATCCGTTCCCGCATTGCATTGCCCGCGTCCGTCAGGCCCTCATCGTCCAGGACGCCGTCCGATTTCAGGTCGTCCTCGGCCGCCGCCCACTGCTCGTCCGACCAGCCACGCAGCAGCTTGGCCGACTCAAGCGTGAAACCCCGCCCGGTCGCGGTATGGGTGACGATCGCGTCGACGCCGGACAGCCCGGCGCCGAGCAGCGCCGCCAGGTGCCCGTCGCCGCGGTACTCACGTAGCAGTGTTGCGGAGTGCCATAGCACTAGATGGGGCTCCGTCGGCCACGGCAGATCGGCATGTGCCGCGTACAGCGGCCGGCCGGCGGGCTGCAACGCCGTCGTCGCCTCGCGGGCAAGGTTTGCCGCCTCGGACAATTCGGGTGAGTCGATCGCTTCGCCGAGCAACCGGCGCAAGGAGAGGTCGGCCGCCCGCAGCCGGGCAGCGAGCAGTTCGGTCGGCGTTGTCAGCGTCCAGGCGCGTGGCAGATGACGGGCGACCAGTTCGGGGTTGAAGTTGTAGAAGGTCGCTGCGGTTACGCCGGGGGTTACCGCACCCATTGCCGCTGAGCGGCTCGCGAAGTAGCCCATCCGTCCGGGTCGCAGGCCGGCCGCGGTGTATTGCTCCTCGGCCTCCGGTGCGAAATAGATCATCGAGTGCAGAGGTTCCAGTGCGCGATGTGCCCGGGCCGCGAGGCCCGGTTCCAGGTTTGCGGTCACGGTCGCCACCCTAGATGCCGGGCGCCGGACTACCGCAGTGTGAGCCACCTCATGCCCGCGTAGGGAACTTGAGCGGGGTCGGCTCAGTTTCTTTGACAGAGGGTTCGGAGACAGCCACCATTGGGTTGCTCGGAATCTCCTGACAGACGAACTGCCAGACAGTATCTACACAGAGGAGTCCACATGGCACGCGCGGTCGGAATCGACCTGGGTACCACCAACTCCGTCGTCGCCGTCCTCACCGGTGGCGAGCCGGAAGTCATTGCAAATGCTGAGGGGTCGCGCACCACGCCGTCCGTCGTGGCCTTCGCCAAGAACGGCGAGGTGTTGGTCGGCGAGGTTGCCAAGCGGCAGGCAGTCACCAACATCGACCGGACGATCCGGTCCGTGAAGCGCCACATGGGCACCGACTGGTCTGTCGACATCGACGGCAAGAAATACACGGCGCAGGAAATCAGCGCCCGCGTCCTGCAGAAGCTCAAGCGGGACGCTGAGGCCTACCTCGGCGAGACGATCACCGATGCCGTCATCACCGTCCCGGCCTACTTCAACGATGCCGAGCGCCAGTCCACCAAGGAAGCCGGCACGATCGCCGGCCTGAACGTGCTGCGCATCGTCAACGAGCCGACCGCGGCCGCCCTGGCCTACGGCCTGGACAAGGGCGAGAAGGAACAGACCATTCTGGTGTTCGACCTCGGTGGTGGCACGTTCGACGTCTCGCTGCTGGAAATCGGCGACGGCGTCATCGAGGTCAAAGCCACCAACGGTGACAACCACCTGGGCGGCGACGACTGGGACCAGAAGGTCATCGACTGGCTGGTCGACAAGTTCAAGAGCGCCCACGGCATCGATCTGACCAAGGACAAGATGGCGATGCAACGGCTGCGCGAAGCCGCCGAGAAGGCAAAGATCGAACTGTCGAGCTCGCAGCAGACCTCGATCAACCTGCCCTACATCACGGTCGACACTGAGAAGAACCCGCTGTTCCTGGACGAGCAACTGTCGCGTTCTGAGTTCCAGCGGATCACCTCCGACCTGCTCGAGCGCACCAAGGTTCCGTTCCAGAACGTGTTGCGCGACGCCAGCATCCCGCTCGACAAGATCGATCACGTCGTGCTCGTCGGTGGTTCGACCCGGATGCCCGCGGTCGTCGATCTGGTCAAGGAACTGACTGGTGGCAAGGAGCCCAACAAGGGTGTCAACCCCGATGAGGTCGTCGCTGTCGGTGCTGCGCTACAGGCCGGCGTGCTCAAGGGCGAGGTCAAGGACGTCCTGCTTCTCGATGTGACCCCGCTGAGCCTGGGCATCGAGACCAAGGGCGGCATCATGACCAAGCTGATCGAACGCAACACCACGATCCCGACGAAGCGTTCGGAGATCTTCACGACCGCGGACGACAACCAGAGCTCTGTTCAGATCCAGGTCTACCAAGGTGAGCGTGAGATCGCGGCCTACAACAAGAAGCTCGGCATGTTCGAGCTGACCGGCATCCCGCCGGCGCCGCGTGGCGTGCCGCAGATCGAGGTCACCTTCGACATCGACGCAAACGGCATCGTGCATGTCTCGGCGAAGGACCAGGCGTCCGGTAACCAGCAGGGCATGACGATCACCGGCGGTTCGGGCCTGTCCAAGGACGAGATCGATCGGATGATGAAGGACGCCGAGGCGCATGCCGCCGAGGACAAGACGCGTCGCGAATCAGCCGAGATCCGCAACTCCGGTGAGCAGTTGGTCTACCAGACCGAGAAGTTCATCGCCGATTCCGGTGACAAGATCCCGGCAGAGTCCAAGACCGAGCTGGAAAGTTCGCTGGCCGATCTGAAGAGCACCTTGGCCGACGCAAACGCCAGCAACGAGACCATCCAGGGCAAGACCAACGCGCTGAGCGAGGTCTCGTCCAAGATCGGGGCTGCGATGTACGCGGCGTCTGCTCCGCAGGCCGATGCCGGGGGCGCGACGCCCGAAGGCGGCTCGACCGATGGTGGCGCGAGCGGTGCAACCTCAGGAGGCGGCCCAGATGACGTCGTCGACGCCGAGGTCATCGACGAGGACGGTTCGGGAGCTAAGTAATGAGCGAGAAGTCTCGCGACGAAGCCGGCGCTGGGGGCAAGAGCCCCCAGCCTGGTTTCACCTTTGCGGACAAGCGGAAAGTCGATCCGTCCGGTGCGGTTCGCGACGTGTCGGACGTCGTTGACGGCCCCTTGGACGGCGCGGCGGCTGTCGACGGGCCGATCGGCTCGGCACCCGTGGCCGAGCCGGACGCCAACGAAGTGCTGGCGGCGGAGCGGCTGGCAGATCTGCAACGGTTGCAGGCCGAGTACGCCAATTACCGCAAGCGCGTCGAGCGGGACCGCGACCTGTCTCGGGACCTGGCGATCGCCTCGGTGGTCGAGTCGTTGCTTCCGGTGTTGGACGACATCCACCTGGCCCGGCAACACGGTGACCTGGAGTCCGGACCGTTCGTCAGCATCGCCGAGAAGCTGGAAGCGACGCTGGCCAGATACGGCGTCGAGCGGTTCGGCGAACCCGGTACGGCATTCGATCCGGCCGTTCACGATGCGCTGATGCACGTCGAGGAAGAACTGGCCGAAGGTACCGACGTGACAACGGTGGTCGGGGTTCTGCAGCCGGGCTACAAGATCGGTGACAAGGTGATCCGGCCGGCCCGAGTGTCGGTGGCGGACCCGAAGTAATCGAGCGCGCTCGTGACACCACCACCGATGGCATCGAACAGACAGCGAAGGAGGGACGACGTTCATGGCTAACCAGGATTGGTTCGACAGGGACTTCTACAAGGCCTTGGACGTCGCCTCCGACGCGTCTGATTCGGAGATCAAGAAGTCCTACCGCAAGCTGGCCAAGGACCTGCACCCGGACAAGAACCCGGGCAACGCGCAGGCCGAGCAACGGTTCAAGGAAGTCAGCGAAGCCTATTCGGTGCTCTCCGATCCCGAGCAGCGCCGCGAGTACGACGCGATCCGCACCATGAGCCACGGCGGTGCCCGCTTCACGGCCGGCGGAAACGGCCAGGCGGGCGGGTTCTCCGACGACGTGTTTTCCGGTTTCTTCTCCCGTCAGTCCGGTAACTACGCCGGCGGCGGAAACGTCAGCATGGACGACCTGCTCGCCGACCTGCTCGGCAACGGCGCCAGCGGGTTCACCCAGTCCCGTAAGGGTGCCGACGTCGAGGCCACCGCGTCGCTGACGTTCCGTCAGGCTGTCGACGGTGACACCGTCACGTTGCGCCGCGCCGACGGAAGTACCGTCACCGCCCGGGTGCCGGCAGGTGTCAAGGACGGCCAGAAGATTCGCCTGCGCGGTAAAGGCAGCCCCGGATCCGCGGGTAACGGCGACCTGATCCTGACGATCACGGTGGAGCCGCATCCGTTGTTCGGTCGCGACGGCGACAACCTCACGGTGACGGTGCCGGTCACCTTCGCCGAGGCGGCGCTGGGCGGCCAGATCCAGGTTCCGACCTTCGACGGATCCACAGTGACGGTGAAGTTGCAGCCTGGCACGCCGGCCGGCCGGACGCTGCGGGTGAAGGGCAAGGGCGTCAAGCGCAA
Source organism: Jatrophihabitans sp. (assembly GCA_036488285.1). Classification (GTDB taxonomy): domain Bacteria; phylum Actinomycetota; class Actinomycetes; order Mycobacteriales; family Jatrophihabitantaceae; genus Jatrophihabitans_A. The sequence goes on along the minus strand of DASXHV010000202.1, from coordinate 18,186 downwards.
GGACGGAACCTCCGGTGACCTGCTGGTGACCGTGTCGATTGCCGTGCCGCAGAAACTCGACGGTGCTGCCCGCGATGCCGTTGAGGCCTACGCCGCCGCGACGGCTGGTGACGATCCGCGCGAGGGCCTGATGGCTCAGGCGCGACAGCGCTAGGCACAGCGACAAGCTCGGGACAGCGACAAGCTCGGGACAGCGACAAGCTCGGGACAGCGACAAGCTCGGGACAGCGACAAGCTCGGGACAGCGACAAGCTCGGGACAGCGACAAGCTCGGGACAGCGACAGAGCAGAGGCAGTAGATGAGGAAAGAGCTGAGGAGCGGAGCAGTCAGATGAGTGAGCCTGGGTTCGATCCTGGTGCTGCCGTCTTCGTGATATCAGTCGCGGCGGAGCTGGCGGGCATGCATCCGCAGACGTTGCGGCAGTACGACCGGCTCGGCTTGGTCTCGCCTGACCGCACCCCGGGCCGTGGAAGGCGTTATTCGGCAAGGGACATCCTGCAGCTGCGCGAGGTGCAGCGGCTCTCGCAGGAAGAAGGCGTCAACCTCGCCGGTATCAAGCGGATCATGGACCTGGAGAACCAGGTTGATGCGCTGAGGTCCCGGCTGGCTGAAGTCGAGGCCGACCGTCGCGACGCAGTCCGGGCATCGGCAGCCGCTGACCGCCGGATGTTCTCTGCCGGCGCGGCCGGCGACATCGTCCCGCTGCCGCTCGGTCGGCGCGGATTCGCCGATCCCTCCACCGCTCTGGTCGTCTGGCGCCCGCGGGGCTGACGGGCCACGGCGCCCGAAGCTGGAAGATCTGCCACCGCGACGGTGGCGAATCATCCACTCGTCGACGGCGTCAGATATCGCGCAGCGTTTCGATCTGCGCGCCCAGTAGGTTGAGCCGTTCGGCCAAAGCCTCGTAACCGCGCTCGATGACGTAGACGTTTCGCAGCACCGACGTGCCCTTGGCGGCCAGCATCGCCAGCAGTACAACGACCGCTGGACGCAGCGCGGGCGGGCAGATCACCTCGGTCGCCGACCAATGCGTCGGCCCTTCGATGTAGACCCGGTGCGGATCCATCAGGGTCACCTTCGCGCCCAGCTTGGACAGCTCGGTCAAGTAGATGGCGCGGTTCTCATAAACCCAGTCGTGGATCAGGGTCGAACCGGTCGCGGTTGCCGCGATCAGCGCGAAGAACGGCACGTTGTCGATGTTCAGTCCGGGGAATGGCATCGGATGGATCTTGTCGTGCGGAGCGCGCAATTCTGAGGGCCGGACGGTGAGGTCGACCAGCCGGGTGCGGCCGTTCGCGGACCGGTATTCCTCGGTGCGGTCGTATTGCAGTCCCATCTCCTCGAGGATCGCCAGCTCGATCTCCATGAACTCGATCGGTACCCGTCGCACGGTGATCTCCGACGAGGTGACGATGGCCGCGGTCACCAGGCTCATCGCCTCGATCGGGTCCTCGGACGGGGCGTAGTCGACCGAGCGGTCGATGCTGTCCATGCCGTGCACGGTCAGCGTTGTGGTGCCGATGCCCTCGATCTCGATGCCCAGTGCGACCAGAAAGAAGCACAGGTCCTGAACCATGTAGTTCGGGCTGGCATTGCGGATCACGGTCACCGCAGGCCGTCCGGCCGCTGCCATCAGGGCGTTCTCGGTCACCGTGTCGCCGCGCTCGGTCAGCACGATCGGCCGGGTCGGGTTCACGGAGCGGTCGATCTTGGCGTGGTAGCTGCCTTCGGTTGCGGTGACGGTCATCCCGAACGGACGCAACGCCGCCATGTGCGGCTCGACGGTTCGGTTGCCCAGGGCGCAGCCGCCCGCGTACGGCAGGTCGAAGGTGTCCAGGTGACTCATCAACGGTGCGAGAAACATGATGATGCTTCGGGTGCGCCGTGCCGCCTCCAGATCGAGATTGGCCAGCTCCAACGTCGCCGGCGGCAGGATCTCGAGGTCGTTGTCGGCGTTCAGCCACCGCGTCCGCACGCCGATGCTGTTCAGGACTTCGAGGATCCGGTTCACCTCCTCGATGCGGGCCACCTTGCGCAACGTCGTCCGGCCCTTGTTCAGCAATGCGCCGCAGAGCAACGCCACGCCCGCGTTCTTACTGGTCTTGACGTCGATGGTGCCGGACAGCGTGTGGCCGCCTATCACCCGCAAATGCATGGGGCCGGGTTGCCCGAGCGACATGATCTCCGAATCGAGCGCCTCGCTGATCCGGGTGAGCATCTCCAGGCTCAGGTTCTGGTTGCCCCGCTCGATACGGTTGATCGCGCTTTGCGAGGTGCTCAGCTTCTCGGCAAGTTGGTTCTGGGACCAGCCACGATGTTTGCGGGAGTCCCGGATCAACGTGCCGATCCGCTGCAGGTACCCCGTCGAGGCAGGCGTCGTTTGCTGGTTGGCCGGCGTCATGTCCATCAAGGTATCTCATATCTGACGTCAAGCCTCTGTTCATTGGGCGTAATGTCGCGATGAAGTGCAGCCTGTACGTCATCGTTGAGACTCTGCAGAGCCAGGTTGACCTTGAGCGGAACAGGCTCAACTTTCCGATCGTTGGACTGTGTGAGATCGCGCGTGCGGTGGCATGACCGCGCCACGACACAAAAGACACGAACGACGATGAATAAGGGGTACACACACGCTATGGATCTGACGACCCGCAGCCAGCAGGCTGTTTCGAAGGCCGCCCGGGCCGCGGCCGAACGGGGCAACCCTGCCGTCGAACCGGCCCACCTGCTCGCGGCGCTGCTTGACGACGAGCAGGGCCTGACCCGTCCGATGGTGCAAGCCGTTGGAGTCGACCCGGCCGCCTTGGTCCGGTCGGTCGAAGCGGTGATCGCCGCCCTCCCGGCCGCGGCAGGCTCCACTGTCGCCGCGCCGCAACCGTCCCGGACGTTTCTGTCCGTGCTGTCACGTGCCGAACAGATCGCCAAGGAGGCCGGTGACGAATACCTGTCCGGTGAGCATCTGCTGCTCGCGCTGGCCGAGGTGCAGTCCGAGGCAGCCGCGGCGTTGAGCGTGGCCGGCGCCGGCGCGGATGCGCTACGCGCGGCCCTGACGCAGGTCCGCGGTTCGACCCGGGTCACGTCGCCGGATCCCGAAGGTACCTACCAGGCACTGGAGAAGTACGGCGTCGACCTCACCGACGAGGCTCGCGAAGGACGCCTCGATCCGGTGATCGGACGCGACGCGGAAATCCGCCGGGTGATCCAGGTGCTGAGTCGGCGAACCAAGAACAACCCGGTACTGATCGGCGAACCCGGCGTTGGCAAGACCGCCGTGGTCGAGGGGCTCGCGCAGCGCATCGTGGCCGGTGACGTGCCGGAATCGCTATCCGGCAAAAGGCTTATCTCGCTCGACCTCGGCGCCATGGTCGCCGGCGCGAAGTACCGCGGCGAGTTCGAGGAGCGGCTCAAGGCCGTCCTGACCGAGATCAAGGATTCCGACGGCCAGATCATCACCTTCATCGACGAGCTGCACACCGTGGTCGGCGCCGGTGCATCCGGAGAAGGCGCGATGGACGCGGGCAACATGCTCAAACCGATGCTGGCGCGCGGCGAGTTGCGGATGGTGGGCGCCACCACGCTGGATGAGTACCGGGAACGGATCGAGAAAGACCCGGCCCTGGAAAGGCGTTTCCAGCAAGTGCTGGTCGGAGAACCGAGCGTCGAAGACACCATCGGCATCCTTCGTGGCCTCGCGGGGCGCTACGAGGCGCACCACAAGGTTCAGATCTCCGACGGTGCGCTGGTGGCGGCTGCGGCGTTGTCCGACCGCTACATCACCTCCCGCTTTCTGCCCGACAAGGCCATCGACCTGATCGACGAGGCCGCGTCCCGGCTGCGGATGGAGATCGATTCCCGCCCGGTAGAGATCGACGAACTGCAGCGCGCCGTCGACCGCCTGAAGATGGAAGAGCTTGCGGTGTCGAAGGAAACTGATGCGGCATCGCTGCAGCGGTTGGAAGCATTGCGCGCCGAATTGGCGGACAAGTCCGAGGAACTCGATGCGCTCAATGCCCGCTGGGAGCGGGAAAAGTCCGGCCTGAACCGGCTCGGTGAGTTGAAGGAGAAGCTCGACGAGCTGCGTACCCAGGCCGAACGCGCGCAGCGGGACGGCGATTTCGAAACTGCGTCCCGGCTGATGTACGGAGAGATCCCCGCGACCGAGAAGGAGCTGGCCGAGGCGTCGGAAGGCGAGGTCGAGACGTCGGTCGACGTGCTGGTCAAAGAGGAGGTCACCGCCGACGACATCGCCGAGGTTGTCGCTGCCTGGACGGGCATCCCGGCCGGTCGGCTGCTCGAGGGCGAGACCGCCAAGCTGTTGCGGATGGAGGACGAACTCGGCAAGCGCGTGAAAGGACAGCGCCGTGCGGTGCAGTCGGTGTCGGACGCGGTTCGCCGGGCGCGCGCCGGGATCTCCGATGAGAATCGTCCGACCGGATCATTCCTGTTCCTCGGGCCCACCGGCGTCGGTAAGACCGAGCTCGCCAAAGCGCTCGCCGAGTTCCTGTTCGACGACGAACGGGCCATGATCCGCATCGACATGAGTGAGTACTCCGAGAAGCATTCGGTAGCTCGTCTGGTCGGTGCGCCGCCTGGTTACGTCGGTTACGACGAGGGCGGCCAGCTCACCGAGGCCGTTCGGCGCAGGCCGTACTCCGTGGTGCTGTTCGACGAGGTGGAGAAGGCCCACCCCGACGTCTTCGACCTGTTGCTGCAGGTACTCGACGATGGGCGGCTGACTGACGGCCAGGGTCGTACCGTCGACTTCCGCAACGTCATCCTGATCCTCACCTCGAACCTCGGATCACAGTTCCTCGCCTCGGAATTGCCCGACGCGGCGAAGCACGATGCCGTCCTCGAGGTGGTGCGCGGGCACTTCAAGCCCGAGTTCCTGAACCGGCTCGATGACATCGTGGTGTTCGATCAGCTCACCACCGAGGAGCTCACCGGCATCGTCGATGTGCAGCTGGCGGCCCTGGCAAAGCGGCTGTCCGGTCGCAGGCTTGTCCTCGAGGTGACCGACGCCGGTCGGGAATGGCTGGCCGTCAACGGGTTCGATCCGATGTACGGCGCCCGTCCGTTGCGTCGGCTGATTCAGACCGCGATCGGGGACAGCCTGGCACGCAAGCTGATCGCCGGTGAGATCGCCGACGGCGACAAGGTGATCATCGACGCGGCCGACGACCGATCCGGGTTGACGATCAGTTCCGGTTGAGTCGTGCAGTGACCCTCAGCTGGGCTGCGGCGGTGGCCGCACGCCCAGCCACCGGGTGATCGGCGGCTGATAACTCAGTAGCAATGCTGCAGCCGAGGACAACCCCAACACGATCGGGATGGATACCGTCGCGGCTCCCTCGCGCCACCAGAAGACACTGAAACCGAGCACCACCCAGTGTCCGATAGTCAGCGATATCCGCCCGGTGACCTTGCCCATCATGAGTCCGATCGCGCCGGACACCAGGCAGGCGCAGAGCCCGAGATTCGCGAATCCCATCACAACGTGGGCCCCGTCGCTGCCGGCGTAGAACGTTCGGTCCGGTGCGCCCACATCGTGTTGGAAGCTGACGATCGCAAATAGCAACAGCCCGAAGATGCCGACCAGCACCCCAACCACCAGCGAGATCACGCCGGTGGCGATGGCCGTCGACGGAGCCTGGTACCGCAGCGCCGGATGGTCGGGGTAGGCCCAAGGCGCAGCCTGCCGGACTTGCCTGGTGCCGCGCGGCACGATCAGGTCGACGTCCTCGGGTACGTCCCGCTCGTAGAACGGATCGCTGAGCTGTCCGCGGTACGGGTTGGGCACCGGGGTTCTGGCCAGCTCACGCGCATGCCGTTCGGCGGCCGTGGAAGTCTTCGGCGCCGTCATGCACCTGACGGTAGTCGGTGGCCCGGTGGGCCGCTGATCGCCAGGCAGCCGAATCGCTTCGACTCGCTTGCCCTGGGTTGGATTTCCGATAGGTTCTCGGCCAACGGGAGATCCGTGCGTTCCCGTAGACCGTCTGTATTGATTGCAGGGCCTAACAGGGAGATCCACATGACGCAATGGGGTAACGACCCGAACGCAGGCTCGGGAGACCAGCAGCCGCCCTCAGAGCCGGACCCGTGGAGTCCGCCGCAGCAGCCTGCCCCTCAGCAGCCCAGCCAGCCTGACCCGTGGAGTCCGCCGCAGCAACAGCCGCCGCACGGTCAACAGCCCGAGCAGCCGCCGTACGGGCAGCAGCCGCAATACGGGCAGCAGCCCCAATACGGGCAGCAGCCCCCATACGGCCAGCAGCCCCAGTACGGCCAACAGCCGCAGTACGGGCAGCAGCCGCCGTACGGTGAGCCCTATGGCCAGCAAGGCGGATATCCCGCAGCGCCGGGTTACTCGGCCTACGGACAGCCTGCGCTCGCTGGTCCTGGGACCCCCGCCACTTGGGGTGCGCGTCTGGGCGCTTACCTGCTCGACGGGTTGATCGTCGGTATTCCGCTCGGCATCATTTTCGCCATCGTCGCGGCAATCGCTGTCACGCCCGCGAAAACCACTTGTGACACCACGACAGGTACGTTCAACTGCACGACCAGCGGCGGCAGTGGCGGCGGCGTTCTCGTCCTGCTCTACCTCATCTTCGTCGTCGCGGTGTTCGCCTACTTCGGATATTTCGACGGGGTGAAGCAGCAGACTTTCGGTAAGAGGATCGTCGGCATCAAGGTGGTGGACGCGAACACCGGCGGCCCGATCGGTATCGGACGTGCAATCCTGCGGCGCTTCGTCTTCTCGCTCTGCATCATCGTGGCCTTCTCGCCGTTCTTCGACAACACGAAGCGAATGCAGGGCTGGCACGACAAGGCCGGCAACGACTTCGTCGTCAACGCCAAGTAGTTCTTTGTCTGACATGACCACCACTGCGCCGGGCCGGCCGGCCAACCGGCGAGGTATCGCACGATCTGCACGGGCAGTTCCCCCAAGGCTGTATGCCTTGGCGGGAACCGCCCTTGCGGCGCTGCCGGTGATCTATTTCAACAACCCGAACACCACGCACGTCCCGCTATGTCCGTTGCATGCACTGACGGGTCTCAACTGTCCGCTCTGTGGTGGCACCCGCGCCGTTTACGCATTGATGCACGGCGACGTCGCAACCGCGATCCGGGACAACGCACCATTCGTACTCGGCCTGCCGCTGATTGCGTTTGTGCTGTTGCGCTGGACCGGCAACGCCGTGTCGTGCCAACAGAGGCGAATGCTGCCACGCACCGTGTGGCTGGTCCTGCTTGCACTGATCGTGGTATTCGGAGTGGTGCGTAACCTGCCCTTCGGCGGCTGGCTGTCACCGCCGACCTGACCCGCCGGCCGGCCGGGCCGCCACGATCTCGCCACCGCAGCCGGACAGCCCGTCAAGAACTCCCGGGTACGCTCGTCGGATGACTGAGCAAGCGACTTCCGCCGCGCCCGAGGAACCAGCCGAGACCGCCGGGCGCCCGCAAACCGTGAACTACGGCTTGTTGGCGATTGTCGCTCAATGCTTCTTCTCCGTCCTGCTGGCCTTCGCGTTCTACGGGACCCGCGGCTACGTCATCAAGGGATGGCGAACCGACGGCCAGCACAACGGTTGGTCGGACCAGCAACTGCACGACGGATTCCCCGGTGCCGTACGGGCAAGCATCATCTCCGCGGTGATCGTGGTGCTGCTCGTGCTTTTGATCGCCAAGTTCATCCGGGACGGCAAGAACTGGGCTCGCTGGCTGTACGCGGTGCTCGTCGTCGTGCCGATCAGTCCGCTGTCGGAAGTCGCCCGGATGGTCCTCGTCGGATTCGGCGGTGACGCGCCAGGGATTCTTCGGGTGCCGGCGGTGCTGGGCGGCCTGTCCGCTATCGCGGCAGTCGTGTTGCTGTTCCTCAAACCGTCAAAGCCGTACTTCCGTCGCGCCGGGACGAAGACTCCGGTGCGTCAGGCGCTGTTTCCGAGCCGGGCAACCATGATGGAGAAGTACCGCGGTCAGACGGCGGCGAGATCTTCCGAGGCCGCGGGATCGGGCAAGGCCGACCTCACCAAGAAGCCGGCTGCCGCACGAGACGGGGCATCGGTCAATTCGTCGACCGCGCCGTCGGCCGGCGCGCCGAACGTCAACCGGCCGCGCGCGAAGTCGCGGAAGGTGGCCGAGTGAGCCGTCCGCCGGCCGAACCACTCACCGGATACGCACTCGTTACCGGCGCGACCGCAGGCCTGGGCGCCGCGTTCACCCGCAGGTTGGCAGCCGAGGGTCGCGACCTGATCCTCGTCGCACGCACCGCGTCCCGCCTGGAGGAATCCGCAGCAGATCTGCGGGAACGTTTCCCGATCGATGTCGAAGTGCTGGGCGCCGATCTGGCTACCGCTGCCGGTTGCGATCTCGTCGCCGCTCGACTGGCTGCCACTGACAAGCCGGTTGACACCCTGGTCAACAACGCCGGCAATGGGCTGTACCAGGCGTTCGGCATGGCAACGCTGGCCGATGAGGAGCGGATGCTGGACCTCAACGTCCGCGCGGTGCTGCGCCTGAGTCATGCTGCCGCGAATGCGATGCTGCAGCGCGGCCGTGGCGAGATCATCAACATCTCATCGGTCGCCAGCTTCATTCCGCGCGGTGCTGCCGTGACGTATGCCGCGGCCAAGGCATGGGTGACCTCGTTCAGCGAAGGGGCCGCACTCGTGCTCGGGCCGAAGGGTGTGACGGTCGCTGCCATCTGTCCGGGCTTCACCCACACCGAGTTTCACGAGCGGGCCAACACCGATATGAGCCACCTGCCGTCCTGGATGTGGCTGGATGCCGATCGGGTGGTAGCAGCGGGACTGGCCGACGTCCGGGCCGGCAAGATCATCAGCGTTCCGAGCCGCCGCTACAAGGTGATCGTGCAGGCCACCCGCTACGTTCCGCGGGCGGTACTGCGCAGGTTCATGGCCAACCGCTGAAGTCCCGCGGTGTCACCTGCCTGGTGTCGTGCTTCAGGATCGAGCGGCCAAGGGTGAAGTGCACCAGCGCGGCCGATAGGGTTTCTGACCGTGACCGATCGCGATGAACTGCTCAAGCTGATCACCGACCTGGCCGTGGTGCACGGCAAGGTGACGTTGTCCTCCGGCCAGGAAGCCGACTACTACATCGATCTGCGCCGGATCACCCTGCACGCGCAGGCCGCCCCGCTGGTCGGGCGGGTCCTTCGCGACCTCACGTCCGACTGGGATTACCAGGCAGCCGGCGGTCTGACGCTCGGCGCGGACCCGGTCGGCACGGCGATCCTGCATGCCTCGCAGGGGGCCGTCGATTCCTTCGTGGTGCGCAAAGCCGAGAAGAAGCACGGCATGCAGCAGCGCGTCGAGGGCCCTAGCGTCGCGGGACGCCGGGTGCTCGTCGTCGAGGACGTTTCGACGACTGGGAGTAGCCCGCTCACCGCCGTGGAGGCAGTGCGGGAGGCCGGCGCAGACGTGGTTGGTGTCGCACTCATCGTCGACCGTGGCGCAGGCGACACGATCCGGGCGGCGGGCCTGGAATGCCGGGCGGCCTTCAGCCTGGCCGACCTCGGGCTTGGCTGAGCCCCCGTCCTCTTCGCCGCCGGACCCGGCGCGCGACCTGGACGACGCGACGCCAGACCTGACTGTCGGCGTCGGCCCGCACCCGCTGCCATGGCCGAGCGAGGACCGTTACGACCCGCAACTGCTTGCCGACGGCGACCGACGCAACGTCGCCGACCGGTACCGGTACTGGACCGTCGAGGCGATCGTCGCCGAGCTGGACACCCGTCGGCACGACTTCGCCGTCGCGATCGAGAACTGGCAACACGACGCGAACATCGGCACCGTGGTGCGAACGGCGAATGCCTTTCTGGCAAGGGAGGTTCTCATCGTCGGACGTCGCCGGTGGAACCGGCGCGGAGCGATGGTCACCGACCGCTACCAGCACCTGCGGCACCTGCCGACTCTGGCAGAGCTGACGCGCTACGCCGCGGAGGCCGGGTACACGATCCTCGGCATCGACAACACCCCGGGATCACAGCCCATCGAGACCATCGAGCTGCCCCGCAAGTCGCTGTTCCTCTTCGGGCAGGAAGGCCCGGGGCTCACTGAGGAAGCGCACGATGCCGCGGCGCTCACGCTGTCGATCGCGCAATTCGGTTCGACTCGCTCCATCAATGCCGGCGTCGCCGCGGGCATCGCAATGCACGCCTGGATCAGGCAGCACGCGCAGGTTCCCGATTCGAGATAGCCAGTGGTCGTCATAGCTCGCACTGGATATCTCAAATCCACCGACCGGCGACTCAGCCCATCTCAGCCCACGTCGGCGGCGGCGGCCCGACCCGCGGTCCGTCCGCGACGTCAGACCGTCGTGCCAGAGTGTTCGGCATGGCAATCGAACTGTCCGGGCTGCGGACCGTCATCTATCCTGCACCCGACCTGGCCGAGGCCAAGCAGTGGTGGACCGATCTGCTCGGCTTCGGCCCGTACTTCGATGAGCCCTTCTACGTCGGGTTCACCGTTGCCGGCTACGAGTTGGGCCTACTTCCCTATGGCGATCCCGCCGACGGCGCACTGACGTACTGGGGTGTGTCATCGGTCCCGGATGCCGTTCAGGCGGCCGAAGCAGCCGGCGCGCAGGTGCACACACCGGCCGCCGATGTCGGCGACGGGATCGTCACCGCGACGGTCCGAACTCCGGACGGGTCGGTAGTCGGCTTCATCGACAACCCGCACTTCTCGATTTGAGATAGCCAGCGGTCGTCGTAGCCCGCACTGAATATCTCAAATCCACCTACCGGCGGCTCAGCCGACGTCGGCGGCGGCAGCGCGACCCGCGGTCCGTCCGGAGAAGATGCAGCCGCCGAGGAAGGTGCCCTCCAGCGACCGGTAGCCGTGCATCCCACCGCCACCGAAGCCGCTCGCCTCGCCCGCGGCGTACACGCCCGGCAACGGTTCGCCGGCCGCCGTAAGAACCCGAGCCGACAGGTCGGTCTCCAGGCCGCCGAGGGACTTGCGGGTAAGGATGTTGAGCCGGACAGCGATAAGCGGACCAGCCTTTTCGTCGAGAATGCGGTGCGGCGTTGCTACCCGGATCAACTTGTCACCGAGATACTTCCGCGCCCCGTACATCGCGGTGAGCTGCGCGTCCTTGCTGAACCTGTTGCCGACCTCGCGGTCCCTGGCCTCGATCTGCCCTCGTACGTCGGACAGGTCGAGCAAGTCGTTCCCGGCCAGCGAATTCATCTTCGCGACGAGCTCGGCCAGCCCAGGCGCCTGGACGAAGTCGGCCCCGTTCTCGAGGAAGGCTGCCACCGGTGCCGGTGCCCCACCGCGGCCCCGAGCGAGCACATCACGTACCGACTTTCCGGTCAGATCAGGGTTTTGCTCCGATCCGGAAAGGGTGAACTCCTTCTCGATGATCTTGCGGGTCAGGATGAACCAGGTGTACTCGTACCCGGAATGCATGATGTGGTCCAGCGTCCCGAGGGTGTCGAAGCCGGGAAAGAGCGGGCCTGGCAACCGCTGGCCGCGCGCATCGAGCCAGAGCGAAGACGGTCCGGGCAGGATCCGGATCCCGTGATTCGGCCAGATCGGATTCCAGTTCTGCAGGCCCTCGGTGTAATGCCACATCCGATCCTCGTTGATGAGCCGGGCGCCGGCGTTCGCCGCGATCCCGAGCATCCGGCCATCGACATGCGCTGGGACGCCGGCCACCATTGTCTGCGGCGCAGTGCCGAGCCGTTCCGGCCAGTTCTTGCGTACCAATTCGTGGTTGCCACCGATCCCGCCGGAGGACACCAGGACGGCCTGGGCGTGCAGTTCGAAGTCACCGGCTTTGGTCCGTGAGCTGGAATGGCCGCGCTCGATGCCGCTGGACTCCAGAACGGCGCCGCGCACCCCGTCCACCGTGCCTGCGGTGCTGGTCAGCTGGTCGACCTGATGCCGGAACTTCATGGTGACCAGGCCGCGTGCCTCGGCCTCCCGAACCCGGCGCACGAACGGCTCGATGACTCCCGGTCCGGTGCCCCACGTGACGTGGAACCGTGGCACGGAGTTGCCTTGCCCGGTTGCCAAGTACCCGCCACGCTCGGCCCAACCGACCACCGGGAAGAACCGGATGCCCTGGTCGTGCAGCCACGGTCGCTTTTCACCGGCGGCGAAGTCGATGTAGGCCTCGGCCCATTGCCTCGGCCAGTAGTCCTCGTCACGATCAAAGCCCGCGGTGCCGAGCCAGTCCTGCATCGCCAAGTCGGCGGAGTCCTTGATTCGCAGCCGACGTTGCTCAGGGGAGTTCACCAGGAACAGGCCGCCGAAGGACCAGAAGGCCTGCCCACCCAGCGACTGTTCGGGTTCCTGGTCGAGCAGGATCACCCTTCGTCCGGCGTCGGCCAGTTCGGCGGTGGCGACCAGCCCGGCCAATCCGGCGCCGACCACGATCACGTCTGCGTCGAGTCCCATCGGCCAAGGCTAGATCAGCTGGCCGAAGATGGCAGGACTGGTGCGGTGATGACCACGCGTCCTGAGTTGCAAGGCAGTTTCGCAATGGTGGCCAGTACCCATTGGCTGGCCTCGGCGGTCGGTCGCCTGAAGTCCTGCGCTAGCTCTGGGAGTCTGCGGACAGGGTCAGGATCTCGGCGCCGTCGTCGGTGATGTGAATGGTGTGCTCCCACTGCGCGACCCACGTCTTGTCTTTGGTGACGATGGTCCAGCCGTCGTCCCACATGTCCCAGGCGTAGCCGCCGAGAGTGAGCATCGGCTCGACCGTGAACGTCATACCGGCCTCGATGATCGTGGTCGCCCGCGGTTCGTCGTAGGGAAAGATGGTCGGTTTGGTGTGGAAGGACGGGCCGATGCCATGCCCGGTGAAATCCCTGACTACGCCGTAGTCGAAGCGCTTGGCGTATGACTCGATGACCCGGCCGATCACGCTCACCGGACGTCCCGGCCGCGCCGCTTTGATGCCGCGCATCATCGCCTCGTGAGTGCGCTCGGACAGCAGTCGCACGTCCTCGGCCGGCTGTCCGGCGAAGAACGTCGCGCAGGTGTCGCCGTGTACCCCGTTGATGTAGGCGGTGATGTCGATCTTGACCACGTCGCCGTCCTGAAGCGGCTGATCGTCCGGGATCCCGTGGCAGATGACCTCGTTGACCGACGAGCACAGTGACTTCGGGAATCCCTTGTAACGCAAGGTGGATGGGTACGCGCCGTGATCGATTAGGAACTCGTGCCCGACCCGGTCGAGGTCGTCGCCGGTTACGCCGGGCCGGACGTGTCGGCCCACTTCGTCGCGGGCCGCGGCGGCGATCCGTCCGGCGATCCGCATCCTCTCGACCGTCTCGGCGTCCTTGACCGGCACGTCGGCGAAATCCCACGGCAGGGACTCGGGCTTGTCGGCCGGGGGCAGTGGTGCGTAGTGCGGCCGGACGATGGTGTCGGGCACGGTCAGCAGCGGTGAGACGGCACCCTGCCGCACCGGCTCGCGGTTCTTGCCGACCGACCCCTCGGCGGAGTCCGGCCGCCCGACAGCGGTGGGGTTTGCGGTCATACCTCGATCACCATCGGCATCAACATCGGGCGGCGCCGGTACTTCTTGTCCACCCACCGGCCCACGGTGCGGCGCACGATGTGCTCCAAAGCATCAGCGTCGCGCACGCCATCTGCAACAGCCTTCTCCACCGTCTGGATCAACTCCATCCGGATCGGATCGAGTGCATCGGGATCGTCGGTGAAGCCGCGGGCGGTGAGTTCCGGACCGTAAACGACCTTGCCGGCGTGCAGATTCACCGCGACCAGGATCGAGACGAAGCCTTCTTCACCGAGGATCTGGCGCTGCCGGATCGCCACGTCCCCGATGTCGCCGACGGCCAACCCGTCGACATAGACGTTGCCGATCTCGATCTCGCCGACGATCTCGGCGACGCCGTCGGCAAGGTCGACCACCACGCCGTTCTCGGCGAGCATGATTTGTTCGTCGGTCATGCCGGTCGATCGCGCGATCGCGGCGTGCGCGCGCAGATGCCGCCACTCACCGTGCACCGGCATCAGATTCTTCGGGCGCACCGCGTTGAGCAGGTAGCGCAGCTCACCGGCCGGGGCGTGTCCGGACACGTGCACCAGCGCGGTGGACTTGTGCACCACCGTGGCACCCAGCCTGGACAGTCCGTTGATCACGTTGAACACCGAGTTCTCGTTGCCCGGTATCAGCGAGGAGGCCAGCAGGATCAGGTCGTCGGGGACGATCCGGATGGACGGATGGTCCCGGTTGGCCATCCGGCTCAGGGCCGACAGCGGCTCGCCCTGCGATCCGGTGCAGACCAGCAGCACCCGCGAGGAAGGCATGGCCTCGGCGTCCTTGGGGTCGATCAGGATGCCGTCCGGGACGTGCAGCAGGCCCAGATCCCGGGCGATCTGCATGTTGCGGATCATCGATCGCCCGACCAGCGCGACGTGCCGGCCCGATTCGGCGGCGGCGTCGAACACCTGCTGGACCCGGTGCACGTGCGATGCGAAGCAGGCGACGATCACGCGGCCCTGGGCCTTGGTGATCACGTCGGCAACCACCCGTCCGACGTCCCGCTCGCTCGGGATGAAGCCGGGCACCTCGGCGTTGGTGGAATCGGACAGCAGCAGATCCACGCCCTCGTCGCCGAGCCGCGAGAAGCCGGGCAGGTCGGTGATCCGGCCGTCCAAGGGCGTCTGGTCCATCTTGAAGTCGCCGGTATGCAGCACGGTGCCGCCTACCGTGCGCACCGCTACCGCCAGTGCGTCCGGGATCGAGTGGTTCACCGCATAGAACTGCAGATCCCATTCGCCGACGGTGAGCCGTTCGCCCTCGCGGACGATCCGGATGTCCGGGCGGATCCGGTGTTGTTCGAGCTTGGCCACGATCAACGCGCTGGTCAGCCGTGATGCGATCAGCGGGATGTCCGGCCGGGAGCGCAACAGGTACGGCAACGCCCCGATGTGATCCTCGTGGCCGTGCGTGAGCACGATTGCGTCGATGTCGTTCAGCCGGTCGGAGTAGGCAGACCAGTCCGGCAACCCCAGATCGACGCCCGGTGCGTTGGTCTTGCCGAGCAGCATGCCGCAGTCGACCACCAGCAGCCGGGACGGCATCTTGGCCGTACGTGCCTCGGCCGGGCGGGCCTCGAACATCGTCATGTTGCGGCCGACCTCGCTGATGCCGCCGAGGGCGACGATGCGCAGCACGCCCGGCTCGAGCCTTGGTGGCGTCTGGGTTGCCTGATCGGGCCCGCTCATCCGGTCGTCCTCCTATTGGGTTGCATCCGTGCGTCGGGCCTGAGGCTAGTCACCGCTCGTCTAGCCTCATCGAGCATGACGCCTCAATCCTCCGCCGCGGTATCTGCCCTCGACACTAGTCAGGTCAAGAACCTGTCGATCGTGGCAATCGTCGCGGTGCTGGTGATCGGGGTGATCATCTCTTGGCTGGTAACCAAGATTGTGACTCGCATCATCGCGATCGTGCTGGCCGTGGTCCTGGCGTTCGCGCTGTACTCCCAACGTGCCACCGTGGTCGACAAGCTGGACAAGGCCGCGAAGAACTGCGATGTCACTTTCTTCGGGGTTCACGTGCAACCGAGCAACTCCAACGTGAAGGCCGCCTGCAATCAGCTTGCCGAGCAAGGCAAGAAGTAACTGCCCGACTCTGCCGACTCTGCCCGACTCTGCCGACTCTGCCGACTCTGCAGGCCGGGCAGGTGTGATCAGGCGGACAGCTCGTCGTCTTCTGAGCGGACGGGCTGATGCGCTGTCATTGCCCACCGAATGGTCCTGACCATCCCGGCGCCGGCCACCCGAACCACGGTCGCCTCGGCGATCGGCAGGTACGGCAGCCGCAGCGGCCAGCGGGCCCACCTCGGCAATAGCCCGACGGCGGCGGCACCGAGCAAGGCGTACGGGGCGCGAGCCGCGATCGGCAGCGGCGGTTGCAACAGCAGGAACCGGGCGGCGTCTCGGGCCTGGCTGGTGCCCTGCAGCTCCGCGCGGTACGAGGCCAACTGCAGGTGCAGCTCGTCCTCGGTGCTCGGGGGTTCGATCACGCCGAGCGCTGCCGCCACCCGTGCGGTGTCTGCCACGTAGCCGTCTCGTCCGTCGGCGTCGAGCGGTTGTGCGCCGTAGCGCTGATGTGCTGCCAGGAAGCTGTCCACCTCGGCAAGGTGCACCCACTTGAGCAGGTGCGGATCGCTGGCCGAGTACGCCCGGCCGTCCGGCGCCGTCCCGGACACCCGATTGTGAATGCCCCGGATCCTGGCCACCATCTTCTCGGCATCCTCGACGGTTCCGAACGTGGTGGCCGCGAGGAAATGGCTGGTGCGCTGCAACCGGCCCCAAGGGTCGCCCCGGAATCCGGAATGTCCGGCCACCCCGGCCATCGCCAGCGGATGCAGCGACTGGAGCAGCAGGGCGCGCAGCCCGCCGACGAACATCGAGGCATCGGCGTGCACCTGCCGGATCGGTCGGCCCTCGTCGAACCACCGTGGCCCTTCGGCGTAATGCACCCGCCTCGCGCGGTCAGACCCCTCGGCGCCGGCCACCCGTGCGAACAACTCCGCGGCCAACCGCTCCCGCGCCGCGACGACCGGCGGCAGGCTCGTCAGGCGGGCGGTCGATGGCATGAATCCAGTGTGCCTGCTGCCCACCCCCTTCGCAGTTTTGGAGGGTTGTGCAGCGTATTGCTGTTCAACTCTCCAAAACTGGCGGGTGCTGGGGCACAGTAACCGGATATGTATGAGACCGCGGACGAACTGGCCGCACTCGATGACCTGCTGGACAGGTCGCTGTCCTCGGCCACGGAGCACCTGCGCGCCATCGTCCGAAAGGATGAACGCACCCTTACCGGCGCGGAACTGTGCTCCGTGCTGACCGGGATGAAAACCCTCTCCCTGGCGACCGTCACCCGTAACGCCGAGCCGCGGATCAGTGCGGTCGACGGGCATTTCCTGCACGCCCGCTGGGTGTTCACGACGGATGGGGCCGCGGCCAAGGCCCGGCACTTGCGGCAGCGACCGGCAGCCAGTGCCGCGCACATCATCGGAGATGACTTCGCAGTATTCGTGCACGGCAGGGTCGAGTTTCTTGACCCGTCACAGCCGGAGTTCGCCGAAGTCGAGGCGCACCTGACTACGCACTACGGCACGTCGCCCAGCAGCTGGGCAGATGACATCGTCTACCTGCGCCTGCAGCCGCATTGGATGGTCTGCTTTGCCGCGGACCGAACGACGCTCCTCGCGGTTTTGGAGAGTTAACCAGCGTATTGCTGCTTAACACTCCAAAACTGCGGGTCAGGGGTTGCTGCGTGGGCTGCGGGTACGCCACCAATGAATGACCGTGGGCAGGACCGAGAGCACGACGACGGCCACCAGGATGTAGTCGATCTTCGGGGCAATCGTGTTCTGGACGAACTTGATGTGCCCGAGCCAGTAGCCGAGCAGCAAGACCCCGTCGGTCCAGACGATGCCGCCGATGATCGAATACAGCAGGTACCGGCGAAACGACATCTTCGAAACGCCCGCCATCACGGTGGCAACTGTCCGGATGATCGGAACGAACCGCGCCAAAATAATGGCGGCGCTGCCGAACCGTTCGAAGAAGTCATGCGACCGGGTCACGTATTCCGGCTTGAACATCCGGGACTCGGGCCGGTCGAAGACCTTCGGCCCGGCGGAGTAGCCGATCCAGTAGCCGACGGCGTTACCGGCGATCGCCGCGATCGGCAGCGCGATCAGCATCGTCGGCAGGCCTGGCAGGTTGATTTGGGGGTCGTTGATGGCCAGCAGCAGTCCAGCGGAGAACAGCAACGTGTCGCCGGGCAGGAAGAACCCGACCAGCAGACCGCACTCGGCGAAGATGATGATCAGCAGCCCCGCCAGGCCATAGGTACCGAGGAGATGCTTGGGGGCGATGGGGTTGGCGAGTAGCTGTGCCGCCAGCTCATGCGTCATGGGGGCTGAGTCTACGGACGGGGCTGGGCCCCGCCTGTGAGCGGCTCAGCCGGCTGCCATCCAAGTTTGATGTGGTTCGTCCGGTCGCGGGGTTGTGGCGCACAGAATTCGTACAGCTGTTACGCAGGATCGTGCCAGCGCTGCCACCCATCCTTGACCGCATGACCAACCCGCACCGGCCTCGCCGTACCCGCACTCGGCTCGCCACCCGGATCAAGGTGGCCGTTACCGGGGTGATCGTGGCTTGCGCGACGACGCT
>DASXHV010000179.1:0-27636 GCA_036488285.1 Jatrophihabitans sp. | reverse complement strand
CGGGGTCTCGGAGCCCCCCTCTCGCCCATACCCGCCCTTCGCGGGAGGCACCCTGACGACACCGGGGTGATCGAAACGGCCCGCCGGACCACCGCCCAGGGGCGCCGGCCGCTGCGCCTAACCAGCCGCGCCGCGCCGGCTCGGCCGACAGACGCCGCGGCATCGTCGCCCCGCCGGCAGTGATCTGCAACGGCGATCGTGCGATGGGACGACATTCTGTGCGCGATCGGTATCGCCCGCCGCTGCGTGGCGGAGGCCTTCTCCGCTGCCTCGGTGTGAGCAATTGTCCTCAACTGGGACGGTAAGCGGCCGAGCGGTGTCGGATGTCGAGCACGATCACCGCGCGCTTGGTGTCATCGATCTCGTACAGCACCCGCCAGTTCCGGCCGAGCCGGGCACTGTAGATACCAGCGAGTTCTTCGCCCAAGGGCTTACCGACCCGCTGCGGGTTGGCGAGCAGAGGGCCGGTGATGAACTCGGCAGCCGCCGCCGCGACGTCAGGGGGCAGCCGATCGGCGAGGGCCCGGCGAGCGGGGGGTGCGGTCCCCAGCTCGTACGGGTCGCTCACGAGGCGCGGCGGCCTTTGACCAACGCGCGGACGGCCTCGGTGCCATAGACGACATCACCGGCACGCACGGCCTCGCGTGCCTCGGCGAGGGCGCGCAGCGTGTCGGGGTCGGACTTGATCTGGACGGTCTCGCGTAGGGCGAGGTAGGTCTCGATGGCGTGCACTACTGCCTGTTGCACGCTGCGGTGGTCCTCCTCGGCGGCGGCGCGCAGCTCGGCGTCGAGCTCGGCAGGAAGACGTAACGTCATAGCCATACCATTACGGTATCAAGCAGCACCGTTTCGGTGCAACGGCTGCACGCTGGAATCCTTCGGCCTGTTCCGGCTGCGGCAGAACACGCCTTCGGGGTTGTCCCCCTCGTCTGCGTACCGCTTTGGTCCGCAGTCGGAAGACGCCCCGTCGCGAAAGCGAATCGTCAGCTGCACCGGCTGTGAGCGGAGCCTGCCAAATGGTGCGAAACGGTCGCGGGGTTTTGGGTCGCTGGGCGCCCCGCGCGGACATCCCTCCGTCCGCGAGGGGGCGCGCCATGTCCGCCTCAAACACTTCCGCCGCGTCCATCGGTGACGGACACGGCGCGACGGTTTCGGATATCCGAGCTCAGGCTTCAGGACACATCCCGACCGCGCACAACCTGCCTGGAACACTTCGAGATGAGTTACATGCTGGGAAGCGAAACCCCGAATCGATGACCGTCACCACCGACGGCATCGAGTACCGGCCCGCCAGCCTCGCACACGCTGTTGACCTGCAGTCTCCGATCAACGGCCCCGGACGCAGTCCTGGCCTACGCGATCTGCGGCCACGCCGTACGCGCCTGGCCAAACCAGCCGTTCGACTCCACAGCACGCGGTGTACACGAGCAATGCGCGGTTGCAGCCCGCCGCGATTGACGGGCGGCAGATGCCCTGCTGTCCCGCAAGCCTTGAACCCGCCCGCGAATTCCAGGCCTTTAAGCACCGCGTGAAACTGCGATTATCCGCAGTACATTGGGAGCCCGGCTAGCTCTCGCCGATCGCTGGTGTTAGTCCGGGTTCAGCGGAGAAGGGTGTGTGGGCTCATACACCCGCACCGACCCGCCGCCTGGCAGCGTGACACCCGTGATCAATCCCCACCGTTCGCGGCTCACATCCGAGCAGGCAACGTCTCGTTCGGCCATCTGCGCGATGAACGCCTGCACGTCATCGCACATCAGAAACAGCTCGTGAGCGCCGTTGGCCTCCGCCGGATGGATGGCCAGCTCGGCCGGTGGCAAGGCGAAGATCAACCAACCATGCCCGGCATCTACGGACGGGTAGTCGAGCACATCCCGGAAGAACGCGCGATCGGCGTCGGCGTTAGTGCTGTAGAGCACCACGTGCGCGCCTCGGATCATGTGCCGACCATAGTCGGCCCTGAGCGCCCTGAGAGCGCCATGTGCAGAGCCGGATCCTCAACGGGAAACGTGCGCTGCCATCGCGACGTGTGAACCGAGTCCGCTCGCACTGATCAGCGTGGCGTCGTCTCCGGACTCCCGGTTCAACAGGGTGCTGTTGCTCGACGAGCAATCACACTCTGTCCGCGGGGTGAGCCGATGTTTAGACGTGTCGTGAGGCCGGCGCGCGGAATGAGGGTTCATGCGGTTCGGCGGTAAGGGCGCTGACTTTGCGTTACAAAGCCAGCTACGTTTGTGAGACAAAGCTTCAGGAGGCTCGAGATGAACGGCACACACGGCACCGGCGAAGCCGGGACTGTCGACGAGGGCGGTGAACTGGACCCGCGGGAAGCAGCGCTGATCGTCAAGCAGACTGCGATTCAGGCTCGGCGCCAGTTCGAGCCCGCATCGCCTCTTGCGGCGGTGCTCGGAGCGGCGGTGTTCCTGTTCGGTTACGGCGCAGTCTGGTGGTCCATGCGCGACCAACACGTGTACACGGGTCCGGCAGGCTGGTCCATTGCAGTGTTGTACGTCCTGATCGCCGCGTCGGCAGTCGTCGGCAGCCGGGTGTCCAGACGGGCGACGGCCGGCGTCAGTGGACGAGCCCGCCGACAGATGCAAGCCCAGGGCGCCGCCGTCGCGGCCGCAGGGGTCGGCGCCTGGGTGGTTGAGGGGGCGCCGCGGTACCTCGGTGTGAGCTTCAAGATCGTCTACGGGGTGTACGGGCCGACGGTGCCGCTGATCGCCCTGGCTGCGGCCGGGGCCGGCTATGCGGCGGCACGAGAGAAGTGGCCCGAGCTCGGCGTCGCGATCGCGATCATCGCCGTCGCCTCCGGGAGCACGTTCTTTGGACCACTCGGAGCGTGCGGCCTCACCGGCTTGGGCTGCTGCATCGCCTTGTTGGTTTACGCCGCCGTCCTAACGGTTTGGCTGCGCCTCCCGCCATCAGCCCAGCAATGACCGCCGACACCCTCGACCCGCTGATCCACGTCCCCTCGCGGCTACGCATCCTGGTGACGCTGGCCGCGCTCAACCACGGAGACACGCTGTCCTTTACCCGGCTACAGAACATGCTCGACCTGACCCCCGGCAACCTCATCACCCACCTACGCAAACTCGAAGACGCCGGCTACCTCACCACGGAGAAAACCGGCAACGGGGTCGCGTCACTCACGTCCGTGACGCTGACCCGCCAAGGTCGCTCGGCACTCGAGGTATACATCAAGGCGCTACGCGCCCTGCTCGACGGGCTATAGCTGAATCGCTTCGAATCGACTGCTTACGCGGGTCGGACGTCGTCCTACGTTCGCCGGCAACGTTTCACGCTTCCGGGCGATCGCACGCCCGGCCTGTCCGATCACGTCCTGCAGAGGTTCGGCTTGCGACGCACAGAGGGGCTGACCAGCTCGATGTGGCGACCGGCCCCCAGGGTGTCAGTCCCTCGTGGCACAGTCGAGGCGTGGAGAGACTCAGCAACCAGCAGATCCTCGATGCAGGTCTGGCCGACTGGCGCAAGCTGGCTCAGGCACTGCATGCCCGTTACTCGGTCCCGGATTACATCGTGGCAGCGGCGTTCGTCGCGGCGGTGGCACAGGCTGCCGAGGGCGAGGGTCACCATCCGGACCTGAAACTGGGTCCCGGCGTCGTCGATGTCTCGCTGTGCACCCATGAGGACGGTCTGTGGGTCACCCAGAAGGACATCGACATGGCAAGCAGGATCAGCGAGATCGCCCGCGAGAACGGGCTTCAGCCCGAGCCCAGCGAGGTGACCCAACTCGAGATCGCGCTGGACACCGCGCACGAGGATGGCGTCGCCCCCTTCTGGTCGGTCCTGCTCACCGGTAGTCCGGACAACAAGATCTATGACTCGATCTTCGACCCCACCGGCCGTGTCCCGGGCCTGTGGTTCCAGGGCACCGAGGACCACGAAACGCCGCGTCAGCGCTGGCACTTCGACCTGTGGCTGGCCCCCGAGATGGCCGACGAAAGGATCGCCGCGGCCGTGGCCGTCGGCGGGTCCGTCGTGGACGGCTCTGCGGCACCAGCATTCACCGTGCTCGCCGACCCTGACGGCAACCGGGTCTGCATCTGCACCTCGCTCGGCCGCGACTAGTGGGGGTGGGGCCATGTCGGTACGGGTGCGGCCGGCGACCGCGGGTCGATGGGATGACCTGGTCACGTGTTCGGCCGGCGCGAGCACAGTCGCCGCCCTAGAGGAACCGTCAGCCGGCAAACGAGCGTTTCGCCTACGGATGCGTCGAGGGCGCGTACGAAAGGCCGATGATCAGACCCTCGCTGGACTGCAGGCGAGCGACGGTTTGTCCCCAGGGCTGGATACGTGCCTCGTGCAGCAGTTTGAATCCCTTCTCCGTCAACTCATCCGCGGCGACCTGGACGGCGTCAGCATCCGCGAGCTCGAACTCGATGCTCGCCTGCGGCACCGGTCGATCCGCTGGCCAATCGGGGGCGCCAAAGCAGGCCTGCGCAGCCTGGGTTAGCGGCCAGACGCCGAAGCTCTTGCTCCCGCCGATCTCTTCGCTGTGCAGATAGCCGTCACCTTCCGCCCGGAGCGGCAACCCAAGCGCATCCACGTAGAACGTTCGGCTCAAGCTCGAATCAAGCGTGATCACTGCAACGCTCGCAATGAACTGCACATCCATGGCGCATCACCTTTCCGGTGTCCGCTGAAATACTCCGGCGATCGTCGCATCCCACTCCGACAGCGTGGCTGCCGAGGCGTGGCCGCAATCTCACAGGCCGATCCCTTGTGAACGGGATCGCTACGCGGCGATGTTCTAGCGATCCGCGGCTGCTAGGCGCGCAGGACCAGGCGCCAGTCGTTGCAGGTCATGAAGTGCCCCTTCGGGAACTCAAACTCGCACGCCTCGACCAGCTCGAAGCCAAGCTTGCGGCACATCCCGTTCGACGGCGCGTTGTCCGCGTTCGGGAAAGCGTGCACGACGCGGTGTTTGCCGTCGCGCTTGGCGAGCTCGATTGCGTGCGCGGTCGCCGTTACCGCGACGCCGCGTCCCTGGAACTCCGGCACGACCATCCAACCGATCTCGTAGACCTGTTCATCGCGCTATGCCTTCGTCCAGTAGCCGACCGAGCCAACGCCGGCGCCGCTCGCGACATCTACGATCTTGAACATACGATCACCGCCCGCGAGGCGCTCGTAGCGGTCCTGACGCTCGCGCAGTTTGTCTGGGCTCTCGGGGCCGCCGAGGTGCTCAGTCATACTCGGGTCACCCATCAGCCGCTCGAGCAGCGGCAGGTCTCCGCTGTCCCAGGGCTCGAGGGTCACCATCGCACTCACTCCGCGCAGCCTAGTCATGCCTAGGCGTCCTCCTGGCGTGTCCGTAAGAGAACGGCGAATGAGACCGCATCCACAGTTCTGATTGTGGGCCGGTCAGGGGCGTCGAGGTTCCTCCGCTTACCCGGCCTGGTGGGCGGTGTTCTCGACCCAGTGGGTGAACAGGTCCAGGTCGCCTGAAACTTGCAGGCCGTCGTCCAGCCCGGCGGAGATCGACCGACGCCTGGTCAGCACCAGCAGCAACGTGGTCGCCGGCCCGCGGACCGTGACGTCTGCCGTGCCGTGGCGATGCTGCCACGTCGCTCCCTCAGTGCCGCGTTCGACGAACCACTCGCCGGCCTCGCCGAGATTCGGCTCGTCGCCGGCGTGCAGGTGCAAGGTCTGCCCTCTGCCACGAAGCGCCTCGGCGGAGTACGGCCGCTGGGCGGCCCATCCCGGCGAGGTCATCATCGCCAGGTGGTCGGTGATCGCGTCGGCGGCGAGTTCGGCGTCGAGCTGGTAGGCCACGCCGGCGGTGGCGGCCGCGTCGGCGCGGTGAATGATCGTCTCGCAAAGTATCCGCCGCAGCCAAAACCGTGTCCCCGACCGAGCGTCACCCGCCGGGTTCCACACCGGCGCGTCCGCGCCGGCATCGGCGCATGCCGCAGCTAGCAGCGACGCACCCTCGGCCAGCCATGACGCCCATGCGTCCTGGTCGGCGGGCAGGGCCGCGACCGACGTCGGCAGCTGCGACGGGTCGGACACCCCCTTCTCCACGATCGAGGCAACCCAATGCTGTGTCTGACCGAGATGCTCGACAAGCTGGCTCAAGGTCCACTCCGGGCACGTCGGCACCGGTGCATCGACCGCAGCGCGACGCGCGGTCTCAGTGAACTGCGCGGTCTGATCCACCAATGCCTGCCCGTACCGTTGCATCGTCAGCTCGATCAACGCCCGCAACCTCTCATCTCGTGTTGAAGTTGTGGTCAGTAGCGGTTCGATCGCCGCGGCAGCCATCAACGAACTTTCGACACTCGCCTACCTCGTAAAGCAAGGATCGCGGCAGCGAGGCCTCCACGGCTATCCGATTGCCGATCGGCCTGCGCGGCAATCGTCTTGCTCGGTCAGCGTCAGAAGCGGAAGCGGGTCAGGCCCCCCGGCTCAGCCGTCGAGGTCACGATCGCCGAGCGTGGCTCAATGCGATACACGTTCCACGGCGGCGGTCCTTGCGACGGTGCGTTGAACGGAGCTGTGATGCCCGACCCGCTCGCGTCGGGCTCCGCTGGCCAACCCTGGTCCGCCCACGCCTTCGCAACGCGCGCCATCGCACCCGGCTCGGTTACCCGCACCGCGTCACCCTCAAGCACGACATCCGCGCCGTGAATCGACACCGCCACCGAACAGCGCCGATCGCGCGCGACGTTGCGCCCCTTGCGCGTACCCGCGCCCGTCTGGAACCAGAAGGTGCCCTCCACCCAGAGGGCACCGACTGCAGTCACATGTGGGCCGCCGTCCTCGTTGACAGTGCACAGCCACGTCGTTCGGGCGTTCACCGCGTCCGGAGCCGGAGCCGACCACGCGGCGAGCTTCTCGACAACGCCCGTCCACTCGATCGGCGGCAGCCCATCCGCCTCACCCAGATTGATGATCTCCATGTCGTGAACGTACCCGCCGTAGTTCGCACGGGCCTCATCACCAATCGGTGCCGCCGATCGTTGTCCGGGCACTTCTCGGCTAGCCGAAGTGGCCCCAATGCGTGGCGATGATCAGCAGCACGCCGGCAGCCGCCAGTGCGATGCCTGCGACGATTGTTCGGGCGGTACCAAACTTCAACTTCGGGATTTGCGCGGCGGCGAGCCAGATCCCAGCGAACACGATGAGCAGGAACCCGACCTCCGCGAGGCGCGTGCCCGTGTGGGGCGCCAGAGCAAGGAGCATCATGCTTGACAGTCTTCCTGCCCCGCGAAGGCTGTGTCGAGTGAGGCCGTAGGAGCCATGGCGTCGGACCGACGTTGCGGAGCGTCTCACAGTGCGCCCGGACGAAGTTGGCCGATCGGCCGGATGTTCGCAGGCCTCGGCCGAGTCAAATCACGAATCAAAGGCGAACTGCGAACCAAGCGGTGTCCGTTAGCTGATCGGTAGTCGGGACATCGTGTGGGCCGGTGAGCAGCGATGCCATGCTTACAGGCTGGTCAGGCGGTGGGTGAGGGTGATCGGCTGGCTGAGCGCGATCAGATGCCCGCCGGAGAGTGTCTCGACCTCGAGCCCGAGACGGTCGCGCGCGACGTGGCGTTGCAGCGCCACCGGGAACAGCCGGTCGTCGCGGCCCGACAAGACGGTCGTGGTCACGTCGGGCCACGCATCCAGCGACCACGGCTGGCCGAAGACGGCGGGCCCCTCAGCCGCTGCGCCGCGGTCAGAGCGCATTATGTCGGCCATCTGGAGTGGCAGGTCGTGGAAGAACAGCGTGTCCAGGTCGGTGACGTCCGGCGTGGGGCGCCCGTCGCGGTCCGCGCTCGCTTTGGCAGCGGCGAACCAGCCCACGGCGTCCCACCATTCCCCGGCTGTCTCGCCTGGCTTGGGGATCATGGCGTTTACCAGCACCAGGCGCTCAACGGGGACGTGCGCGCAGACCAGCGGAGCGCTGAACCCGCCGAGCGATTGCGCGACCAGCACTACCGGGCCGCCTAGCTGGCGGGCGGCGGCCACGATCAGGTCGCGGTACTCGGGCAAGCCCGCGTCCGGGTCGGCACCGGGCAGCTCTACGGCCACCGACTCGTGACCACGCCGGTCCAGCTCGGCGACCACCCGGTGCCAATACCAGGCACTGCCGCCGGCGCCGGGCACCAGCACGAACCGCGTCATGCTCGCCATCCTGCCAACCGCGGCTCAATCCAACAGCGGCAGACCCCCGGCCAGTACCCGGAGCGCGGGCCAGTAGACCGATGCAGAACCCCTTGGCTGTGGACAACGGGCAGCGCCCTGAGATGTCGGTCAATCGCTCGCGCTGATCAAACATGCCCGTCTCCACTGCCCGATCGCACGCCGCGTCATCGCCGTGAGCGGTTCGGCTGCCGGGCAGTTGTCTTGCGCCGTCTCACCTAGGCTTTGCAGTCATGACATTCGTGAACGCCGGCACGCTCGGCACGGTCTCAGGTCACCGCGACCAACTGGTGGCGGCCCTCACCCAACGCAACGACCTCCTGCGCGAGCTCGGGTGCAGCGTTTACGAGGTCGGCATCAACGCCGACGCGCCTGACACGGTGTTCGTCGTGGAAGTGTGGGACTCACAAGAGGCACACCGCCGCTCGCTCGAACACCCCGAAGTCCAAGCGTCGATCGCAGCCGCGCAACCAATTCTGTCAGGAGAGTTGGGCGGTTTCCGGTTCGACGTAATCGGCTCACCCCTGCGCGACGCATAATCTGTAGCCGATAGCCCGTCCGTCCGTTTGCCCATCGGCCTTTCCAGGCTTCGTTTGGGGGCGTGCTTGATAGCGCGCTGGCTTTGGGTGTTGGGCGGATGCACGGGGACCTCGGCGGCCAAGCCATCGAGCGTGCAGACCTGATGTCGCAGGCGCGGCGACAGCTGGCGCAGGGTCGCGACGGACTCCGGTCGCGTTCATCCGCCGCGCCGTCGGCTGCCACGGGTAGGGCCTATCCGCGATTGCCAACGGCGCGTGGCGCTCTTCATCCCGCCCGCCCATAACGGCTATCCCTTCTGCGGGTCAATGTCCGGTCAGCTCGGCGACGACAGGCGCGAGCGCATCGGCGGCGTTGGCGCCGACGACAAAGTAGGAGAAGCCGCTCTCCTCCCGTCGTCGCAGGACTTCCTCGATGGCCGCCGTCGGGTCACTTGGCAGTACCGCGAGCGAGTCCGCCGCGCGCAGCGCGGCAGGGTCCGTGTCGGGGGGTGCCATGAACGGGGACACGGCGTCGCCGACGACCGGCACGTGGAGCGCGAGTTCGACGTCGCGGATAGCGCGGAAATCGGCCGCCATCCGCACGATCTCGGCCCGAGAGTCGCCCGGCATCGCAGCGAACGTGACGGTATCCGCAAAGTCGACCGCCAGCGCCCGGGCCTTCGGGCCACGCACGGCCATCACTAGCGGTGTATGGAGGTCTGGGCCGTCGAGGTCTCTCAGCAACGTGACGGCGTCACGAACCTGAGACAACCGCTCGCCTGGTGTCACCACCGGAAGGCCCAACTGGCGCAGTTCGTCTTCGATCTCGGGTCTCCCGGTGCCGATGCCCATCTCGAAGCGACCTTCGGTAAGCACCGACATCGAGTGCGCTTCCCACGCCATACTCCAGGGCGTGCGCAGCGGACAGGCGTACACCCACGTACCCACCCGCAAGTCGGCGAGAGTCGCAGCGACAGCCAACGTGGGTCCCGGCGCCGGCTGCCACTGCTGAACGTCGGGCATCAGAAGTGTCGAGTAACCGCTGTCGGCGATGCGGCGCACCTGGTCTCGCCACGCCGGTAGATCAGTCCTGATAGGGGCGACAACCCCGAATCGCAATGGTCTCGCTTCGCCGGTTGCCTCATTGTCGGCCATCGTCGCTGTCCTCTCGTTGTCGCCCGAGCGTTGCGCCGGGCTTTCCATCACCACGAACTGGCCCGGACGCATTCGACAATCACACATCGCCAATCTGGGCGGAGCACGCCGACACCAGTGCCTGGCCCAGACGCGCGCACTCCGCCCCTCCGCCACGCCTGCCCTCTTCGGCTGTCTCACAACGCCATGCCCCATCGAAGATCAAGGAATCTCGGCCGACCGCGACGGCTGGTGTGCCACACTCATCGTCGACCGTTGGAGTTGGAAGGAGGTGCGACGTTCCGTGTCGATGACCGTTTCCGCGCCTCCTGGAGTTTGCTGACCTAGGGCAGCTTGCCCGGTGGCGCCACCTATGAGAGGTGGCCTCGTGGCCGTAGACAACGAAATCCAGCTCGACCGACTCGCTCGTTCGTTCGCCGCAGTGGGCGAGCTGGTCGATGCGATCCAGCCCGGCCAGTGGTCCGCGCCGACTCAGTGCATGGACTGGACCGTGCACCGTCTCGTCGAGCATCTGGTCGGCAAGAATCTCGTGTTCGCCGCGGTGCTCGCTGAGCAACCGCTGCCGCAGCGGGGTGACGGGACGCCGAGCGACCAGCTCGCCCGCGCCTATCGCGAATCGGCTGCCGTGTTGCTCGACGCGTTTGGGAAGCCAGGCGTTCTCGATCGCTCCTACCAGGGCCCGCTCGGTGCCGCCACCGGCGCGGAGCGGCTGAAGATCCGCATGTACGACCTGCTGGCCCACGGCTGGGACCTCGCCCAGGCTCTCGGACGACTGGCGGATCTGCCGGAGGATGCTGCCGAGGAGTCGCTGGCCTTCGCACGCGCGGATGGGCGAGCAGTACGTCCCGGCGGCGGCTGTTTCGGCCCGGCACGGCACGTCGCCGACGCCGCCCCGGCGATCGTCAGGCTGGTCGCGTTCCTCGGCCGCGACGTGCCGGCAGCCCCGTAAGCGGATCCGCTAATGGGAGTTGGCGCTCAGTTGCTGCGTCGAAGAGCCTTCCCCTCAAGTGGTTCCGCTTGCGGCACACGGTGCCGCTCGGGTAGGTCAGTGTCTGCATCTCGCTTGAGGCGTCATTCGAGGGCCGGCGCTTCGTCATAGGCCAGGCCGGAGCGGTAGGCCGTGATGACGGCTTGCACGCGGTCGCGGGCACCGACTTTCTGCAGGATGCGGGCGACGTGTGTCTTGACGGTGGCATCACCGATGGTGAGGGCATGTGCGATCTCAGCGTTGTTGAGGCCGTCGGCCATGCACCGCAGCACTTGTCGCTCTCGGTCGGTCAGCGCGCCGACAGAGGTTACGTCCGGAGACCTGGGACGGTGGCGGCTGAACTGTTCGATGAGCCGTCGGGTGACCGCCGGGGCGAGGATCGCCTCGCCGGAGGCGATAACGCGAATTGCGGTAATCAGCTCGTCGGCCGGGGCGTCTTTGAGTAGGAATCCGCTGGCGCCGGCGGCGAGCGCGTCATAGACGAATGCGTCATCGTCGAAGGTCGTCAGGATGAGCACCCGTGACGAACAGCCTGCGTCAGCAACCAGTTGTGCGGTTGCCTCGATTCCGTTCATCAGCGGCATGCGAATGTCCATGAGCACGACGTCGGGCTGTACCCGCCGAGCGACCTCGACCGCTTCCCGCCCGTTGCGCGCGTCGGCGACCACGTCGATGTCATCCTCACGCAACAGGATCAACCGCAGGCCGGTGCGCACCATGTCCTGGTCATCGGCTATCGCAACTCGGATCATGGCGTCACCTGCTTGACCGGCAGCCGCGCGTGGAGGCGGAATCCACCGTCAGGCAGCGGGCCTGCCTCGAGGGTTCCGCCGTAGAGCGAGACCCGTTCGCGAATCCCGAGCAGACCGCGACCGCCATCACCGTCGGTGCCCGCGCTCGTGCCGTTGTCGCTGATGCACAGCTCGATCCTGTCAGCCCAATGCGCGAGTTCCACGGTAACCAGCGATCGAGGTGCGTGCTTGAGCGCGTTCGTCAGTGCCTCCTGCACGATGCGGTAAACCGAAAGCTCGACACCGTGGTCAAGGGCGCGCCGTGTCCCGGTCTGGGTGAACTGCACTGCCAGACCGGCTGCTCGCACCTGCGTGAACAGCTGCGGCAACTCGGCAAGACCCGGCTGCGTTGCGTGCTGCCGCTCGTCATCACGCAACAGGCCAAGAAGTCGGCGCATCTCGATGAGCGCCGTGCGGCCGGCGCTCTCGATGTCGGCCAGGGACTGGCGGACCTCCGGCTGGGCGCCGTCGAGGACACGCTGGGCGCCCTGGGCCTGGATGACGACAACGCTCACGCTGTGGGTGACCACGTCGTGCAGTTCACGGGCGAGGTGCGCGCGTTCGGCGGCCACAGCGCCGCGGGCGAGTTCGGCCTGGGCCTGCTCCAGTTGCTCGAGGAGGACCTGGCTGCGATCGGCGCGCCAATACTGGAAATTGACGATCCTCCCCAGACCCCAGATCAGGGCGGGCACGATCAGATCCCCGGCGATCGCACCCGCCGAGTCGTAGTCGGGCGATGCGATGTCGTGTGCGATGACGCCGGCGACCATCGCCAGGCCACCCAGGACTGCCACCCAGATGCCGCGGCGCTCGGCGACGGTATAGGCGGCGAGTATGACGGCGAGGTACTCACCGAATACCGACGGCTGCTGCGGCGTGACCGCCATCAGCGCAACCGCACCCGCCACCATCAGCGACGTGGTGAGCGGCGCCCGTCGCCGCCATGCGAGCACGCCCGTCACGACGAAAAGCAGAGTCCGGTCCGCGACCGACACCGCCCAACCCGTCTGAACCTGCGCCATCACGCTCAGAACCACCGCGATCACGCCATCGACGAGCAGCGGCTTGGCCGCAAACCAACGCGCTCTGGCCATCAGGTCCACAGGTGAACCGTACGACCACCAGCCGCTCTTGAGACCAGCCCGTGAGCGGATCCCCGATCCCCCCACCGGCGGACAACGGCCGCGATGCAACCACCCCTGGACCGGACGACAGGGCACGATCATCAACAGCAAGCTGACGGAGTCACCGCGGCCACCTCCACCAGGCCGAGGGACACCGACCAAAGGACGAGACCATGGACATCCCATTCCTGATTCTGGCCATCGCCGCCGGATTGCTGCTATCCCGACGCCGCGCACTCATCGCGGTCACGGCACTGTGGGCCATCGCAGTGGCCATGGTCGGCTGGGGGCCCGCGCACAGCGACGGCGTACACACCGGCTCGATCGGCTTCTGGGGCCCATGGCTGATCGCACTCGCAATCGGACTGGGCCTCGCCACCCTGATGACCGTTCTGCGAGAGCGCCGCCGGGCACGTGGCGCTGTCCACAGCTGACACACCGCCGGTCACCCCAGGCCCGCTGGCAACCCAGCGACGACATCTCCACTGTCATCGAGTTCGCGATCCAGCACCTCCCCCGGCCCTCAGGAACGGGAGAATAGATGACCGCCCAGCCGCACCAGAAGCGGATCGTCATCGGGTGGCTGGTGATCATCGACGATTGAGCGGCGATGGCGGCGAGCCGGGAGCAGGCGAAACAGATCAGGTCGGCCGGAACGCAGCAGGCCACGCCACTGCCTTGGAGGTCTGCGAGTTCGAACTGGCGGTCGCGCACATACGAGTCCCCGAGATGGTCTAGCGAGTGCCTTGCTCCCGGGCTGCCGGTCGAGCACGGGAGGAGTAAGGAACCCCGGCCCGGCGATCTGGCTCTGCTCATCGCCCCGGTGTCAGGTCGCGATAGCGGGCTTCGAGCAGGCAGTACAGGCCATAGGAGATAAGGCCGAACGCCAGCGCGGCCAAGGTGATCGGGCCGTAGGGAGAGCGGGCCACCGAGCGGAAGGTCGCGTCGAGTCCTTTGCTGTCTCGTGGGTCGCCCAGCACGGCGGCTTTGATGATGAAGATACCGACGAGGACGAAGACGGTGGCGCGGGCGAGGCAGCCGAAGGCGCCAAGGGCGCGGGCGGCGGTGCCTAACACTCTGGGGTGTAGGTGAGTGATGAACCGCTCTTGGAAGGTGAGCCGTAGCGACCGGCGGACCAGTTCGGCGCCGGCGATCACCACCATGAGGCCGGCCAGAAGAAGGAGCAGGCGCCCCGGTCCGGTGCGCAGCACGGCCGCGGTGACGGCGGTGTCCTGCCGCTGCTCGGACCCAGCGGTGCCGGCGGGTCGTCGGATCGCGACCAGCACCGAGATGGTGCTCACGCAAAACGCGGAGTACAGCAGGCATCCCCACGTCGAGACCACCCGCTGACGCCACCGGTGGATGGTGCTGCCGGCGTGTCGGGGTCGAAAGATGGCTTCGATGAGCTGGGTGAGCGCGTAGCCGGCGAATCCGGCGGCGAGCAGCAGCAGCGACGCCTGGCCCCAGGAGTGCCGCGCGGCTTCCTGGATGGCTCCGGTGCCGCTGACCGGTTCGGCGGTACGCCCATGGGCGGCGAGCGCCAGGCGCCAGGTGAGGTAGCCCACGAGCAGGTACACCACGGCGCGGGAGACCAGACCGAACTGGGACACCGCACGCAACCATCGGCCAGTGGTCCCCGCCGAGATCGCTTCTGCCGCAGCCGTCAGACCGGTGCTCGGCTTGTCCTGCCGCCCCACCGGGTCCTGCATGCGCCTCGCCTCGGCTTCCCACTCCGCTGCGGGTCCACCGGTGAGCGGCAAGCCACCCGGCCCGAGCCGCCCGACCATAATCTGAAGGAGCTGTGCCTGAGCGTGATTATCCTCGCCAACCGCACCCAAGCCTGATCACCAGGCCGTCTCGAAACACGAACCTCGGCAGGCGCGACATGCGACCGAGCGGACTAACATTCCAGATGATCTTGGTCGTTCGGTAGGAGGTCCCGTCAGCGGGCTGCCCCCTAGGGTACGACCAGACCGACCGGGCGACTCGAGCGAAGCGCACGTTGAACGGCGCCGAGTCGGCGCTCGCGCCGGCGTGCGGCGAAGTGGTTACCGAGTAGGACCAGCATCGTGTAACGGCTCTGACGCTCGACCAGGGTCGCGATGGCCGAACGGCAGTTCGACGCCAACATCAAATCCCATTCCCAATGTCCTGGCACGGCCGGTC
Organism: Jatrophihabitans sp.; assembly: GCA_036488285.1. GTDB lineage: Bacteria > Actinomycetota > Actinomycetes > Mycobacteriales > Jatrophihabitantaceae > Jatrophihabitans_A. The sequence continues at coordinate 12,740 of DASXHV010000179.1, read as the reverse complement.
GGCGACCTCGCCCGGCCGCTCGCTGATCATGACCATGTCCGGGATCTTCGTTGTTCGTCTGACGGTGGACCCTCGCGGGCACAGCTTGGCCTGCACCACCGACGCCAGTTCCGGGTTGTCGAACTTGCTCGCCTTGGATCGACGTCCGCAGCTCGGCTCGTTTCTGCGCCGCTTACGGCCATTATTTCCCGCCCGCGCGCCGGTAGTCGGGCCGTTGCGGCGCAGCTCGCGATTGACCGTCGAGGGCGAGCGGTCAAGCTCGGTGGCGATCGCGTGCACCGTGGCGCCGGCCAGCCGAGGATCGGCCATCTGCAGATGCCCGTCCAGCGACAGGTACCGACCCGACGGGGGCGCTGACGTGCGCGGGATCCGCCCACCCGTCGCCTGCCGCCAACGGCGTCCTGTTCGTCGATTCACTCCGACAGCGTCACAGGCCGCCTGCAGCGTCACGCCGCCGGACAGCACGGCCCAGAACTCGGCCTGCTTATCGATCAACTCCTTCTTCGACCACATGCACAACACCTCGCATCAGAACGGGTGTTGCGACGACTGATTGAACTCGCCATGCTCTCGTGGGAGGCGTGCCATCAGCTGGACACGAGTTCGTAGACGTTGCCATCAGGTCCTCGGAAATGTTGCCAGGTCGCTCCCGGCTCGCCGAGCAGTTCGACGCCCGCCGCACGCAGCTCCTCGACGGCTCCTGGCAAGTCTCGGACGGCGAAGCCCACGACCGGTCCGGTGACGAAGTGGTCCTTGCCCGGATAGTCCAGGCCGAAGACCTCGACGTGGCGGCCATCCGGAAGCTCGTAGACCCAGAAGCCTGGCTCGGTGTGCACTGGCCTCAGACCCAGCACGGACTCGTAGAAGTCCGCCATCTCTTTGCTGCGCTCCGTGCGAGTACCGCTCCACCCAAATCCGGTGACGTCCATGCTCGCAGTATCCACCGCACGGGGTGCGGGCGTGTGCGCATTGAGGCCCGGCCCTGTGGAGATCCCGTTGCCGGGGCACAATCCCGATGTAGTGCGGGGTGACCGGACGGCGGCGCTTGCTCTTCGCCACCCCCGGCCAGACGCCGGTAGCCGGAGCTCCGACACGGTCCCGTGGAACAGGATCGGAACAAAGCGTGAGCGTCACACTGCGTTCTACCCCAGCCACGACAGCAGCGCCACGCAAGAGCTAAACATGCTCAAGCACCGAGACGTACATGCGCACGGCGGCGGTCTCAGATGAGCAACCTCTGCGGGACGCGTCGCGATCGGTTGGCAGGCATCGCCAGCAGACGATCTCGAATGGCTCTGTTGCGCTGACTCGGCGGGGCGCATCTCGAACCGATCGTGCGGTCTCGTAGCGGCTTCCTACAGGCAGGGCGTGAGTTCGGTGAACGCGTCTCGGGCGCGGTCGGAAACCGGCTGGTGAGCGGTGAGTTCGTAGTGTCCGCGACGGAGGTTCTGCACGAATGCGTGCCCCGAGGCGAGTGTTCGAGCTGAGGCAAGTCGTTTGAGTCCGCGCATCGGGCGCAGGCGAACTCTGAGCCGGCCGTGATCGGCTTCAATCCGATTGTTACTCGCGTGCTGCTCGAGGACGTGTCGCGCACCAGGAGCCAGCTCGTCGATGAGGCGTGGGTAGACCGCCGCCCGGTCAGTCGTGACCTCGACTGGCATCGTAGCGTGGGCCAAGGCGCGGGCGAGGAAAGCCCGCGCGGCCGCGCCATCGCGGCGTTCGGAGAGCAGGACGTCGATGACCTGGCCGTGCTGATCGACCGCTCGGTAGAGATAGGTCCACCGTCCGGCGATCTTGACGTAGGTCTCGTCGACGAACCCGCGATCACCGATAGCGTGGCGGCTCGATCGTGCGGCGTCGATGAATTCGGGTGTGAAGGTCTGGACCCAGCGGTAGATCGTCACGTGGTCCACCACGATGCCGCGTTCACCCAGTAGTTCCTCGACATCGCGATAGGACAGGCCATAGCGCAGATACCACCGCACGGCGACCGCAATCACCTCGCCCGGGAAGCGGTAGCCGGCAGGTGCAGACGACGACACAGACCTCGAATTGATCACCGCTTCATTGTCTCTGACGCCGGCCGGGCACCATCAACGCAACAGAGCCACTTCAACAGCTCGCGCGGCAGCAGCCGAGACAGCGCGGCGAACACCAGCCGATCCCCCGACTCCAACCTCGGGCACTCACCTGCCGGCGCAACACCGCCACGATCATGCCAAAATCACGATCAACTGCCCGGTCCGAGGTTCTTGACCCCCACAGGGTTCGGTCACAATCGCATTAGGACGACCAGCGCGGCCAGCGACCCCACGAGCGCGCCGTCGTAGCAGAACATGCTCACCACCCGGTCCAGTCGACCGATTTGCAGCCCGTGCAGCAGCGTGAAACGGAAGCGGTGCGCCCAGTGGAACAGCGATAGCACGCAGACACTGAAGATGACGACACGAGTCAGCGCGTGCGCGGCCAGCGCGTGCAGGCTCTGGTACGTCGGCGGGCCGATTCCGCCTAGTGGATACGCCACGCCGAACAGCAAAAGCACCACGGGCAGGAACAGAGCAGCCAGCACTCCGCCGGCGCTGAAGAGCAGCCAGAGGAACGGCTCGATCGGCCTCGTCCGGCGCCTCACGACCCGCTCCACATCACCAGCCCGGCCACGATTGCCGACACACAGACCCAGGCAATGTAGTTCTGTGCGACGATCAGCCACCCAGGTACCCGGCCCTCCGGCAGGCGACGCACGATCGCCTTCGGTGCTACGGCAAGCATCTGCTTAGGAACCCGGATCACCATTGCCTTCGGGGCGAGGTTGAACCACGTCACCGCGTGGAAGACCAGAAACGCCAGTGCGACCACATTCACCGCGATCACCCAGGGCTTGGCCGCCCACTCCAGGAACCGCTGGTAGTCGACGTGCCCGTTGCCGACCGCTTTGAGCAACAGCAGCAGGAACAACACCGCCCAAGCCACGAACACACAGCTCAGCTCACGCAGCATGAACAGCAGGTATGAACGCCGCCGCAGCCACCACAATCTCGGGACGGCCTGCCGGTACGCTCGCGGCCGGGTTGCGGTCATCGCGCGCTCCACGGCAGCACAAGCGCCCGGACGGACTGCATTGCCGCGGTCAGCTTGTAGCGTTGGATCGCGCCCGCGGGATCCACTCCCTTTGGGCAGGCCCGGGTGCATTCGCCGACGAACGTGCAGCCCCACACCCCCTCGGGGTGGATGAGCACGTCCAACCGGTCGGCCGCGCCCTGGTCGCGGGAGTCGAGGTTGTAGCGCTGAGCGAGCGCAATAGCGGCGGGGCCGAGGAAGTCCGGATCGACCCCGTACACCGGGCAAGCCGAGTAGCACAGCATGCAGTTGATACACATGCTGTATTGCTTGTAGGCCGACTGCTCGTCCGGTGTCTGGAGGTATTCGCCGTCCTCCACCCAGTCGACGTGCCGGACGATCCACGGCTTGACGGTCGGAAGCTTGCGCAGGAAGTCGTCGATGTCGACGACAAGATCCCGAACGATCGGAAAGTTGGCCAGCGGCTCGACCCGGACGGGTCCCGGGGCGAACTCTGTCAGGAACGTCGCGCAGGAGAGCCGCGGCTCTCCGTTGACGGTCATTCCACAGCTGCCGCAGATGCCCATGCGGCATGACCAGCGGTAGCTCAAGGTGCCGTCGAGTTGGTCCTTGACGTGGTTCAGGCCGTCGAGCACGGCCCAGTCCTTGCGGAGCGGCACCTCGTACTCGGCGATTGTCGGCTCAGCTTCGGTGTCCGGCCGGTACCGGGTGACGAGCAGCGTGATCGTCTCAGCCATTGCCAGCTACCTTCCGTACACCCGCTCGCCGGGGAGCCAGCGCGTGATCGTGACCGGCTGGTAGTCGACATGGCAGGTGCCATCGCGCTCACGCCGCGCCAGCGAGTGAGCGAGGAACTGCTCGTCGTCACGCGCCGGAAAGTCGGTGCGCTGGTGCGCGCCGCGTGACTCGGTGCGTTGCAACGCGGAAGCGATGATCGCCTGTGCCAGGTCGAGCATGTTCTGCAGTTCCAAGGCTGCGACGAGCTCTGTGTTGAACGTCTCGCTGTGGTCGTCGATCCGCGCCGTCGCGACGCGCTCGGCCAGGTCACCGAGCGTGTCCGCTGACTTGGCCAACGTCTCGTGGTCGCGATAGATCCCTGCGCCGTCCTCCATCGCCTGTTGGATCTGCTGGCGGATGTCTGCGATGCGGTCGCGCCCGTCCGTCCGGCCCCGGAGTCGTTGCAGACGGCGACGCTCATCCTCCGCCTGCGTGTTCGTCGATCCGTCTGGCTGTCTGATCCTCGCAGCGAACTCCGCGGCGGCCCGCCCAGCCCGGGCCCCGAACACCAGGCACTCCGGCAACGAGTTCGAGCCGAGCCGGTTTGCGCCATTGATGCTGACGCACGCGGTCTCGCCGGCGGCGAACAGGCCGCGCAGCGGCGTCGCCCCGTCGATGTCGGTGCTGACGCCGCCCATCATGTAATGCACGACCGGACGGACGGGGACAAGCTCGGTGACCGGGTCGATGTTCTCGTACTTCAGGCACAGCTCGCGCACGAAGGGGAGCTTCGCGTCGATCACGTCGGCCCCCAAGTGGCGCAGGTCGAGATAAACCACCGGCCCGTACGGGGTGTCGATCGTCCGACCTCGCTCGACCTCATGCACGAACGCCTGGGACAAGCGGTCACGTGGGCCAAGTTCCATACTCTTGAGCACCGGGGTCGGTGATGGCGTGCCGAGGTCGTAATCCTGCAAGAAGCGGTAGCCGTCCTTGTTCAGCAACCAGCCGCCCTCGGCGCGGGCCGCCTCGGTGATGAGGATTCCGGTGAACGGCAGGCCAGTCGGGTGGTACTGGACAAACTCCATGTCCTTCAACGGGGCGAGCGCCCGGTAGGCCAGGGCCATGCCGTCGCCGGTAGAGATGTTGGCGTTGGTGGTGAACGGAAACACCCGACCGCAGCCGCCGGTGGCCAGGACCACGGCTTTCGCCTCGATGGTCTCGATCCGGCCGGTCGCGAGTTCGAACGCGACCACGCCGCACACCCGCTGGTCGCCGTCGACCAGCAGCCTGGTCACGAACCATTCGTCGTATCGGGTGATCGTCGGGTATTTGAGGCTGGTCTGGAACAGCGTGTGCAGCAGATGGAACCCGGTCTTGTCGGCGGCGAACCACGTTCGCATCTTCTTCATGCCGCCGAACGAGCGCACCGCGATGTGGCCATCGGTTTGCCGGCTCCACGGGCAGCCCCAGTGCTCGAGCCGCAGCAACTCTTTCGGCGCCTCGCCAATGAAATACTCCACTGCATCCTGGTCGCACAGCCAGTCACCGCCGGCGATGGTGTCTGAGCAATGTTCGTCCAGCGTGTCGCCCACGGCGATCACCCCCGCGGCGCCGCCCTCGGCCGAAACCGTGTGACTGCGCATCGGGTACACCTTGGACACGATCGCGACGCTCAGCTCGGGACGCGCCTCGGCGATCTCGATCGCAGCGCGCAACCCGGCGGCACCGCCGCCCACAAGCACGACGTCGTGCCTCGCCGTCATCGCTCATCCCGGCTGGCTTTGGGCATCACTCGCCCGCATCGAGCTCGTCCGTGATGACCTTGCCGGAATGGTGCACGACCCGGAGTCGCATGCTCCCGTCATGGAACTCGTCACGCAAGCGGCTACATCCACAGTCATAGCGCATGTGGTCCATAAGCAGGCCCTCGTCATCCCGGTCATGCGCTCGCTCACCGCCGACCACCCGGCCGCAGGGTGCCCGCTCGTTGTCGAATCGGCTCCTGGTGGTCATTCCTCCACCGTCCTTCGCGCCTAAGACCAGCATGCGCGCTCTCCAGCTCGAGCGGAAGATCCTTCGTGCCCAGGCCGATCGGGCAGCACGCGCCCAATCAGACCATCTCGGGCACGTGCAGGTGGGCTAGCGCGAGATCGAACTCGGCGACCTCGATGATGTGAGCGTCCATCTGGCGGGCGGCCTGCTCGCGCACGGCGTTTGCTCCTTCACGGCTGTACTCGAGGGAGCTGCGGTCGTCGTAGCCGACGGTCGTCACCGCGCGTCCTTCGGCACGATTGACGAACAGGCTCGCGCTGCAGAAGCCCGGTAGGTCCTCGATCTTGGCAAGCGTGCCGTGCTTGAACGTCTCGATCGCGTCGGCGAGATCGCCGGTGTCCAGGCGCAGCCAGGTCGCGCGCATGCAGGTTCCCGAACGTGAGTGGTGGGCGCGGTGCACAACTGCAACTTCCCATCCCTCGACCTCGGCGCCCGATGCCCCAAAGGCGCGGACGGCGTCGTCGCGGACCGCGATTACCCGGTCGGCGCTGTCGCGCAACGCCTCCTCCGAACGCCAGCCGGTGGTGACGATCCCGCGTCCCGTCTCGCGGTCGAGCATAAAAGACAGGCCGAGATAGCCGTCCATGTGCGACAGCGCTGGCATTACCGTGTCACGGACGTGCGCAATTCCATCGTCGATCATCGACAGCTGCGCGTTGATCAAGGTTGAACGAGCGAACACCGCCCACCTCCTACGGCCGGAGGTGACGCCCCGGCTGGGCACCACCGGACAATGCCACGCTGCTCCGGTCTCCGTCCGGTGGCAAGTCCCGATCGCCTTGACGCGATGCCACCGCGATAGCTGGGCTCATCCTCATAGCAGTAGCTTCACGTCCGGGTGGGCCAGCGACAACGCCGCAGCGCGCGCCTGTTCTGCACCTGCCGCGCCGAGCGCGACCTCAGCCAGCGCGGTGCAAGCCTGTCGATCATGCAGCGACAGTGCGAGCCGTACGGCCGCGATCTTGGGTACCGCCATCGATAGGCTGCTCACCCCGAGGCCGACTATCACCAGTGCCAGCAAGGGATCCCCGGCTGCCTCGCCGCAGACGCCGACGGGTCTGCCCCCCGCTCCCAAGCATGAGCTGTTCACCAGGTCCAGTAGGGCGGGCTGCCACGGATCGAGCAGCGGAGCAAGTTCGCCACTGAGCCGATCGGCGGCCATCACGTACTGGGTCAGGTCATTGGTTCCGATCGAGGCGAAGTCGACTGGCTGCAGGACATGTCGGGCACGCAGCGCGGCCGACGGTACTTCGATCATGATCCCGACCGTCGTTAGGCCAGCTGCACGAGCAAGTCCGGCGAACCACTCGGCTTCTGCGGCGGTGGCGACCATGGGAGCCATGACCCGAGCATGCGCGCCCGTCTTGTCGACCGCTGCGCCGATGGCCTCGAGCTGCGTGGACAACAGGTCTTGCCGACGTTGGGACAGCCTTATCCCCCGTATCCCGAGCGCCGGGTTCTCCTCGGCGTCTTGGGATGCGAACTGCAACGGTTTGTCGGCACCCGCGTCCAGGGTACGGATCGTGACCGGACGCGACCCGAATGCTTCCAACACGGTCGAGTAGCTGAGGATCTGTTCGTCCAGCGACGGCGGCGTGGCCCTGTCCAGGAACATGAATTCGGTGCGGAACAAGCCGACACCCTCGACATCCGCGGCCCCGGCCTGCTCGGCGTCAGCGACGGTCCCGATGTTGGCGTACAGCGCGATTGCGGAACCGTCGGCCAGCCGACCAGGGCCACTACTGCGGGAGACCAATTCGGCCCGACGTCGCGCGCGATCTCCGAACTGGGCGCGGATCGCCCTGTCCGGATTGATCAGGACCTGGCCGGACGTGCCGTCCACCGCGACCTCGGTACCCGCATCGATGGTGAGCGCGCCAGTGGCATGCACCACCGCGGGAATCCCCAACTGCGCGGCAAGAATCGCGGTGTGCGAGGTCGGGCCGCCGGCTTCGGTCACCAACGCCAACACCAGTTGCGGGTCGAGGATCGCGGTTTCCGATGGCGCCAGGTCGTGGGCAATTACCACCGACGGGCCTTCCAATGGTGGCAGCCCAGGGTCGGGTTGACCGAGCAGCCTCGCCACGGCGCGGTCTCGTACGTCTGACAGATCCGTCGCACGCTCGGCCAGGTAGCCGCCTGCCGCGGTGAATGTGGCGACAAATTCACGCACTGCGGCATCCAGTGCCGTCGCTGGGCCGGCGCCGGCTTCGAGCTTCGAGGAGACGCTCGTCAGCAGCGACGGATCGCGGGCCATCATCGCGGTAGCCGTCAGCACCGCAGCACCGTCACCGCCCGCCAGCCCGGCCCGCCGCTCGAGTTCAACGGCCACCGATTCGAGCGCGCGAGCTACTGCCGACCGCGCACAAGCTACGTCAGCGGACCCGGGCTCGGTGATGGGCACCGGCACTGGCGGGCTCACCCGGACCGCCGGTCCGACGACCGTGCCAGCGCTCACCCCGAGGCCGCGAATCTCCTTTACCGGCTTGGTCATCGGCGTCATCGGCTCACTCCGCGTCCAGATCGCGTTCGAGCAGTGCGACGAGCGAATCGAGCGCGGCTTCGGCACCGTCGCCCTCGGCCGCCAGCACGACCTCTTCTTCATACTTGGCGCCGAGCGCCATCACCGCCAGGATGCTGCGGGCATCCACGGGTTCCTCGCCGATCCTGCCGACGGTGACCGGCCGGCCCGTTGCCGTGGCTGCCTGGACGAACAGCGAGGCAGGACGGGCATGCAAGCCGACAGCCGAGGCAATGACCACCTTGCGTTCCGACATCGTCGAATCTCCTTGTCAGCTCGGGTGATCAGGCCGCGACCGGCTGCTGGGTGTGGGCTGGCACCTTGCTTGGTACGGTCCGCCGCAGACTCTTCAGCGCGACCACGCAGGCGGTTGTGACCACGGTTCCCACGACGATCGACAGGACGAAGAAGACCGGCCTGCCGATCAGCGCGATGACCCAGATGCCACCATGCGGTGCCCGAAGGCTTGCTCCGAACGCCATCGACAGCGCGCCGGTGACCGCGCTGCCGGCCATGAGCGAAGGAATAACGCGCAGCGGATCGCCTGCTGCGAACGGGATGGCGCCCTCAGTGATGAACGAGGCGCCGAGCAGCCATGCCGCTCGCCCGTTCTCGTGCTCGGCCTCGGTGAAGAGGTTGCGGCGCACGACGGTGGCAAGCGCGAGTCCGAGCGGTGGCGTCATGCCGGCTGCCATCACCGCGGCCATGATCTTCGTGTCGCCACTGGCGAGCGCGGCAACCCCGAACGTGTAGGCCACCTTGTTCACCGGGCCGCCCATGTCGAAGGCCATCATCAAGCCCAGGATGACGCCGAGCAGGATTGCGTTGGAGCCGGACAATCCGTTGAGCCAGTTGGTCATGTGCGTTTCGCCGGCAGCGATAGGCTTGCCGACCACAATCAACATCACGAACCCAATCAGAATCGTCGACACCAACGGAATCACGACCACCGGCATGATGCCGCGCATCCCCTTCGGAACGCGAAGCCGCGCAAGGTAGTACGCGATCGCACCGGCAGCGCCACCGGCGACCAGGCCTCCGAGGAAGCCCGCGCCGGTCGCTCCGGCCAGCAGGCCGCCGACGATGCCGGGAACCAAACCGGGACGGTCGGCGATAGCGAAGGCGATGAAGCCGGCGAGGATCGGCACCAGCATGAAGAAAGCGACCTTGCCGACGGCGAACAACAGCCCGGCATAGCCGGCTTGTGCTATCAGTTTGTCGACGCCGCCATTGATACCGCTCGGCAACGATCCGGCGACATCCTGATATGTCACGCCGTGGTAGGTCCCGCCGTAGAGCTTCGTGACGACCTCGTCACCGCCGAACATGAAGCCGAGCGCGATCAGGATTCCGCCTGCTGCGACAAAGGGAATCATGTAGCTGACACCGGTCATCAGCCATTGCCGGATCCGGGTAGCCACCGATGCGTCGGACTCGACTTTCGTGGCGAGCCGCGCTGCCGCCGGGACCGCAGCAGCGCCGGCCGGCGTGGCCTTGGCCTTCTCCACGGCCGCAGTGATCAACGCGGGTGCGTCCGAGATCGCACTCTTGACCTTGGCGGTGACGGTCGGCAGGTGCGCGAACCGGCCGCGGTCGCGCACCTCGACGTCCGCGGCGAAGATTGCGGCGTCGGCGTTAGCCAGAACCTCCGGGTCGATCGGGTTGGACCCGGCCGCCCCCTGGGTTTCAACGTGGATCTCGTGGCCCGCATCGCGAGCCGCGATCTCCAAGGCTTCGGCAGCCATATAGGTGTGTGCGATGCCCGTTGGGCAGGACGTGACGGCTACTAGCTTCATGATGCAACCACCTCACGGTTGACGATTTCGACGATGTCTTGCTCGGTGTCAGCGCTGCGCAACGAGTCGGTGAATTCGGATCGCATGAGCTTGCGAGCCAATGCAGCGAGGATCTTCAGGTGTTCGTCCCCGCCGCCTTCAGGTGCCGCGATCAGGAAGATCAGGGTCGCCGGGCCGTCCTCGGCCCCGTAGTCGACGCCGGCCGTCGAGCGGCCGAACGCAAGCGACGGTTCGGTGATGTAGGTGCTGCGCGCGTGCGGGATGCCGATCCCGCCGGGTAGCCCGGTCGACATCTGCTCTTCCCGCTTGCGGACGTCGGCCAGGAAGCCATCGGCATCGGTGGCCCGCCCGGCTGCGGCGAGCCGTTGCACCAACTGACGGGTCGCGTCGTCCTTGTCGTCAGCCTGCAGGTCCAGGACGACGAAGTCGGTCGTGATCAGATCAGTCATGCGAAATTCCCTCCGCGGCTTGGTAGATCGAGCTCAGGCTGATCGGTAACGATCACCGCGACCGACCGGGTCTGTTCAGGGCCAGGCATCTGGGATCCGGGCAGGCCCACGGCCGCGCTGCCCCACCTAACGCCGGTAGCCAGCGCACGCCCTGGTGCCTCGTCGACGACGCTGAGGTAGCCGGCGAGGAACGCATCGCCGGCACCGACCGTGCTCAATGGTCTTTCCACCGACGCGTGCGCGTGTTCGATGCGGTCACCGGTGACGAGCAGAGCGCCTTGAGAGCCGAGGCTGACCAGCACCGTGCCGATGCCCTGCTTGATCAGTTTGCGTGCTCCGGCGATGACGTCCCCGACGGTCCCGAACTGGGTGCCGAGCAGTTCCTCGAGTTCGTCCAGGTTGGGTTTGATCAGGTCCGGACGGGCATCGACCGCGCGCATGAACGGACCGTGCGAAGAATCGATCGCGCTACGGACACCGTGTTCGCGACCGAGTCGGATCAGTTGCCGGTAGAAATCGGGCTCGGTGTCAGGCGGCAGGCTGCCACATCCGACGATCCATCGCGCGCCGCCGATAATCCTGGCGCGTACCGCATCGATCAGCAGCTGCTGCTCGCCGGCGTCCAGCACAGGCCCGGGTTCATTGATTTTCGTGGTCGTTCCCTCCGGCTCCACGATGGCGACGTTGGTACGCATCGCCCCAACGATCCGCACCGCATCGACGCTGACGCTCTCGGAGGTCAAGGTGTCGAGATACCAGGTGCCAGAGCGTCCACCAACTGGGATTACCGCGACTGCCTCGACCCCGTGCGCTGCGAGGGCTCGGGTGACGTTTACCCCTTTGCCGGCGGCCTCAACTCGTACCGCGAACGCGCGGTGGACCTCGCCGCGGTCAAGAGAGTCAACCAGCACCGTGCGGTCCAGGGCCGGGTTCGGCGTCAGAGTGATGATCATGCGCGTAGGACCGTCGGCCCGGCCGCTTCGATGTCGGCAGCGGTCTCATCGTCCAGGCCGGTGTCGGTGATCAACTGGTCGACATCGCTGAGGTCGGCGAACTGCGCGAAGTGGGCCTGCCCGACCTTCGAATGATCCGACAGGACGACACATCGACGTGCACTGAGCACGAAGGCGCGCTTGACCGCGGCCTCTGCCTGATCGGGGGTGGTCAGGCCGCGCTCGACGGACAAGCCGTTGGTGCCGAGGAAAGCAACGTCGACGAACAGACCGGCCAGTGCCTGCAACGCCCATTCCCCAGTGTTGGCCCCGGTGCGGCCGCGGACCCGCCCGCCGACCATGTAGGCCGTGATGTTGCGACGACTGGAGATCGTGACACCGATCTGCAGGCTATTGGTCACGACCGTGAGCTCGCGGTCGGTTGGCAGCAGTTCGGCAAGTCGCGCGGTCGTCGTCCCGGCGTCCAAAATGATGGCACCTTCCGCCGGAACCTGGTCCAGGGCGAGCTTGGCGATCCTGTCTTTCTCGGCCACCAATCGCTCGGAGCGGGTCGTGATGTCGGGTTCGAATCCCAGCCGTTCGACCGGGATCGCACCGCCGTGGACCCGCCGGACTAAGCCCTGCCGTTCCAGCACCGTCAGGTCGCGGCGCACGGTCTCGGCCGTAACCTCAAGGGCGCCCGCCAGTTCCGCGACATCCACCCGGCCCTCCTTGCGGGCCTGGTTCAGGATCGCTTGCTGACGTTCTTCCGCGTACATGCAGATAGTTGTAGACCCGAAGCGGGCCGATGTCAACAGATACAGAAGCAAACCCAAGGAGACAAAGCTTTGTTTCTGTCTGAATCAGGAACGATTGCTCAGCCATGCTCGAAGTGGTCGCCCTGTAGTTGGCGCAGCCCCGCGTGATCGACTCCTGTCCTGTATAGGGCACGACAATCCTCAACGGATCAAAGACGATCATGCTCAACCGGGTACGAGGTAGCTTCGGCTTACGCGGCCACGCCAGAGGATCAGCGTGGCGTGAGGCGGATGACTCGGGCGCCGGCGGCCCAGGCCAGCTGAAGATCGGCTGGGCTAGGTTCACCGGCCTGGTCGAGGCCGATCCTGTTGAACTTGGCGAAGGCGTGGTTGTCGCGCGCCATGACGGCGTAGTGCTCGACAACGCCGGCCTC
>DASXHV010000145.1:0-6176 GCA_036488285.1 Jatrophihabitans sp. | reverse complement strand
AGGGGTGATGCTGCCTGTTCGGGCGGCCAATCCGCACGCCCGCGCTCCGTCGATGGTGGCGAATTCCAGCAGGTCCCGGGAGGTCAGGCGGCCGTCGAGGCCGCGTTGCACGGCGTAGGCGGTGCGCATTGTGGAGAACATGTCGCCGCCGACGCGCAGCTCGGCGATCGGTCGGCCGCCGGTGAGACCGTCCACGTGGACGCTCGTCCGGAGTCCGAGATCGACTGCCAGCTTCAGGTAGGGGTCGCGGATCTGCCCGCGTACGAGGACTTCCACGCCAACCGGTTAGCCAGCTTGCCCGGCGTCGCCACAGTAACGAGCTACGTCACCATGAAGACGCTCTCCGCCGACATCGCGTGATCGACTAGATCGACGCCGGAACTCACCTCCCGTACAGCGTCACCTTTGCTGCCGATCAGGTGAGCCAGCGGCGGCCTTGTGCTGCGAGAACGCGGCCGAACTGGAGTTCAGGAAAGTGCGCGCCAGAGCCTACTGTCGCGTCGTCCTCCAGCTCGCGAAAGAGTCGCTCCCGAACGCGTTTGGCCAACTCGGGGTCAACGTCCCCGATCGACTGCCACGTCGGTTCGTCCAGCTGTACTGGGCAGACAATGGCATCGCCGAGCAGCAGCGCACGCCGGTCACGCGAGGCGACGACGACGCTGAGATGTCCCGGGGTGTGGCCGGGCGTCATCGTTAGGGTGACACCGGGCGCGATCGTCGTGTCAACTGTCACGAGCCGCAGCTGATCGCCGCGTTCGGCAGCGACGAGAAACCCAGCCCGGATGTGGTCGAACATCCAGACTCCGGGGTCGGCAACGAAGTGATCCCAATCGCGCGCACCGAACCAGATCGTGGCGTGAGTAAACACCGGGAGCGCGTCGAGATCGAACAACCACCCGCAATGGTCTGCGTGCAAGTGCGTGCAGACGACATCCGTAATCTCGGCCGGGGCGACACCCAACGCACGCAAGCCCAGCATCAGCTGGCCACCGACCAGCAGCCGGCGCGGGCCGTCCTCGCGCATCGCCGGTCCGATGCCGGCATCCACCAAGATCGTGCGGCCTCCGGTGCGCACCAAGAAACAGCCGATCGGAAGCCACGCGAATCCCTCACGAATGAACAAATCTTCGTGGCCTTCAGCGCTGGCGTGATCGCCGAAGTAACCCGGCGACGCCCGGAAGGTGCCGTCGACCAGAGGATGGATATCGATACCGCCGACCAACATGCGTCTTCCTTCACACCTCGATCGCGCGAGGTCTCGACCCAGCCAGGACTCCGCTCTAGCCAGGGAGCTGCTGGCCGCGAGTTTCCGTCGGGCCACCGTGCTCCGCGCCGGGGCGCCGAAAACATGGGCTACGGACCAGAACGCGATACTGACACTTGAGGCTTATCTTGTCGTTAGCAAGCTCCTTGGACGGTACGTCCCCTGGCGGCCGTGGCGCCAGCCTCGCAGAAGTCTGGTAACCGACAAAGGCGTCCCCGTCAGCATTGGGACAACAGCCTCGAGTAGCACCCGACACTCGGAACGCGCGAACATCCTCTGCTCGTGCGCAATATCCGATATGGAGTACGGGTAAGGATTACAGCGGTGTGCACAGATGAATCCTTACGGGCGGCGCGGCGGGTCAGAGGTCGAGCACACGTCGTAATCCGCGGTCGATGTCGCTCATCAGCACGTTGGGGACAGTGCCGGCAAGGTCGGCGAGATCGTCTTTATCCAGCGTGACGACAGCAGTCACATTTACGACTGAATCTCTTGGCAGTCCGGTTGCGGTCGCAGGCAGGAAAACGTTGCCCGGCATCGCGGCCAGCGCGGTGTTGCTGGTGATGACCGCAGCAAGCACGGTCTGCAGTTTGCTGTCGGTGTAGGCATCGGCCTGGATGAGGAGGACCGGTCGCTTCTTGGCGGGGCGGCTGCCGCGCGCATCACCGAGATCGGCCCAGTGAATCTCTCCGCGTCTCACCAGTCCTCATCCTCAGTGGCGAGGCGGCGCCGGCCGGATGTCACAGCCGTGGCGGCGCTGTCATCCGTCGCATCGAACAAGGCGAGGGCATCGTTGATCTGCTGGGTCGTGGAGTTCTCGTCCAGTTCGTGGAGGTAGCGGCGGGCGGCGACGGTGTAGAACTCCGAACGACTCACGCCGAGTGTTCGGACACGCTGTTCCACTTCGCTGAACGTCTCGTCGGGTACGGAGATGGCAGTCTTCACTCCCATAGTATAACCACGTTATACCCTGTGTTGACGGGCTGGCGCCGGTCGCTGATCCGCTGTTCAGCGTTGCCGAGTGGCAGGCGTTGGCTGGGTTCTTGTCGGGCTACAGCGGCCTGACCCGAGACGCCTACACCCTCGACCTGACGCCGGCGTCCCACTCCGCGACGTCCAAGAAGCGGCCTTGCACGCGACAGATAGGTCGCTATGCGCTCGATGACTTTCCGGTCAGTCAACTTCCTTGCGAGCTCGGGCTGCCTTCAGCGCTGCGCAATGCATGATGGTGAGGCCCCTCACAATGAGGAGTTTCATGGTGAGGTAACTCCTTGTCAATTGTGTCAGTGTCCGATGGAGGGTGTGGTCGCATGTCCAGGTCGACGGTCTCGTCGGTCGACGCAGGTCAGATCTATCTGGAGCTGCACCACCAGCTGCACCGGATTGTCGACCAGGCGATGTGTTCGGCCGGCCTCTCGCTGGCCCGGGCCAAGGTGCTGATGTGGCTCGACTCCCACGGCCCGATGAACCAGGCCACCCTGGCCGGTTTGCTCGGCTTCGCGCCCCGATCGGTCACTGAGACCGTGGACGGTCTCGAACGGGATGGGCTGGTGACCCGGACCGATGATCCGCACGACCGGCGGGCGCGCATCGTCGCACTTACCGCGCCTGGGCGGGAGGCCCTCGAGGCCGCCATGACCGTCCGGAGCAAAACGATGAACGAGATCTTCGGAGTCCTCAGCACAGCAGAGCGCGCACAGCTCGTGTCGCTGCTCACCACTATTCGTACGAATCTCGTGCAAGGAGAGACCGACTGTGGCAACTAGCGGAATAGCCGAGCGGAAGGCAGCCGAGGCGCGGGCGAGCTCGCACCGTTGGCTCATGCTCGTCGTCGTCTCGATCGCGCAGCTCATGGTCGTGCTCGACGCGACCGTCGTGAACATCGCACTGCCGTCCGCACAGGCCGACCTGGGCTTCGGCGACAGCCAGCGGCAGTGGATCATCACCGCCTACGCCCTCGCCTTCGGCAGCCTCCTGCTGCTGGGCGGCCGCGTCGGCGATCTCGTCGGACGCAAGCGGATCTTTCTGATCGCGCTCGTCGCGTTCGCGGTGGCATCGGCGCTCGGCGGTGCCGCACCGTCCTTCGGCGTCCTCGTCGTCGCCCGCGCGATCCAAGGTGTCGCCGGCGCCATGCTCGCCCCGGCCGCGCTGAGCACCCTAGTCACCACGTTCTCCGACCCGCGTGAGCGTGGCAAAGCGTTCGGCGTCTTCGGCACCGTCGCCGTGGGTGGCGGCGCGGTTGGCCTGATCCTCGGCGGCATCCTGACCCAGTACCTGTCGTGGCGCTGGTGCATGTACGTCAACGTGCTGTTCGCTGCGGCGGCCTTCGCTGGCGCCAAGATCTACATGAGCGAGCTCAAGCCGCCGGTCCGCCCGCGCATCGACATCATCGGGACCGCGCTCGCCGCGATCGGCCTGTTCGGCCTGGTGTTCGGCTTTTCGCAGGCCGAGGTCGACGGCTGGGGCTCGGCTGTCACCATCGCCTCTCTCATCGTTGGTGGTGCGTTCTTGATGGCCTTCGTGCTTGTCGAGCGCGTCGTGGAGAGCCCGCTGCTGCCACTGCGCGTCGTGGCCGACCGGTCCCGGGGCATGGCGTTCGCCGCCGTCGGCATCGCCGGGCTCGCAATGTTCGGCCTGTTCCTGTTTCTCACGTACTACCTGCAGATCGTCAAGGGCTTCAGCCCGGTCATGTCCGGCCTGGCGTTCCTGCCGATGATCGGCTTCGTGATGATCAGCTCGAACACGTCGAACATCGTCACACTGCCGCGCTTCGGCCCGCGCATCGTCATCACGGTGGGCATGGTGCTCGGCTTCCTCGGCCTCGGCTACCTCTCGCGGCTGGACGTGCACTCGTCCTACGCAGGTGGCGTGCTGCCTGCGCTGATCCTGATGGGTCTGGCAATGGGCATGGTCATGGCGCCGTCGATGAACACCGCCACCGCTGGCGTGCAGCCGCAGGACTCGGGTGTCGCTGCTGCGCTGGTCAGCACGATGCAGCAGGTCGGCGGCTCGATCGGGACTGCAGTGCTGAGCACGATTGCCGCGTCGGTGACGACCAACTACTCCCACTCGCACGTTGGGGCGTCTGCCTTCGCCTCAGCGACGCACGGCTACACGGTGACCTTCCTGACCTCCGCGCTGGTCTTCGGCGCCGGCGCCGTCCTGGCCGCAGTGTTCTTCCCGTCCAAGGCCCGCCTCGTTGCGATGCGCGAGTCCGTCGCCGCGGCCGCCGCGGCGCCGGTCACGCGCCTCGAGACCGAGATGCTCGACGAGGTCGGCGCGATCGACTGACGCACTCGGACGCACCGTCGACGTCCCGCCGTCAGGGACAGCGGAGCCAGCCGCGCCGCAGCCAGAGCAGCCCCGCCCGGGCGAGTGGACCAGCGCGTGATCAGACCGGGCCCACGCCCGATCCGTCGTCCTGTGCGGCTCGAATCGACGGATGACCATCATCTTGAGCGCGCAGATCGGACCGTATGTAGCCGGCGCGTGTCAGCCAGCGAATCGCACTCTCATGAGGATGAACGTGCCTTGCGCAACGAGCTCTACCACCTACCGACGGGACTGCCGATAGCGGTAGCGGGTGGGAACTCGTTAGGCCTGTCTTCGGTGACCCACCAGTACTCCAATGCCGACAGTCGTCCGTCGTCTACGAAGAGGATCAGGCCTCCGTCGTAACCCGCACCGTCAACGACGGCCTCAACCGGCGTTCGGCTGGTGACAATCGCCGTAGGAAGCGATCGATCGACCACCAGATCAACGATCAGGCCGTCCCGTTCCGCCGAGACCGTCTGGGCTTGGGCACGGAGTTCGCTTGCTCCGCTGAATTCGGCTGATAGCAAAGCGTCGAGGGCGGTGCGCTCGCGTGGTGAGAGGGATCGAACCATGGCCACCATCTTGCCGCGTAAACATCCGGCACGGTCGCGATAGTTGCGCGCGAGACGCTGTCGATAAGCGCGGCCAGCTCTGGCCGGCGGGAACGCGCGTATGAATGTGTCACAGTCAACTGGTTAGCGCGGGCCGACGGCGATTACGGCAACGACCGGTTCGCCGGCGTCGTCGCTGGCGGCGAGGTCGATGCTCGCGCCGATGCCCCAGTCGTGGTCGCCTTCGGGGTCGTCGAACACCTGCCGTACCAGCCATTTGGTCGGCGTGCGCTCGACGTGTAGCAAGGCCGGGTTGCGCGCGTCGGCGTTGGTGGGCAATCGGTCGTACTCGGCGTGGTAGTCCTCGATCGCGTCGCGCCAGCGGTCGGCGGTCCATCCGGCGGCCGCGTCGAGCGCGCCGAGATCGTCGTAACGTTGCAGGGCCGCGAGCTCCACTCGGCGGAACATCGCGTTGCGGACGAGGACGGTGAACGCGCGGATGTTCTGGGTCAGCGACACCGGTGCGGTGACCTCGACGACGGCGTCGGGCGAGTCGGCGGTGGTGAGCTGTTCCCATTCGTCGAGCAGGCTGGAGTCGACTTGGCGCACCAGCGCGCCGAGCCACTCGGTGATGTCGTCGAGTGCGTCGGTTCGGGCGGTGTCGGGGACGGAGGCCCGTAGCGTGCGGTACGCGTCGGACAGGTAGCGCAGCACCAGTCCCTCGCTGCGGACCAGGCCGTAGAACGACACGTACTCGGTGAAGGTCATCGCGCGCTCCCACATGTCGCGCACGATCGACTTGGGGACGAGCTGATCCTCCGAGAGCCATGGATGGCTCTGCCGGTAGATCGCGAACGCCGCGCCGAGCAGGTCGGCCAGCGGCCGGGGATAGGTGACGTCTTCGAGCAACTCGATCCGCTCGTCGTAGTCGATGCCATCGGCCTTCATCGCCGCGACGGCCTCGCCGCGCGCACGCGACTCCTGCGCGCGCAGGATCTGCCGCGGGTCCTCGAGGGTCGCCTCGAAGACCGACACCGCATCCAGCG
>DASXHV010000125.1:0-2402 GCA_036488285.1 Jatrophihabitans sp. | reverse complement strand
GATCGGGGGCGCGTTCGGGACATCTGTCTCGTCATATCCGGACGAGGCCATCTCGCCGCCTGCTGCCATATGCAGCAGGTCCGACGACAGGTAGTCGCGCCACGGGCCCGTCTGGCCGAATGGGGTCAAGGAGCACAGGATGAGACCGGGGCTCTGCTGGCTCAGCGTCGCGTAACCGCAGCCGAGCGACGACAGATGGTTGGGCCGAAAGGTCTCAACAACGACATCGGCGATTGCTGCCAGACGCCGGAGCAGGTCGCGTCCGTCCACCGTGTTGATGTCCAGCGTTATGCCGCGCTTCGACGTATTGTAGTACCAGAACGACAGGCTGCGTTCCGGGTGCGGAATATCGTCCAGGAACGGCCCGAAGCGCCGGCACGGCTCGCCGCCCGGCGGCTCGATCTTAATGACGTCGGCGCCGAGATCGCCAAGCAGCTTGCCGCAGAACTGGCCGGTCTGATCGGCCAGCTCCAGCACGCGGAGACCCGATAGCGGGCCGGGCAACGGAAACGTGCCGCTCACCGGATCATCTCCTCCTGATAGGGGAAGCGGGGGCGCTGGGTCGGCCAGAAAGTCCCGTCGGCAAACCCCGCCTGCAGTTCCTGGTGCGACAAACCTAACAACCCTTCGACGATCTCTTGCGTGTGCTCACCGATCATCGGGCTTGGACGGCTGTTTACTGCCGGCGTTTCCGAGAGCTTGAATGGCGCGTTCTGCACCTTGTGCCGGCCGAGCGCTGGGTGCTCCATTTCCAGGTACATTTCGCGCTGCCGCAGCTGGGCGTCATGCTCGATCCGGTCCTGCGCGCTTTGCACCGGTAGCGCACGCACGCCCGCCGCCTGGCACTGCTCGGTAGCGGCATATTTGCCGAGCGTCCTTGTCCAGGTCTCGATGCGCTCGTCCAGCTCTTCCTGGTGCTGCAGCCGGCCGGCGACGGCGGCGAACTTATTCTCGGAAGCCCAGGAGGGTGCACCCATTACCTGCACCAGCCGCTGCCACTCCTCGTCCGACTGGCAGACGATGACGCACCAGTCGTTGTAGCCGCCAGGGTCGGTGCGATAGGCGTTATGTGGCGCCACGGTGGGGCCGCCACGATAGTTGGCGGCGAGCGGCGTGTCGGGCCAATGCGCGCGATTGCCGGACGGGTAACCCGGGCGGCGCGAGCCGCGTCCATTCGCCGTGAAGTCCAATAGCGCCGGCCCAACCAGCGGTACGCTCGCCACCATCTGCGACAGGTCGATGTGCTGGCCTTGCCCGGTCATGTTGCGGTGGTAGAGACCGGTCATCGCGCACATCGCGCCGTACATGCCACCGGTGTCGTCCATGTAGGACCAGCCCCAGCCGGCCGGTGGCTGACCCGGCATGCCGGACAGGAAGGTCAGTCCGGACACGGCCTGCGCCACAGGGCCGAACGTGGTGTAGTGGTGATGCCGGCCGGTGTGGCCGTAACCCGACATCGACACATAAACGATATCCGACTTGAGCCTGCGTTGCTCGTCGTACCCGAGACCCCAGCTGCGCAGCACCCGCGAGCTGAAATTCTCGATGACGATGTCGGAGACCGCGATCAGCCGCTTGACGATGTCGAGCCCCTTCGCGGTGCGGACGTTGAGGCTGAGGCTCTTCTTGTTGACGTTTGTATCATTGAAGTTGCCCGAGGTGTTCAGGTTGACCTCAAGGTGCTGCGGGGTTGTCGTGCTCGGCAGCCGGCCGCGCTCGTTCTCCGGCCATTCGATCTTGACGATTTCGGCACCGAAAGCACCCAGCCAGCGCGTCGCCCAGGGACCCGCCCGCACCCAGCTGAAATCGACGACGCGAATACCCGCCAGAGCCTTCATGCGCGAAACGCCTTCTTTTGCCGATGTTCAGTTACTTCGATCTCCTCACGCCGCATCTCCGCCGTCAACCACTGGTGTGAGGCGGCGCCCAACAAGCGGGGCAATTATCTCCATCCTTGCGCCCCCCTTTCGCTGGCCTCGGCGGCGGAATATCGTTCCGGAATTCAACAAGGCAGGCAGCCGATGACCGACCTCCCGAAACACGTCGACATCCACGAGGAAGGCCCGCGCGAGGGCTTTCAGATCGAACCCGGCCCGATCAGTACTACCGACAAGATCAGGCTGATCGAGGCGCTTGCCGAGACCGGATTGCACCACATCCAGGCCGCCTCGTTCGTCAGCCCGAAGATCGTCCCGGGCTGGGCGGATGCCGAGGACGTCGTCGCCGGCTTCACCCCGAAGGAGGGGGTGACCTACATGGCACTGTGGTTCAACGCTGCCGGGCTCAACCGTGCGCTCGTCTTCCGCAACAAGCTGACGATCACCGGCTCGATCTCGCTGACCGCGTCAGAAGCGTTCACGCAGAAAAACCTGCACCGCAGCCATGCCGAAAATGTCGAGGCA
>DASXHV010000083.1:0-33290 GCA_036488285.1 Jatrophihabitans sp. | reverse complement strand
CAGAGCCAACTGCCTGAGTGTTACCTCCGCGGCGTGATGGGCTTCCGGCTGGCGCAGTTCCTGCAGATGGGCTGGATGGATCCCGAGCTGGCCTACCGACGAGCGCTCTATCACGAGCCGCTGATCGCAACACCGGGGCCGGAGACCATCCACACGTTGACCCTGACCGACACCGGCCGCATCGTCGGCTACGTCGCCCTGGTCGGCTCATCCGATCCGGTCGCGTTACCGCTGGACGCGCCGGCGCGCGGGCTGTTTCCCGCAGAGGTCGCCCACCACGTCGACCTGCTGGCTGGCTTCGCCGCGCCAGGGCGCGACTCGCACCAGGTTTATGAGATCAAACGGTTCGTGCGTGCCGGGTCGATGGCCAGGGGTCTGCAGCGCGATCGGGTGCCTTGGCACCTGATCCTCGCCCTCGGCAGATCAGCGCTCGCGTTGAACGACCCGATCCAGCTGGTGGTAGGTGACTCCCGGGAGAACGGCGCGCTGCGTCACCTGCGGCTGATCGGCTTTGCCCCGGTCGTGGTCGCGGACACAAGGCCGTGCCTGCCACGGACCGAGCTGATGTGGCCGAGCTACCAGCAGCCCGAGCTGGCCAAGCCGTTCAGCGCGCCGGTTCCCGACAAGCTCGCCGACTACCTGGACTCGATCGACGCGGCGCTCGCCATAGACACGGCAACAGACTGGCGACGCGAAGCCATTGCACGCCTCATCGAGGTACACCGCGCGGCCGGTCAATTCAGCGCGGACGTAGCCAGCCAGACGGAATCGAGCCATCCACGTCCGGCGGGACCCGAAACGGATAGCCCATGACCGCCATCCACGACCTGACAGCACTGCAGCAAGGCCAGGCCGTTCGCAGCGGGGACGTGTCCCCCACCGAACTGGTCCGCCACTACCTGGACCGGATCACGTCCGTCGATCCGATCATCGGCGCGTTCGTCACCGTCACCGAAGACCTCGCGCTGGAACAGGCCGCAACCGCCGAACGAGAGCTCGCAGAAGCACGCCACCGGGACCAGCTCCTTTCATCCCTGCACGGCGTCCCGGTGGTGGTGAAGGACGTCGCCCGAATCGAAGACATCCGATGCACGCAGGGGTCGACGGCCTACGCCGATGATGTCTCCGACCTCGATGACCACGTCGTGACCAGAATGAAGAAGGCGGGCCTGCTCATCCTCGGCACGACCAACACCCCAGAGTTCGCGCTGCCCTGCTACACCGAAAACCAGCTGGGCCCCGCCACCCGCAACCCCTGGAATCTGCAGTGCTCACCGGGCGGGTCCAGCGGCGGATCGGCCGCGGCCGTAGCGGCCGGAATGGCACCGATCGCACATGGCACCGACGCCGGCGGGTCGGTGCGGATCCCTGCCTCGGCATGCGGTCTCGTGGGCATCAAGCCCAGCCGGGGCCGCGTGAGCAACGGCCCGCTCGCACACGACGTGACCGGACTATCGGTGCACGGCGCCCTGGGACGTAGCGTCGCCGACGCCGCAGCGTTGCTCGGGGTGATGTCAGGGGTGATGCCTGGCGACACCTACACCGCACCGGGCAGCATCGCCCAGCCCGACCCGGACCGCGGGCCGCACCGATTGCGGATCGCCCTCATGCCTCAACCGATGATCCCCGACGTGAGCGCGCACCCCGACTGCCTGCAGGCCCTCGACAGCACGGTCAAGCTCCTCCTTGACGCCGGACACAGCGTCGAGGAGATCGAGATGAGCCCCGACCAGGGTGTCGCCGATGCCTTCGGCACGGTCTGGTCTGTCGTCGCCGCCCGAATCGCGGTCGAGGACGACGACGAGCAGCTACTGACTCCCTTCACCCGCTATCTGCGCGACCTCGGCCGCGGTGTGATCGGGACCGAACTGCACACCGCCCTGACCACCTTCCGCGGCATCGGGCAACTGCTGGCTGACATGTTCTTGCAAAACTACGACGCCATCCTGACCCCGACCCTGGCCACACCGCCGGCCCCGATCGGGGCATTCACCGGCGACCCTGACCAGGCCGCCAACTTCGACCGGATGGCGGCGTTCATGCCCTACACGCCGCTGTACAACATCACCGGATTGCCGGCCCTCACCCTGCCGCTGCACTGGAACGATGACGGACTGCCGATCGGGGTCATGCTCGGTGCCGGCTACGGAAACGAGTCGACGCTGATCGCGCTGGCAGCACAGCTCGAATCCGCTGCCGGGCAAGCCGGGCGCCACCCGCAGGTCTGGTGACATGCCCATTCAGCGACCTCGCGGGGCCTTTCGTCGCCGGTGACGGCCAGCGCCACAACGCCTGATAGCCCGGGGGTAGCGGGCTCAACGGCGATAGCGGCAAACTGCACTAATAGTTCGGACCGGATTAAGTCCCTAAAGCACCTTATCCGAAAGAGGGCTATCGCATGGATCGCAGCGACAGCGGTATCCAGGACGAGTCACCGATCACCGCACCCGAGGTGCAATGGTCGCCTCGGCGCTGGGCGGCCCTGAGCGTCCTTCTCGCGGCGGGGTTCATGGATCTGCTCGACACGACGA
Organism: Jatrophihabitans sp.; assembly: GCA_036488285.1. Taxonomy (GTDB): domain Bacteria; phylum Actinomycetota; class Actinomycetes; order Mycobacteriales; family Jatrophihabitantaceae; genus Jatrophihabitans_A. The sequence goes on along the minus strand of DASXHV010000083.1, from coordinate 30,759 downwards.
TCGTGAACGTGGCCATCCCCTCCATCCGGGCTGACCTGCGCGCCAACTACGCCGCCATCCAATGGATCGTCGCCGGCTACCTGCTCGCCGTCGCGGTCGGGCTGATCACCTTCGGCCGACTTGGTGACATCGCTGGTCGCAGGCGAGTGTTCCTTGCCGGAGTAGTCGGCTTCGGCGCCATGTCCCTGACCTGCGGCCTGGCACCGACTCCGGCGGTCCTGGTAGCCGCCCGGGTCCTACAGGGCGTGTTCGCGGCGGCCATGATCCCGCAGATCCTGTCCACGATCCAGGTCACTTTCCCTCGGGCCGAGCAACGCCGGGCACTGGCGCTGTACAGCACGATGGCCGGCGTCGCAGTCATGAGCGGCCCGCTCCTGGCAGGGGTGCTGCTCAGCACCTTAGGCCTGTCATGGCGCTCGATTTTCCTGATCAACGTCCCTATCAGCGTGGTCGTCGCCGTCGCCACCCTCGCGATCGTGCCGGAGTCGAGAGCGCGCGAAGCGCAGCGCCTGGACCTTGGCGGCATGGGCTTGATCAGCGCTGCCCTGCTCGCCCTGGTCTTCGGACTGATCCAGGGCCGTGAACTCGGCTGGCCGGCGTGGGTGATCGGGCTGATGGTGGCGTCGCTGGCGTTGTTCGTGCTGTTCGCCGGCTATGAACGGCGAAAGGAGCGGCGTGGCGGGTCGCCGTTGGTTCCGCTTGCACTGTTTTCCCAGCGAGCCTTCTCGGCCGGGCTGCTGGTCGTGCTCGTCTTCTTCTCCGGAGTCGTGGGGTTCTTTCTGGCCTTTACGATCTTCCTCCAGCTCGGACTCGGGTACAGCCCACTGGAATCTGCACTGACCACATTCCCCAGCTCGGTGGGGTTAGTCATCGCCTCCCTGGCCTCGCCCAAGCTGCTGCGTCGTTCTGGTCGAGGAGTCCTCGCGGCCGGCGCGCTTCTCATGGCCGCGGCCATGGCTGGCCTTGTATTCACCGTGAACCACTACGGAGGTGACTTGACGGCCTGGGACGTGCGTCCGGTGATCTTGGTCTTCGGCCTCGGCATGGGGCTGATCCTGCCCTCCCTCGCCGACGTGATCATCGCCGGAGTTCATCCATCCGACGCCGGAGCTGCGTCCGGGCTGGTCAACACCGGGCTGCAGGTCGGCAATGCGATCGGGGTCGCCATCGTCGGCGTCATCTTGTTCAGCGTTCTCGGCGCGCACGCCGGCAACAGCGCGCAACTGGCCACGCCGCACATCTCCACCCAGCTCGCCGCGCTCGGTGTACCCGCCGACGAGCGACAACAAACCGTGCACGATTTCCAGAGGTGCTTCATCGACAAGGCGCAGCAAGAAGACCCAGCGGCCACTCCGACAAGCTGCCGCGACCAGACCGCGCGACCGACCGCGACGCAAGACCAGGGACTCCGCCAGGCGCTGACCACCGCAACCATTCAGGCACGCAAGGACAACTTCGCTGCCGCGATCCAGCGCGCCCTGCAATACGAGGTCGCGGTGTTCATCGCCGCGTTCGCACTGCTGTTCCTCCTGCCACGCACGACAGGCTTCCATTCCGCTGTCCCATAAAAGCCGTCTGCGGTGGCCGCGGCCTGTCATCGCTCGTGATCGAGCTAGCTGCTGCGCTTACCTATTTCACTAGAGGAACTTTACACATTCTCCTAGGCAGTTTACATTCGTGCTGTGCTGGATTTCCGGATCGATACCAGGAGCGGGTTGGCGCCGTACGCGCAGCTCGTTCAGCAGGTCAAGCAGGCGCTGCGGCTGGGCTGGCTGGAGCCAGGCGACAAGCTGCCGACCGTTCACGAGGTCGCCGCCGGCGTAGCGATCAACCCGAACACCGTCCAGAAGGCCTACAAGGAACTCGAGCATGAGGGCCTGGTCATCGGCCGTCCCGGCCAGGGCACCTTCGTCCAGCGGAGCCTGAGCCAGTCGACCCCAGCGTCGTTGTCGGTGCTGCGTCGCCGGCTGGAGCGTTGGGTCGCCGCGGCGCGGGCAGCGGGGCTGGACGAGGACGGAATCATGGATGTGGTCCGCGCGACGATGCGGGATTTTAGCGTTGCGGAAAGCGCATGAATGCGGCGATCGGCACGGCGACCGAACAAGCGGCCGAGCCGGCTGTCGAGGCTATCGGCGCGGGTCGCCGGTACGGAAAGTTCTGGGCGCTGCGCGACTGCACCCTGACGCTCCCTGCCGGGTCGATCACGGCGGTAGTGGGCCCTAACGGCGCGGGCAAGACGACGTTGCTCAACATGCTCGTCGGGCTGCTGCCAGCCTCGGCAGGCCAGCTGCGGGTCGTCGGCGATCAGCCGAGCAGCAAGCCGGAATTCCTGGCGAAGGTCGGCTTCCTGGCTCAGGACTGCCCGCTGTACAAAGAGTTCTCGGTCAGCGACCTGCTCCGGTTCGGCAGCGTGATGAATCCCGATTGGGACGACGCGCTGGCCCGGGAACGACTCGCCGCCGCCGAGGTTCCGCTGAAGCGGCGCGGCGCACAGCTCTCCGGTGGTCAGCGTGCCCAGGTCGCACTTGCGCTGGCGATAGCCAAGCGACCGCAGGTGCTCCTGCTGGACGAACCGCTGGCCGCGTTGGACCCGCTGGCGCGCCGGGAGTTCCTGAGGACGCTGTTGGACAGCGTCAGCGCAACGGGCATCACCGTGGTGTTGTCCTCACACCTGATTGGTGAGTTGGCCCGGGTGTGTGATCACCTCGTCGTGATTCGCGACGGACAGCTCCGTCTGAATGGTGAACTCGATCAGCTGCTGGCCGAACACCAATGGGTCGCCGGCGCGCCGGAGCACACCACCCGGCTGCCCGCCGACGTCGAGGTGCTCACCGAGTCCCACCATGAACGGCACGACAGGCTGCTGGTCCGAACCCGACGGCCGCTGCTCAATCCAGCGCTGACGGTGAGCCCGGTCGACCTGGAGGAACTCGTGCTGGCCTACCTCGAGCGGCCCAGCCGGACCGCGGAGCTCGCGGGCTCGAAGGCAGGGAGCTTGAGATGATCTGGACGACCTGGCGTCAACATCGCGCCGAAGCGGGGGTCGGCGCGCTGATTCTCGCGGGCCTGGCCACCGCGATGCTCGTCGTCGGATCCATCGCCCGAGACCGGGCCCGTGGCCTGGGCGCCTGTACCGACGCCCGCGCAACCTGCGGCGCCGCCCTCGACGCGCTGCACCGCGACTTTCACACGATCCCGCCGTTCACCGCTGCCCTCGTCGCGCTCCCGCTGTTGGCAGGGATGTTCTGGGCGGCGCCGCTGGTGTCCCGCGAATACGAAGCGGGCACCCATCGCCTGGCCTGGACGCAGTCGGTCAGCCCGCTGCGCTGGATCGCGCTCAAGATCGTGTTGATCTTCGGCGTTGTGGCCGCAGCCACGCTCGTGCTCGGCCTGCTCGCCACCTGGACGCTCAACCCGCTGATCCCGGCGTTCGGCGGTAGGTACAACAGCACCTGGTACGACATCCAAGGCATCGTCCCGGTTGCTTGCATGCTCTTCGCGCTTGCTGCCGGCGTCGCTGCCAGTGCGCTGATCCGCCGCACCATCCCCGCCATGGCCGTGACGCTGGTCGGGTACGCCGCCGCCCGCATCCCGATTCATTGGATCCGTGGACACTTCGCGCCGACCGCAACCCGCACCGTCACCGTGCCCATGAGCAGCGTCCTGCAGAACCCCGTGCCCACCCTGAGGCCCGGGGACTGGCAGCAAAGCTTCACCGCCACGGATGCATCCGGTCACTCGATTGCCACCGGCAACGGGACCGTGGGATTTGTGCGGCACTACTGCCCGAACGTCGTTCCCAACAGCAACGGCGAGATCCATATCGACCAGGCCTGCCACGCCGTCCTGCAGAACGCCAGCGTCACGGAGACGTTCCGGTTCCAACCGGCGTCACACTTCTGGCTCGTCCAGACGGTCGAAAGCGCGATCTTCATTACGGCCGCGGCTCTGCTGGTCGTTGCCGCTGTCCTCGCCGTCACGCGACGCAGGCCCACCTGAGCGATCGACAGCGTTCTCGAGTGCCTCGAGCTCCGCGACCCAGTCGGGATGCTCTGCGCGGGCCCACCTTCTCGACACCTGCCCGTGACGCATGCCGCGGCGCGCCTCGGGGTCTCGAATCGCAAACATGATGTGACCGACCACCAGCAAGCCGATCGCGAGTGCGAACCAGTCGTGCACGAAGGTGGCGCCGGTGCGCCACGACAACCGGGTCAAGCCGGTGAAGTACATGATGATGCCGGTGCCGAGCAGGACCAGGATCGCCCCGGCACTGAGCGAGCCGTTCAGCTTCTGTCCGGCGTTGAACTTTCCGACCCGAATGGAGCCATCGCGACGGTTTCGCGCTCGCAACCAATGCCAGTCCGACGGCGTGAAGCGGTTGAGCCGCTTCAGGTCGGCCCGGTAGGCCGCGAAGATCACTCCCAGCAGCATGGGTGCCGGCAGCGCGAATCCGCAGTAGACGTGGACGAGTTCGACGACGCGGCGATGCCCTATCTGACTCGCGAGCGAACCGTTGTACAGGATCGCCGCGGTCAGGATGCAGACGATCATGAGCACGGCGATCGTCCAGTGCACCGCGCGCTCTGCACGGCTGAAGCGCTGCAGCACGGCTGAACGTGCTGCGGGCTCAGGCGCCATCGCTGACTCCACGTTCGTCCGGCCTAGCTCTGGATGAAGCCGTCAACGCCGTAGCCGCGAGTTTCCCAGTAGCCCTCTTCGACGTGGTCGGTGAACTCGATCGCCGAGAGCCATTTGGTGCTCTTGTAGCCATACATCGGCGCCGCGTACATCCGGACCGGGCCGCCATGCTCGTGGGTGACGGGGGCGCCGAGCATCTGCAGGGCCACGATGACATCCGGTCGGCGAGCCTGCTGCAGGGTGAGGCTTTCGGTGTACGTCCCGTCGAAGGAGTGAAACCGTACCGCCGTAGCCGAGGGCGAGGGCTTGGCCAGATCAAGCAGCACCGACAATGCGACCCCGCTCCAATGCACCTGGGGGACGCGCCACCCGGTGACGCACTGAAAATCCCGCACGAGGGTCGTCTGGGGCATGGCTTGCAGGTCGGCCAGTGTGTACGAGGCACTGTGCGCGGCCAGGCCCGACACGCTGAGCCGATAGGACTGGGCAGTGCGGGCCGGCACCGAACCCGTGACCGAATAGAACCGGAAGGTCTCGCCGAGCGGAATGAGGGAGATCAGCCCGGTCGGATCGCGATTCTCGATCGGGCCGAGGACGTGCGCCAGAGCGTCCTGTATCGAATGGCCAGTCACCACGCCTGCGATCCCCGCTGCCAACAGGCCCAGAACAACGCGCCGCCCCACCGGTGTTCCGGCGGAATCGGAAACCTCGTCAGCCACAATCAGCTTCGAATCTCATCGCAGTCGACCCCGGACTCCGATGCCGGCCATCGCCAGACCGGCCAGGATGATCACCGGCCCCGCGACTTCCCAGAACGTCGAGCCGCTCATGGCGCTGCCGTTGATGACGCCGGCGCCCTGCAGCGTGAAGACCAGGCCAAGGAGCATGAGGACCACGCCGATGACGACCCAGACCGGTTTTCTCATGGGCGGTGGTCTCCTCCAGCTGGTGCAGTCCTGCTTCTACCAAGTATGGACACGATCGCGGCGTGCCGTTGGTTCACCGGACCTCGCACGGGTTGCTGACCTCGACCTGCGTGCCTTTCGCGCGCTGCTTCGATGACATGATGCGGGTATGACAGCATCGGACACCGAGACGATCCTCGACATCCTCGACAGTGACATGAAAGGCATCTCTGCACTCGCGGATACCCTCGCAGGTAGTGCGGATTCCTTCGATGAACAGGTGGAAGTCGTCCGCCTCGTCCGCGAGATCGTGGAAAATCACGTTGCCACCGAACAATTCCTACATCCGTTGATCCACAAGAACCTGCCCGATGGCGAGCAGATCGCCCATCAGCAGTTCCTCGAACATCGCGAAATGGAAGCCACCCTGCGTCGGTTGGAAGACCTCGATGTGGCGTCCGAGGCGTTCAGAACCACATTGAACGACATCCGCGATCAGTGGGCGGCGAATTCCCGCTATCTCGACGAGGAGATATTTCCGGTATTGCGCGCTACCTGCGACAGGGCGCACTTAGTTCGGTTAGCCGACGCCGCGCTCGGTGCCGAACGTAGCGGACCCACCCGGCCGCGAACTCTGGCCACCGAGCAGCCCGAAGCGAACCTGCTGCTGAGCCTGACTCAGGGTTTCGTGGACAAGACCATTGACGCATTTTCGCACCGCGGACATGAAGACAGCGATCAACTCGACGCGCGGCTGCAGTCCGGGCGATATGAGGACCTCGAAGATTAGCTGAAGGTCCCGCGTCCGCGCGGGTCAACGTGAATTGTCCATGCATCGGCTAGGTCTGGAGGGTCATGCGCAGGTTCGCGCTCGGCTCCGTTGCAGCCGTGCTGGTGATTGTGGCGGCCGTAGTAGCTTTCCAGCTTCACCAGCATTTCGAATATCACGACGCCAGCGGGCAGCACGCCCAGCTGACCGAGATGGGTAAGGAACTGAGCCAAATTCAATCGATCCTGAGTGGGTCGACGCTTCCGCCTGGAAAGGCGACCTGCAGGATAAACGGCGATCGCGCCCGTGCTGAGGGCATCCTTCGAGTACCCCGATCGGGCACTGCTGACTGGAACGTCGTCATGTCGGCATGCACGCACGGCAATAGCTGATGGCCGGAAGCAACGCATGAAGTTCGACGTCCTGCTCTGGTTGATCGCCACCCTGCTGCCCGGCATCGCCGCCATTCGGTTGAGCTGCCCAGCGCTGGATTGGCGCATCACGGTCGCCGCAGCCCCGCCGGTCAGTTTCGGGCTGCTCTATGCCGTCGGCCTTGCCGCTACCAGGTTGTCCGTCTCAACGCTCGGTGCCGTGCTGGCCATCGCTACGTTGCTCGTCCTCACTGCCGTCGTGGTCGAGGTGCGGCGTTGGCCGGTCAGGACTGCCGACGACGCGGTGGCTGGCCGCCCGCCGCGAATGACCGCCATCCTTCAGCGCAGTCCAGCCGAGCTCACGTCCTGGCTGATGCTCATCGCGGCCGTTGCGCTCGGTCTGGCGCTGTGGCGCAGCTTCGAGGCGCACATGTACGTGCCGGTCGGCTGGGACGCCATGCACCACGGTTTCTTCATCCGCCAGATCGTGCGGTACGACACGCTGCACGCATCGGTAGTGCTGGCCTCCGATCCGTCCGGACACGACGGCGCGCACATCTACTACCCGCTGGCCTTCAACCTCGTGACTGCCGCGTTACACGTATCCAGTGGCGCTGCGATCTCCCAGCTCATGTTGGCCAGCATGCCCGCGATGGCAGGCGTTCTGCTCCCCATCGGCGTTTACTGCCTGGTGCGTGAACTCGACCGCAGCAGGCCGATGGTCGCCGGCTTCGCGGCAGTGGCATCGGTGCTGCCGATCCTGCTGTACATGATCTCCGGCACGGGCCGCATCACCGGAATCCTCGGGCCGGCGTTGGTCCCCGGTGCGGTCTTGCTGCTGATCTCGCAACGGCTGCAACCCAAATGGCGGGTCGCGCCGGTTGCTGCCTTGGCCCTGGTGGGCATCATCGGCCTGCACACCTCCGAGCTCCCGACGGTCGCGTTGGCAGCCGCGGTATTCGTGCTGGTCCTGCTGTGGCAGCACGGCACGTTGGCAGCGTTGCGGCACTGGGCGCTGTGGGCAGTCACGACCGGCCTGGGCGCATTGGTCCTGGTGGTCGTGCTGGAGCCGAACGTCATTCATCTCGCGGGGGAACGAACCGGTGCGCTGGTCGGCTCACCGAACCAGTCGACGCAGAATGTCATGCATTCCGCGCTCACCGTCGGTGCGAATTTCTGGGCGGTCCTGGCCCTCGGTTGCCTGCTGCCGTTGCACCCGCGCTGGCGGCGTTACGCCGGCCCCGCGGTTGTCTATCTGCTGTTCGCCATGCTGTATTTCTTGCTCGGCGTCGGTGCGGGCGAGCCTTGGTCCACCCTCGCCGTCCCGTGGTACGGCGACGTCGGTCGCGTCTCATGGGACATGGTCGTTCTCAGCGCGATGCCGACCGGTGTCGCGTTCGCGGCCGTGTTCGGATTCGCCGGGAAGTTGGTGGCCGCGGGGTACCACCGATTGCTGGGAGCCGGCGAGCCCTCGCCGGATACGGACCGAAGCGAGCCGGTTCGCGGTTGGGTCGCACCGATCGCCACCCTCGTCATCGGCGCGTTGTTCATCCTCGCCTTCGCGTTGCCCCCGGTCAGCGCGAAGGGTGCGCTGGTCAGCCGGGTCGTCGGGCCGGTTCAGCCCGACAGCATCGCGGCATTCCGTTACCTGGCCAGAACGGTCCCGCCCGGCGAGCACGTGCTGGACGATCTGCGCACGGATGGCGCGATGTGGATGTACGTCGACCACGGGGTTCAGCCGGTGTTCGGCAGTTCGCCCTTGCTCGGCGCGGCGCCCTCGTCCTGGAAGCAAAGGCTTTGGCTGCGCAACCACATCGACAACATCGCGACAGATCCATGTGTGCGCGACGTGCTCAACGAGTACTCCGTGCATTACATCTATGTCGGTGACCGGCGGATATTTGACGGCTGGCGTGACTTCCGCGCGAACACGCTCAGCAAGATCAGCGCGTTCACCGGAGTCTTCAACCAGGGCAACGTACACATCTTCCGGATCAACCCGGCAAGCTCTGCGCCGTGCACGATGGATGTCACTGCCGGGGTGAGATGGTGACGGCCGGCAGGGTTACGTCGGCTGGAGCTTTGGGTTCGAGATAGGCAGAACAGGCCATGACGACCGGTGACTATCTCAAACGGGCGCCGACCAGCCGCAGGACCGCCGCGGCATACCGCTCGGAGAACCCGTCGGCCGGCTGCTTCGGGTTGAACCACTCGCTGGTGCGGCTGCACATGTCGAGCACCATCATCGCCGAGGCCACTTCGGCGTGTGGGCCCTCGATCAGCGTGAACACGCCCTGCGCCGATCCGGCGCGCAGGATGTCGACGAGTTGCTCACGCATCCGCCGCCGTCGCTGCACGATCTCACGCTTGCGCGCTTCGGACAGGTGAACGTACTCGCGGTGGATGAGTTGTGCGAACGGCGGAAAGCGCAGGTGGATCTCGGTGTAGGCGCGCACAAATTTGGTCAATGCGTCGCGCGGGCCTGACGTCTTTGCCAGGGCTTCGTCCAGGGCTCGTTGGGCCCGCAGGTGGCCACCTTCCACCAAGGCGAACAGCACCTCGTCCCGGGACGGGAAGTGGTTGTAGAGCGCCCCCGGCGTCAATCCGCATGCCCTGGTCAGGTCACGCACGGACGTGGCTGCATAGCCGTGTTGGTAGTACAGCGCCGCCGCCATGGCGAGCACTCCCCGCGCAGTGCCGGTCAGTCGCGCCAGGCTGGGTTCGGTGTCGAAGATCAGTTCGAACTGTCCGGCCAGCTTGCCCAGCTGCTCGGTCGTCGCATCGGCCGTGGTGCTCAATGGTTATCCGATAGAGATCGTGGAGATCATTGACGGTTGTCGAATGGCTGGATATAAACAGTCGTTCACACTGCGAAGGTAGTCCTCAAGGGGATGTGCGTAAATGGTGGAAACCGTAGCTGCTTCATCGAGTTCTCCGGTGAGCAGATTGTGGAAGCGCGAGCTCGCCCATTACCCCAGCAACGGACCACGGATGGTGAGCCTTGCGATCGTCGTGCTGACCACGATCGTGCTCTACTACCAATTCTATCTGGCCGGCTCGCTTGCCGCCGGTACCAACGGCAAGAACGGCATCATCCCCGACCTGCACATGTCGTTCGTCTACTACGTCAACATCAGCGTCATCGGCTATCTCTGCGGTGCTGTTGCCTCGTTCGCGGCCGGTATCTCCGATCGCTACGGACGCGCGAACATCGTCACGGTCGGGCTGTTACTGACCGGACTGCTCTGCCTGATCGGCATCCCGTTGTCGCACAGCAAGCTGGCATTCGCCGTCGTGTTCATTCTGATCGGCTTTGTCGAAGGCATCATTCTGGTCGCGACGCCGGCTTTGATCCGCGACTTCAGTCCGCAGCTCGGACGCGCATCGGCAATGGGATTCTGGACGCTCGGCCCGGTGCTGGGCAGCTTGGTCGTCAGCCTGGTCATCAGCAACTCCAGCGAAAGCACGCCATGGCGCAATCAATACGCAGTGTGTGGCGTCGTCGGTCTGGTGGTGTTCGTGATAGCAGCGATCGGTCTGCGGGAACTGGCGCCCAACATCCGCGACCAGCTGATGGTGAGCAGCCGGGACCGAGCACTGATCGAGGCGCGCGCCATGGGCATTGACGTGGAGGCTGATCTCAAGCATCCGTTCCGCCAGATGCTGAAGCTCGACATCATCGGATCAGCTTTCGCCATCAGCGTTTTCCTGATCATCTACTACCTTGCGGTTGGCTTCTTCCCGGTCTTCTTCCAGACCGTGTTCGGCTACAGCCAGTCCAAGGCGAACGGCCTGGGCAACTGGTTCTGGGCATTCAACGCGCTTGGGTTGTTGATCATCGGGTTCCTGTCCGACAAGGTCCGGGTGCGAAAGCCGTTCATGCTTGTCGGCGCGATCTCGGCGATCGTGTTCACTTCGATCTTCGCGACCCGGGCAACGTTGCCGCACACCAGCTACGCGACGTTCGTGATCCTCTTGATCCTGTTGAGCGTCTCGCTCGGAGTGGCCTACGCGCCGTGGATGGCGAGCTTCACCGAAACGGCGGAGCGGCGTAACCCGGCACTCACAGCCACCGGTTTGGCGGTGTGGGGACTGGTGATTCGGATCGTCATCGCGGTGTCGGTGTTCTTCGTGCCGCATGTCGTGAACACCGTGACGACCCTGGTCGACAAGGGCGGCACCGTACAACAGCTCGCTGCCGGTAAGGATCCGTCATTGAATGCCGGTGAGAACGCGACCGTGAAGGCCGTCGCCGCTGACCCGACGATCGTGCCGAAGGTGCAATCGTTGGCCACACAGTACAAGGCCCAATTGGCTACCGCGGCCAAACTCAAGCCGGCGACGGCCGCGGCGCTGACGGCGAACCCGACCGATCCTCTGACCCAGGCCGAAGCGGTCAGCGAGCTGTCTGGCAAGCCCGTTGCAGATGTCGCCAAGGTCATTACTTTGGGCGCTCAGTACAAGGACGAACTGGCGACGGCGGCCACCATCGACCAGGCAACCCAGGCTGCGCTGTTGAGTAACCCCACCAACGCTGCAACGCAGGCGAAGGCGGTCGGCGAGATCGCGAAGGGGCTGCACATCGCGCCCGCCGCGGCCATCGCGAAGCTGCAGGCACTGGCGAAGGTGCCGACTGCCGATCTGGTGTTTCTCAGCCAGAATGCCGCGCCGGTCCAGGCCGCCGCAGCTCAGCTGACGGCCCTCGGCGCGGTGCCCGCCTCGGACCTGGCCTTTCTCAGCAAGTACGGACCGGGCCTGCAGGATCCGAAGGTCGTGAGCGCGTTGACGTACCTGCAGAAAGAAGCACCAGGAGTGCAGAAAGCGGCCAAGGACTCGCCCAAGCAGTGGCAGAAGTACTTCTGGGTCGCTGTCGGGGGCGAGGTCGTCTTCATTCCGCTGATCTTTCTGATGGCCGGGTTCTGGGACCCACGCAAGGCCAAGCAGAAGGAACGGCAACACCAGGTGTGGGTGGACGCCGAAATGGCCAAGCTCGCGCGTCCGGAGCCTGACCCGGTCTGAGGGGGCTCAGGCAGCGTCGGCGTTCGGCCGGCTATCGATTCGCGCTGACCCTGCCCCGATCCGCCGGCGGCTGCTCGATCTCGGTGTGCACGTACTTCTTGCCGCGCATCAGCGAACCGGCCGCCCCGACCAGGGACATCACAATCGCGAGTGAAAACACGATAACCAGTCCGTGATGGAACGGTTGCGAGATCAGCTGCGGGAAGAACTCCTTGCCGGTCAACGTCTGGGCGTCTCCGCTGGGCAGCGTCGACAACGTCCGGTCCCCGACCAGGGCTCGGATCGGATTGTCGCCGAGGAACGCGGCGAACAGGCTGCCGACCGGTGGCTGGTTGCCGACCTGGGTGGCCACAGCTACCGGGACGTGGTGTGCCTGCAGTCCGGCGCGCAAGGTCTGAGGCAGCGTCGAGGCCAACCCGGCGATCATCAGCGAGAAGAAGATGCCGATCGACAGGGACGATCCGGAGTTCATGAAGGTGGCCCGCATGCCCGAGGCCGATCCGCGACCACGGGCCGGAACGCTGTTCATGATGGCCGTGGTGTTCGGCGATGAGAACAGTCCGGAGCCGACCCCGTTGAGCACCAGCAGCCCGGCAAACGCCCAGTAATTGAAGTCGACCGGCAGCAGCAGCAGACCGAGGAAACTCACCGCCACCAGGACCAGGCCACTGGTGGCGAAGGCTCTGGCGCCGAATCGATCCGACAACGAGCCGGAAACCGGACCGACGATCAGGAATGCAATCGTCAGAGGCAGCAAGTAGATGCCCGCCCACAACGGCGTGCTCGCGTAGTCATAGCCGTGCAGCGGTAGCCAGATGCCCTGCAGCCAGATGATGAGCATGAACTGCAGCCCCCCGCGGGCGATGGCGGCGAGCAGGCCGGCCAGGTTGCCTGCAGCGAAGGCTTTGATCCGGAACAGGCCCATGTCGAACATCGGCTGGTCGACCTTCGCTTCTACGATGCTGAAGCCGACGAGCAGGGCGACGCCGCCGACCAGTCCTGCGAGTACCCACGGGTTGAGCCAGCCCATCGTGCGCCCGCCATAGGGCTGGATGCCATAGGTGATCGCGGCGAGCAGGGCGGTGAGTCCGACGGCGAACAGGATGTTGCCGAGCCAGTCGATCGCTGCCACCTGGCGCTGCGCGAGTTCGTGCAAGCTTCGATAGGACCACACTGTGCCGATCAGGCCGAACGGAACCGATACGAAGAAGACCAGCCGCCAGTCGACCTCCGACAGCAGGCCGCCGGCGACCAGCCCGATGAACGATCCCGCGATCGCGGCGACCTGGTTGATGCCCTGCGCCATGCCGCGACGTTCAGCCGGGAACGCATCGGTCAGGATGGCTGTCGAGTTCGCGAAGAGCATGGCGGCGCCGACGCCCTGCACGAGACGCCAGCCGATCAGCCACAGTGCTCCGCCGGGACCCTTCATCGGGTCGACAGCCAGCAGGATCGATGCCGCGGTGAATACCACGAACCCTGCGTTGTACATCCGTACCCGGCCGTACATGTCTCCCAGCCGGCCGAAGCTCACCACGAACACCGCGGTGACCAGGAGGAAACCCATCAGCATCCACAGCAGGTAGCTGACGTTTCCGGGGGCGAGCGGGTCGAGGTTGATGCCACGGAAGATGGCCGGCAGCGAGATGATGACGATGGAGGAGTTGATGGTCGCCATCAGCATGCCCAGCGTGGTGTTCGACAGCGCTACCCACTTGTATCGCGGGTGATCGCGGTCCACCGAAAGTTGGGACCACCTCGTCGGCTTCGGAGCGGTATTCGTGACAGCCTCCGTCCGGTCGACATTCGTTAGGCAAACTAACTATACGTCGAGGACCGAGCATCGACCAGATCTGTGCGGATCAGGGAGTGGGCGATGGCATCGGCGTCGGCCAGGGCACCCGGACCAACTGGCCGTCCGTACCGATCACGGTGAGCAGGCCGCTCGGCGGAACACCGCCGGCGTACAGCTGCGTCATGTCAACCGGTAAGACGACAGGGTCTGTTGTGGAAGATGCCGCGCTCCCGCTGGTGCTATCCGTGAGCCAGGACGACCAGGGTGTCGAGTTGAGGTCAGACAGGAGGAACAACGGTGTGCCGTTAATATCCGTCGAGGTGATTACCTGCGGCGCAGGCGCAGGGGTGTTCGTCGTGGACAGCATGATCGAGTGCGTCCATATGTGCGCCCGGTCCGTCGTATAGGTCCACTGAATGGTATGCGGGCCGACCTCGGTGTAGGGGTACGTGTGATGCGCGCCGTACGTGCCATCGGTCGGGTCCGGAGTGAGCGGATCCGGTGTCGGATATGTCGGGTCGCCCCAGTTTATGTTGCTGCTGGTGGGCGCGACCTGCCCGGTTGGCTTAAGTCCGGTCAGGGTAACCGTGAATCCAGACGGGGACGTGCCCGTCCCACCCACCTGGGTAGCATTGCTGGCTGCAATGTCCAGCGAGCCGACGCCAAACGAGCTTCCCGGTGCGTTTGCAGGTAGGGCGTCGGCCGGGTCGGGTGGTTGAACCGTGGGGCTCGTCGGGGGCGGCGTTGGACTGCTGCTAGTTGCCGTACCGCTGCTTGCCGGACTGTTGGAGCTGCTCGAGCTGCTGTTCGACGCAGTTGCGGTCGGCGACGTCGACAGTGTCGCAGTTACATCGACATCGTTCGGCGCCGGGGGCGGCGCCGGCGCGGCGCTCCTGCTCGGGCTAGCGCTCGGGATGACAGGCGGTAACCCAGGAAAGCTCGGCCAGCTTGGTGTCGAGGGTTGTACCGCCGCGAACGGCGTTGCCGAGTTCGGGGCCGATGCATGGGGAGTGCCGCCCGCCACGGCGTGCGGAGTACCGATCCCGAACGTGATGCCGCTTGGGCTGAAACCGTTGAGCACCCACGCCGAGACCAGCATGATCAGCACGGCGGCGCAGCCCATGAAGCAGATCATGGTCAGCGAACCGCCGGATTGGAGTCCTCTGCGAGTGGGCTTTACGTCCGGTTCTTCGGAGGCGACATCGCCGTGCAGCAGACCCCCGCGCACGTAGTCATTGGGCAGCGCCCCGCGACGCGGCCGTACCTCGTCGTCTATCACCGGACTCTGTGACCCCCGAAGTCAGAGTTACGCGCCGGCCGCGCGATGACACAAGTATGAATTACCGAGTGTGAGCCTGCCGTCGTATCGAAGGCAAGGCGCGCCGGGGGATCGACACGTTCTTGCGACCATCTGTGCCATCAATCCCAACAGCGTGCAAGAAACCGGGCATTTTTCTTGCCTGTTTTGAGGGGCCGGTTAGGCCAATCAGGCCAGTCAGGCGGTCAGGCCAGAAGCCCGCGCAGGTAAGCCGCCTGCCCGACGTGCTGCAGATCGTCGGAGATCACGCTGACCAGTCGGACCCCGAGGGTGACGGGCGGATCCCAGCCTTCGTCGACGATGCGATCCAGGTCCGCGTCGGTCAAGTTCTGTACGAACTTCTCGGTCTGCGAGAAGACGGCGTCGTGGTATCCCACCAGCAGCTCGGCCGTCGTGCGCACCGCTGCCACCTCGGAGACCCGCTGGCCGTAGCCGGTTGCCGAGGGGTCGAACGGCAGGTCGAACCGCTTCTGCGAGCCCTGTGCCATCCACACCTGATCGAGGTCGCCGGCATCGGCGACATGATCATCCTGGACGCGGGTCAGGTGCCACACCAACCAGCCGATCGAGTTCGCGGTTTCCGTCGGTCGGTACGCCAACTCCTCGGTGGACAGGGCATCAACCGTCGAGTGCACGACCCGCCGGATTCTGCTGAAGGCGTCGATCAGGACTTCGGAGGACTTCATTCACCCACCCTATGACGGCCTGACGGGCTGACCTCGGTCAGGATGCAACTGGGCATCGATGGTGCGCGCCCACTGCCTGACGACCTGCCGCCGGCGCCGGGAGTCGTCGGTCAACAGATCGGCCAAACCCAGGCCGCGAGCCAGGTCCAGGGTCGCCATCACCGTCTCGCGAACTCCGGGCAACGACTCGTCTGCTCCGAGCAGTTCCAGCGCAACGGCATGCGCCTGCCGCGCGAGTTTGGCTTCCAGCACGACGACGCGCGCCCGCAGCTCTGGATCGGCCGACGCGGCGACCCACACCTGCAACGCTGCGCGGAACAAGGGACCGGTGTAGATGCCGACGATCTCCGAAACTGCAGCCTCGGTGGTCTTCGAACGGCGCGCAGGTCGCGAGGATGAGTCGCGGTAGTCGGCCAGCCGAACCTCGGACATGTAGTCCACCGCGGCAGTGAACAGGTCTTCGCGAGTGGGGAAGTGGTGCTGGGTGGCTCCCCGGGACACCCCGGCCCGTTCGGCCACCACGGTGACGCTGGCTCCGTTCCAGCCGAGTTCGGCCAGGCTCTGCACTGCCGCCGCCAGCAATCGCTGGCGGGTGGCACGGCTGCGATCCTGTTGCGGCTCGCGAGCCACGGCGGTGTCGGGTCTGTTCATCATCACGGTGGTCAGTACGACTTCGGCAGACCGAGTGAATGCTGCGCCACGAAGTTCAGGATCATCTCGCGGCTGACCGGCGCGATCCGCCCGATCCGCGACGTTGCCAGCAGCGTGCCCAACCCGTACTCGCTCGCGAGGCCATTGCCACCGTGGGACTGCACCGCCTGATCGACAGCTCGAACGCTGGCCTCGGCGGCGGCGTACTTCGCCATGTTCGCGGCCTCGCCCGCTGCACCATCGTCGCCGCTGTCGTAAAGGGATGCCGCCTTCTGCATCATCAGCTTCGCCAGTTCCAGCTCGATCTTGCATTGCGCAAGCGGGTGCGCCAGACCCTGGTGTGCGCCGATCGGAGTGCCCCACACGGACCGCTCCTTGACGTAGCCGGCTGCCTTGGTGAGCGCAAATCTGCCGGTACCAATGGCTATCGCGGCCGCCATCACCCGCTCCGGGTTCAGGCCCGCGAACAACTGCGCGAGCGCGGCGTCCTCGGCACCGACGAGTGCATCGCTCGGCAGCCGGACATCGTCGAGGAACAGGGTGAACTGACGATCCGGGGTCACCAGATCCATCGGGATCGGGTTCCAGCTGAAGCCCGGTGCATCGCGGGGCACCATGAACAGCGCCGGACTGAGCCGGCCGGTCCGTGCGTCCTCGGTCCGCCCGACGATCAGGACCGCGTCGGCCTGGTCGACGCCGGAGATGAAGACCTTCTGGCCCGACAGCAACCAGTCGCCGGAATCCCTGCGCGCAGTCGTGGTGATCTTGTGCGAATTGGACCCGGCGTCCGGTTCGGTGATGCCGAACGCCATGATCTTCGAGCCGTCCGACAGGCTCGGCAGCCAGTCTTGCTGCTGCGCCTCGGTGCCGAAACGGGAGAGGATCGTCCCGCAAATAGCAGGGGAAACCACCATCATCAGCAACGGACACCCGGCGGCGGCAAACTCCTCCAGCACCAGCGCGAGTTCGTAGATGCCCGCACCGCCGCCACCGAACCGTTCCGGCAGATTGACGCCGAGGAAACCTGCTTTGCCGGCGTCGCGCCACAGTTCTGTCAGGTGTTCACCGGCACGCGCGCGGCTGAGGAAGTAGTCCTGTCCGTAGCGTCCGGCCAGCTCTCGAACGGCGGACCGCAGGGCCTGCTGTTCGGCGGTCTCGACAAAGTTCACAGTTCCTCCTGGATGATCACGCTGCTCTTCGTGCTGCTCTTCGCGCGGCTCTTCGTGCTGCTCGTCCCATCGGCGGTGGCCACGACCGCGAGGACCGCGCCGACGTCGACCTGTTGGCCGGTCCTGACGCTGACCTCGGTGACGACACCGTCGACGGGTGCGGACACCGTGTGCTGCATCTTCATGGCCTCCAGCCATAACAACGGCTGGCCCGCCGTCACCGGGTCACCGACCGCGGCGGCAACCTTCACCACGGTGCCGGGCATCGGAGCCAGCAGGGAGCCGGGTGCTCGCTCGGTACGCCCATCGGGGAATCGTCCGATCTGGACGAGGGAAACCGGTCCGAGCGATGAGTCCACGCATAGAAGCGCGCCGTGCTGGGGATCGTCGTAGCGTGCGATCAGGAAGCTGCGTCGCACGCCGGCGACATCCAGGACGACCCGGTCCGCCGCAGCCTCGACAAGCCGCACATCCGGATGATCCGGTGCCACCAGGCCGAGGCGGCCAAGTCGGTAGGTCACCTCGATCTGCTCGGAGCCGGCCGCGAAATCTCTGCGTTGCGGCTGCGAGGGAAGGTTTCGCCAACCACTGGGCAGGCCACCCTGCACTGCGGCGGACGCGCGATTCGCGGCGGCAGCGGCGAGGGCCGCGGCGAGTGCGGACAGTTCGATCGACTTCCGATCGGCCAACGGCTCGGCCAGAGCGTCCAGCCCATGTCGATCGAAGAACGCGGTGTCCGTGTCACCGGCCAGAAACGCCTGATGTCCTAGGACGCGCACCAATAGGTCGCGGTTGGTACCGACGCCGTGTAATCGCGCTCTGACAAGGGTGGCTGCCAGCAGCGATGCGGCCTCGGTACGGGTCGGCGCCCAGGCGACGACCTTGGCCAGCATGGCGTCGTAATGCACGCTCACCACCGAACCGTCGACGATGCCGGAATCGAGCCGGATACCCGTCATGCTGAGTGGCGCGAACTCTGCGGCGACGGCGGGCATCTCGAGTGTGTGCATGATGCCGCTCTGCGGCTGCCAGTCGGTCGCCGGATCCTCGGCATACAGCCGAACCTCGATGGCATGCCCACGCGCCGCGGGCGGTTCGGCAGGCAGCGGTTCACCCTGCGCGACGAGCAGTTGTAGCCGGACCAGATCCAGCCCGGTGGTGCATTCGGTGACCGGGTGCTCGACCTGCAGCCGGGTGTTCATCTCGAGGAAGAAGAACTGTCCGGAGTCGTCGGCCAGGAACTCGACGGTCCCGGCACCGACATAGTCGATTGCGGCCGCCGCGGCGACCGCGGCGGCGAAGAGCCGCTCGCGAAGCCCTTCGATCCGCTCGGCCAGCGGTGACGGCGACTCCTCGATGACCTTCTGATGGCGACGCTGAATCGAGCATTCCCTTTCGCCGACGGCCCAAACAGCGCCATGCCGATCGGCCATGATCTGTACCTCGAGGTGACGGCCGGCTTCAAGGTACGGCTCGCAGAACACCGTCGAGTCGCCGAACGCCGCGGCAGACTCGGTACGTGCCGCCTCGATCTCGCGGGGCAGCTCCGTGATCGTCCGGACGACCCGCATCCCCCGACCGCCACCGCCGGCCGAGGCCTTGATCAGCACTGGCAGGTCCTGCTCGGTGATCAGGTCCGGGTCCAGTTCGGCCAGTACCGGCACGCCCGCAGCGGCCATCAGCTTCTTGGCTTCGATCTTGGAACCCATCTGCGCGATGGCCGAGGGCGGTGGTCCGACCCAGATGAGGCCGGCCTCGATCACCGCGGTCGCGAAGTCGGCGTTCTCGGACAGGAATCCGTAGCCAGGATGGATGGCGTCGGCACCGGCGCTACGAGCCGCGGCGATGATCAGGTCGCTGCGCAGGTAGGTGTCGGACGGGCTGCTGCCCGGCAACCGGACAGCAGCGTCCGCCTCTCTGACATAAGGGGAATCGGCGTCGGCATCGGAGTGGACGGCCACCGTCTCGATGCCCAGTCGGCGGCAGCTGTGCATGATGCGCCGGGCGATCTCACCGCGATTGGCCACCAGCACCGAGGTGATCGCCGTGCGGCCGGCGACGGCGTCCGGTATCAGGCCTGCAGCGACGTCAGGGCTGCTCACGGTCTGAACACCCCGAACCGGCTTGTGCCCTCGATCGGCCCGTTCGCGATGGCTGACAGGCAGAATCCGAGCACGGTGCGGGTGTCGCGTGGATCGATGATGCCGTCGTCGTAAAGCCGTCCGGACAGGAACATCGGCAGGGACTCGGCCTCGATCTGCGCCTCGACCGCGGCTCGCATCGCGGCATCAGCGTCCTCGTCATACGGTTGCCCCTTGGCCGCGGATGCGGCCCGCATCACGATCGACAGCACACCGGCCAGTTGTTGCGGCCCCATCACCGCCGACTTCGCCGACGGCCAGCTGAACAGGAACCGGGGTTCGAAGGCGCGTCCGCACATGCCGTAGTGGCCGGCGCCGTAGGAGGCGCCCATCAAGATCGAGATGTGCGGGACGGTTGAGTTGGACACCGCGTTGATCATCATCGCGCCATGTTTGATGATGCCGGCCTGCTCGTATTGACTTCCGACCATGTAGCCCGTGGTGTTGTGCAGGAACACCAGTGGCGTGTCGACCTGGTTGGCAAGCTGGATGAACTGGGTTGCCTTCTGCGATTCGGCACTGAACAGCACCCCTTGCGCGTTGGCCAGGATGCCGATCGGGTAGCCGTGCACCCGCGCCCAACCGGTGACGAGGCTCGACCCGTACAGCGGTTTGAACTCGTCAAAATCCGAACCGTCAACCACCCTGGCGATCACCTCGCGAGGGTCGAACGGGGTCTTGAGATCGTCCGGGACGATGCCGAGCAGGTCCTGTTCGTCGAAGCGCGGCGGCAGCGGATTCGGTTGTGGCGCCGGGCCGATCTTGCGCCAGTTCAACCGCGACACGATCCGCCGACCGATCCCGATGGCGTCCGGTTCGTCGGCAGCCAGGTAGTCGGCCAGACCCGATTGCCGGGCATGCATTTCCGCGCCGCCGAGCGATTCGTCGTCGGCCTCTTCCCCGGTGGCCATCTTGACCAATGGCGGCCCGGCCAGGAAAACCTTGGATCGTTGGCGGATCATCACGACGTGATCGGACATTCCTGGTACGTATGCGCCGCCGGCCGTCGAGTTTCCGAATACCAGCGCGACGGTGGGGATGCCGGCCGCCGACAACCGGGTCAGGTCGCGGAACAGTCGGCCGCCGGGAATGAAAATGTCTTTCTGGGTGGGCAGATCCGCACCTCCGGACTCGACGAGCGAGATCAACGGCAGCCGGTTGGCCATCGCGATGTCGTTGGCGCGGAACACCTTCTTCGTGGTCCATGGGTTGCTCGATCCGCCACGTACCGTCGGGTCATTGGCGACGATCATGCACTCGACACCGCTGACGACGCCGATACCGGTGACAACGCTCGCCCCGACCTCGAAGTCACTGCCCCAGGCCGCCAGCGGGGACAGTTCCAGGAACGGTGAGTCCTCGTCGATGAGGA
Organism: Jatrophihabitans sp.; assembly: GCA_036488285.1. Taxonomy (GTDB): domain Bacteria; phylum Actinomycetota; class Actinomycetes; order Mycobacteriales; family Jatrophihabitantaceae; genus Jatrophihabitans_A. The sequence goes on along the minus strand of DASXHV010000083.1, from coordinate 9,925 downwards.
GCTCGATCCGCTCGCGGGGCAGTAATTTGCCACGCTCGTGATGGCGCCTGACGTACTTCTCCCCGCCGCCGGCGAGAGCTTTGGCATGTTCGGTATCGATCTCGGCAAGCTTGGCGAGCATTGCGTCCCGATAGCTCACGAACTCGGTCGTCGAGGTGTCCACGTCGGTCCCGGCGATGGTCATGAGGCGTAGCCCAATCGCTTCGCGGCCAGCCCGGCGAGGATCTCCGAGGTGCCACCGCCGATACCCAGGATCCGCATGTCCCGATAGGCCCGCTCGACCTCGGACTCGCGCAGGTAACCCATCCCGCCATGCAGCTGCACCGCCTGATCGACGACCCAGCTACCCAGTTCTACCGCGGTGTTCTTGGCGAAACACACCTCGGCCACCAGATCGGTTTCGCCTTGCGCCGAACGGCGAGCTACGTCGCGGACATAGGTACGGGCGACGTCGACCTTGCGGGCCATCTCGGTCAGGGTGTGCTGAACCAATTGCCGGCTGATCAACGCGCGTCCGAACGTCTCGCGGTTTCGACACCACTCGACGGTGACCTCGAGGGCGCGGCTGGCAGTCGAATAGGCCTGCACCGCAAGGAACAGGCGCTCGCCGAGGAAGTGCTGCGCCAGTTGGCCGAACCCGCTGTTCTCGACTCCCACCAGATTGCCTGCCGGAACCTCGACGTCGACGAAGGACAGCTCTGCGGTGTCGGAACACAGCCAACCCATCTTGTCCAACCTGGCCGACACAGTGAATCCGGGGCTGCCCTTCTCGATCACCAACAAGGACAGTCCGGAGGCGCCCGGTCCACCGGTGCGCACGGCGGTCGTGACGAAATCCGCCCGGCAGCCAGAGGTGATGTAGGACTTCGTGCCGTTGACGACGTAGTGGTCGCCGTGGCGGATTGCACTGGTACGGACGCTCGCCACGTCCGAACCTGCGTCCGGCTCGGTGACCGCCAGCGAACCGATGAGTTCTCCGGCCAAGGTCGGACGGACCCACCGCTCGATCTGGTCCTGGTCGGCCGCGGCGACCAGGTGGGGAACGGCGATGCCTGCGGTGAACAGCGAAGCGAACAGCCCGCCGGATCCACCGGCGTAGTGCATTTCCTCGCAGACGGTGAGGAGATCGATGACGTCGCCGCCTCCGCCGCCCGCTGCCACCGGGAACTGCAGGCCGAGCAAGCCCAACGCGCCGGCCTGCTTGTGCAGGTCGCGGGGCACTTCCCCGGCACGTTCCCAATCGAGAAGTTGCGGCAGGACCTGCTGCTCGACGAACTGCCGAACGGTGCCACGCAGCGCTTGCCGTTGTGCGGTTCGAAACGGATCCGGGTATTCAGGCATGCATCGAGCTCCGTTCGTCGAGCATCGCTGCGGGCCCACCGAGCGAGCCCGAGTCGAGCAATGCTTCTGGCACGTCCACGAGCCGGGAGCGCAGCCACTCACCGAGCCCCTTGGCCTGCGGATCGAAGCGTGCGTTGTAAGCGACGCCCAGGCCGAGAAGATCGTCGATCACAAAATTGACCGCCCGCAGATTCGGCAACGCGTGGCGGGTGATCGGCAGACTGGCGGTTTCGGGTAGCAGTTCGCGCAGCCGCTCGACGGTGAGTGTCGTGACAAGCCATCGCCAGGCCTCGGTGCTGCGCGCCCAGACTCCGACATTGGCCGAGCCGCCTTTGTCCCCGCTTCGGGCGCCGACCAGCATGCCGAGTGGTGCCCGCCGGCTCGGACCGGCAGCTGACCAGCTCGGCAGATCGGGTTCCGGAGCCGATTCGATCAGCCGGCACTCGAGAGCCGGAATGATGTTTCGCCTTGTTCCATCGGGCAGAACGGCGACGTGTTCGACCTGGGCGGAGTCCACGTAGCCTGCGCTGAACACCCCGACTGGTTGCGCATCGCCGGGCGGCGCAGTGAGGTGGAAGCCGGGGTAGCTGGCCAGCGCCAGTTCGACCGCTGCACCGGAAAATGCGCGTCCGATCGCATTCGGATCGTTGCTCCGGACGACGCAGCGCAGCAGCGCGCTGGCTTCCTCCTCGACGTCGGCGTCAGGCCGGTCCGTGCGTACCAGCGTCCACAGCGCGTCCTGCGGCACCGCGCCGGCAAGCCCCGCACGGACGAGCTCGGCCTTGGCCTCGATGTCCAGACCGGTCAGAACGAACTCGACCTGGTTGCGAAACCCACCGACTGTGTTGAGGGAAACCTTGAGCGTGGGTGGCGGGGGTTCGCCGCGGACACCGGTGATCTTCACCCGGTCGGGGCCTTGCTGTTCGAGCTCAGCCGTGTCGATCCGGGTGGTCACATCCGGTCCGGGGTAGCGGGCTCCGGTCACCTCGTAGAGCAATTGAGCTGTGACAGTCCCGACCGTGACCGCACCGCCGGTACCGGGGTGTTTGGTGATGACGCTGCTGCCGTCCGGGTGGATCTCGGCGATCGGGAAACCGGGCTGTCGCAAGTCAGCGATCTCGGCGAAGAAGGAATAGTTGCCGCCCGTTGCCTGGGTACCGCACTCGATCACGTGACCGGCAACCGTCGCACCGGCAAGCGCGTCGTAGTCCGTCGGAGTCCAGCCGAAGTGCGCGGCGGCGGGCCCGACGACGAGCGAGGCGTCGGTGATTCGTCCGGTCACGACCATGTCGGCTCCGGCGGCCAGGCACGCGGCGATACCCCAGGCGCCGAGATATGCGTTGGCGGTGAGCGGACTGCCGAGGCCAAGTGCTGCCGCCCGGGAAAGCAGATCGTCGCCTTCGACGTGTGCGACCGAAACCGCGATCCCGAGCCGGTCGGCGAGCTGCCGGATGCAGTCGGCCAGCCCGGCCGGATTGAGGCCGCCGGCATTGGTCACGATCTTCACGCCTCGTTCGACAGCGAGGCCCAGGTTGTCTTCCAGCTGCCGGAGAAAGGTCTTTGCGTAGCCGAGGTTGGGATCCTTCAGACGGTCGCGACCGAGGATCAGCATGGTCAACTCGGCGAGGTAATCGCCGGTCAGGACGTCCAGCTCACCGCCGGACAGCATCTCGTACATCGCGTTGAACCGGTCACCGTAAAACCCCGATGCGTTGCCGATCCGAATCGGTGTGGTTGCTCGGCTCACCTGAACTGACCCCGCTCTCGTCCGGAGCCGGGCGGCCCGGCGAACGCTTGCGCCAGATCCAGCCAGCTGTCGGCGTCGGGGCCGACGAAGGTGATCGATAGGTCGTCGCGGTGCCGGCGCTGGGTGATCAGCAGGCAGAAGTCCGCGGCCGGCCCGGTCACCCGCTGCGCGGCATCGGGAGGCCCCCAATCCCAGGTGGTGCCGTCCGGAGCGGTGAGCTCGACCCGAAAGGAATCGGTCGGGGGCGGTTTCCCGTTTGCTGCAAAGGCGAAATCGCGGGTGCGGACGCCGAGGTGCGCGACGTTTCTCAGTCGGCCAGTTGGCTGGCGGGTGATGCCAAGAGCGTCGGCGACGTCCTGGCCGTGTGCCCAGACTTCCATCAGGCGCGCGGTGGCCATTGAGGTCGCCGACATCGGCGGCCCGTACCAGATCAGTTTGCTTGTCCGTGGTGTGCTGCTCAGTGCGGCTGCAAGTTCGGTCCGTCCGGCGCGCCAGAACTGGAGTAGTTGATCCGGTGGCTGTCCGACGACCTCGGCCGCTGCCCGGTCGACGAACCCGGTCGGATCGGCGGCGGCTTCGCCAAGGTGTGCGGTGAAATGGTCGGGATCGATCGCCGCGTCGAGCGCCCGGCGATCCGTCCAGGCCAGGTGCGCGATCTGGTGGGCGACTGTCCAACCGGGCGAAGGGGTCGGGCGTTGCCAATCGGCACCAGGCATCGCCCCGACGATGCCGTCGAGGTCTTCACACTCGGCGGTCAGGTCAGCGAGCACCGGCGCAAGTTCGACCATCGTTGTCCCCTCATCGGATCCGGACGACCCGCTGAGCGTCCCACCGCGAGAAGAAAAAATCAACGCTGCTTGTTTTGTCGTTGCCCGGAAATGCTCGCTTCCTCGGTTCGGTTCCTCGGGTTCCTCGGGTTCCGGTTCCTCGCTTCCTCGGTTCCTTCGGTTCCGCCCAGCCGCCTTGATCATGAGTCGATTTACCCCATTGTGGTGCGGTCAACGCACTCATGATCATGGAATGGGGGGAGATCTGTAGCGCGGTCCGGTGCTCATGAGAGTGAGTCGCCTACCGGACTGCCGGTCCACCCAGCCGCCTTGATCATGAGTCGATTTACCCCACTGTGGTGCGGTCAACGCACTCATGATCATGGAATGGGGGGAGATCTGTAGCGCGGTTCACGTGCTCATGATCATGGAATGGGGGGAGACCTACATCGCGCTTCCCGTGCTCATGATCATGGAATTGGGGAGCGCGGAAGTCAGGACACCGCCTCGACGGGGTATTCGGCCAGCGAGATCTTTGCGATCGAGTTGCTAAGCGAGGACAACCACTCGGTGGCCTGAGCCGAGGGCATCGGACGCGCGATGTACCAGCCTTGCGCGCCATCGCAGCCGAGCGTGCGCAGCACCTGCCACTCCTCGCTGGTCTCAACACCTTCGGCGATCGCGGGCATGCCCAGCGCATGCGCCAGTTCGACGATCGCCCGCACGATCCCCACCGCCGACGCGCCTTCGGACAGCTTTGACACGAACGCGCGATCGATCTTCAGCTCATCGACCGGCAATGCCTGCAGTCGCAGCAACGACGAGTACCCGGTACCGAAGTCGTCGAGGCTCAACGTGACTCCCATCTTGTCAAGTTCGAGCAATACCGAATGCAGCTCCTCACCCTGCTGGGCGACGACGCGCTCGGTGACCTCGAGCTGGAGCATCCCCGGCGGCAACTCGTGACGGTGCAGTTCGTTCGACACCAGGCTGATCAAGCGGCCGCCGACCAGATCACCGAGCGAGACGTTCACGGCCACCGGTACATGCAAACCGGCCGCCCGCCAGGCAGCCACCTGGGACAGTGCCAGGGTGACGACCCGCTCGGTGAGCAACGGCATGATCCCGGACCGCTCGGCCAACGGGATGAACTCGTCGGGCGGGACGAAGCCGCGATGCGGATGGTTCCAGCGCACCAGCGCCTCGACACCGAGCAGCGAGCAATCGGCGAGCGACAGCTTCGGTTGATAGTGCAACTCGAGCACCCCGTCGTCGAGCGCCTGACGCAACTCGCCCAGCAGGCTCAAGCGATTCGCCGAGTTCGGGTCGCGGCCGGCCGAGTAGGTGAGCACGCCGGCCCGTGATTCCTTGGCGTTGTACATTGCGACATCGGCCAGCCGCAACAGGTCATCAGCGGTAGCGGCGTGGCGTGGGAACATCGCGATTCCGATCGATGCCTCGATCTCGAGCAGCATGCCTTCGAGTACCAGCGGGTCGACCAATGAAGTCCGGATCCGCTCGGCGACGGTTCGGACCTGCTCCTCGCCGGCATCGGGCACGATCACCGCGAACTCGTCGCCACCGAGCCGGGCCACCAGATCTGTTGGCCGGACCGAATGGGTCAGCCGCTCGGCGAAGTGGGTCAGCAACCGGTCTCCGACCTGGTGACCGAGGGTGTCGTTGACTTCCTTGAAGTGGTCGAGGTCGATCAACATCAGGCCGAAGGGCCGCTCCACGCGGATAGCGCGGGCAAGCGCATCGTCCAGGAACGCCTGCAGGTTCTTTCGATTGGGCAGGCCCGTCAACGGGTCGTGTCCGGCCTGGTGTTCGCGTACCAACGACATCTGCGCGGTGTAGTAGAGAAGTACCAGAGGGATCAACAACAGCGGCAGCAACACCCAATCGGTCTGGGCGAGCACCACCACCAACGGCGAAAGCGCCAAGACCGCAAATGTCATCGCGGCGTAGTGCACGATGTCGTCGGTGATCATCGCCCAGAACGAGGAGTTGTATGCCAGCACCGCGGAGACCAGCACGTCGTTGACGGTGAAGTAGACCAGCCACGCGCTGACCATCCAGTACAGGTCCCAGCCTTGGAAGGTCAGCGGATGCGCGAGGCTGCGCGGCTGGCCGGCAGCGATCATCACCAGGTACGCAGCGCTCACCGACAGGGAGTACTGGCCGACGTTGAACGCCCGCTTGAACAGCGCTTTCTTCACCCGAGTGTCTGATGCCAGCGAACCGAAGCTGACGATCACGATCGCCGGCCACGGCCCCCACATGAACAGGATCGCCATCACGAACGCGGTCGACATGACCACGCCTTGCGGGTCGTGGCCGCGCCCCTGAACCAGGGGCAGCAGTTCGAGCACAACGAGCAGCACGCCCGTCATGGCAAGCGGAGCCAGGGTGCTGCTGACGCTGGAATGGGCGACCTGCCAGACCGCGATTCCGAGCAGTGTCCAGCCGCCTAGCACCGTCGTCTGCCAGGTTAGGCTGAACAGGGACGGTCGCCTCAGCGACGGGTGGTCGTACTTCGCCACGCTCTCCTCCCTCAGACGTCCTAATGAATATCGACATCTGAGGCGCCCGACTTGAGCGATTCGGCCTGACTGGCCAGCTGATTAGATCGGACTAATCACCCGATCCGGGACGGTTACCAAGTCGAAGTCTGGCCAATGACCTCGCCCAGCGTTGCTATCGCTTCGAAATCGTCCGACCGCTTCAGGATGCCGTGCGCGACCGTGAAACCAAGATCGTGCAGATCCCGCAGCTGTCCGAGCAGCGCCTCGGGGTCGGAGGTGTCGAAGCTGAGCATCGTGGTCTTGGAGATTTCGTCGTAATCTCGGCCCTCCCGCTCGCAATGTTCCCGCAGGACTGCAAGCTTGTGAGCAGCCTGCGGGCCGGCGAAGATGTTGCACGCATCGGCGTACTTCGCCACCAGCCGAAGTGTCTTCTTCTCGCCGCTTCCGCCGATCACGATCGGCGGGTGCGGTTGACGGACGGCCTGCGGCGAGTTGATCGTCGCACCCAACTTGTAGTGTTTGCCCTCGAACGGCCCGTCGTCTGGACTCCACATCTGTCGAGCGATCTGCAGCACCTCCTCCAACCGCTCGAACCGCTCGGCGGTCGATGGGAAGGGCAACCCCAGAGCGACGGACTCCTGTTCATTCCATGCCGCACCAAGGCCCAGGAACGCCCGACCGCCGGACAGCACGTCCAGCGCAGTCACCGCCTTCACCATCAGGCCCGGCGGCCGGTAGACGGCCGAGGTCACCATGGCGCCGAGGTTCACCCGGGTCGTCACGCCGGCGAGATAGCCGAGCGTGGTGTACGCCTCGAGCATCGGGTCGGGGTGCGGGCCCACCATGGCGATCTGGAACAGGTGGTCCATCACGGTGATCGATTCGAACTCCGCGTCTTCGGCCGCGCGCGCGATCTTGGCCAGCGTCACGCCGGTCTCTGCCGGGCCGCCCGGGTAGTTGAAGTCGCAGATATGAAGTCCGAGCTGCATCATGATTTCAGCCTAGCCCGCATGAACAAGGGCGGCTCAGCTCGTTGCCGCGCCCCGCCACAGATCAATGCCGCCTTCGACCGCGTGCCGGTCGATGTCGGCCAGCTCGTCCTCGGTGAACGTGAGGTTGTCCATCGCTGCCAGGTTCTGTTCCAGTTGTTTGACCGAGGATGCCCCGATCAGCACTGAGGAAACTCGCTCGTCGCGCACCGCCCATGCCAACGCCATCTGCGCCAACGACTGGCCCCGTCGCGAAGCGATCGAGTTCAGGGCACGGATGTGGGTCAGGTTCTGCTCGGTGAGCAGATCCTGCGACAGCGACGAGTTCTCAGCCATCCGCGAGTCAGCCGGAATCCCGTCGAGGTAGCGATCGGTCAACATCCCTTGCGCCAGCGGGGAAAACGCGATGCAGCCGGCCCCGATCTTTTCCAGAACCTCGAGCAGCCCGGCTTCTATCCAACGGTTCAACATCGAGTACGAGGGCTGGTGGATGAACAGCGGCGTGCCCATCTCAGCGAGAATCCGAGCGGCTTCGACGGTGCGTTCTGGCGAGTAGGAGGAGATGCCGGCATACAGCGCCTTGCCGGACCGTACGGCGTGGTCCAGCGCACCCATGCTCTCTTCCAGCGGGGTGTCCGGATCGTTGCGGTGGTGGTAGAAGACATCGACGTAGTCCACGCCCATCCGGGTCAGGGACTGGTCGAGGCTGGCCAGCAGGTACTTGCGCGAGCCGAGGTCACCGTACGGTCCGGGCCACATGTCCCAACCGGCCTTGGTGGAGAGAAACAGCTCGTCGCGGTGCGGGCGCAAGTCCTGGGCGAGCAGAACGCCGAAGTTCGACTCGGCCGAGCCGTACGGTGGGCCGTAGTTGTTGGCCAGGTCGAAATGGCACACGCCCAGATCAAAGGCGCGGCGCAGGATGGCGCGCTGGTTCTCCAGCGGGCGGTCGCTGCCGAAGTTGTGCCAGAGCCCCAATGAAACAAGGGGAAGTTTGATCCCACTTCGACCCACGCGGCGGTAGGTCATCCGGTCGTAACGTTCCTCTGCGGGCAGGTAGGTCATGCCACCAGTCTTGCAGGCCGTCCATCACATCGAGAAGTGGAGACTTATGCAGCGGATAGCTGTTCAAGTCTCCAAAACTCACGGGGGCTGAACCGTCAGCCGGCAAGAACCGGGTCGATCGTGAGTGGGCAGCCCCGCAAGCTCAACGGCAGTACCGACTTCTGGGTCTGATTCGGCACAATCACCTGCACCGAGTCGGACAGGTCGGCGTTGCAGGTCGACGCGTCGGTCAGCAGGGCAGTCACTTGGGAGCCCGGCTTCAGCGCGATCGACACGGCCCGCACACTCGATCGCGCAGCGGGACTCCCGAGCTGGGCACCGCCCTTCAGCAGAACGACCCCGGGAAAACCGTCGATGGTGCACACCTTGCTCGACTTGTTGGTGAACATCAGGTTGGCGTACTGGTGTCCGGCTGCACCGGACAGTCGCTGCACCGCGACGGTGAGCTGGCTGGTGGTACAGCCGGCAGGGCCGGACGGCGCAGAACTGGTCGACGGTGGCGGAGTCGTCGGCGCGGTGCTGGAGCTGGCCGGTGTGCTCGTCGGCGCAGCGCTCGATGACGCTGAGCTGGACGTGTCGCTGACAGTGATACTCACGCTGCCCGACGGACGAGATGGTGCAGGCGCCTTCGTACAGGCGACGCCACCTGCCGTTACGGCGACAAGTGCTGCCAGCAGCGGGAGACCACGGTAGAAGCGGGACGCGAACACGGGTTGATTCTGCAGGTCAGCTGCTCAGTTGATCCGCAGGTCCGTGCCGTGCGGCATGTCGGTCTGCCTGGTGGCGGCCGCCGAGGATATCGCCGACCACAGCCGCTGCCAGGCCACGGCGTTGCTGATGCTTCCGCACGAGCCACCGACCTGACTGCAGGCCGTGTACTCGGTGAGCGGTCCGCTGAAAGTGATTCGGGGCTTGCGCGCGTTGGTGCCGGTCAGCGAGATGAACTTCCACTGCAGTGGCATCGCCGAATTGTAGATCTGCGGCAGGCTCTGAATTCGAGACGATGAGGCGCCGCCGCTGAGCCATTGCAGGACGGCCATCGTCCAGCCGTTGTTGCAGCGACTGGCCGCGGCGATGGTGGAGCAGCCGTCCGCCGATCCGTTGAACACGAACCGCGCGCTGGTTGCCCCGAGGTAGCCATTGAGCCAGGCCTGGGTCTGCGATGCCGACGCGGAGAAGCCGGGTTCCATGTCATTCGCGCCGGCTACGGCAACGTCGGCGTAGCGCTTGGCGTAGGCCACCACCGGGTTGACCACATTGCGTGCCCATGACGCGCCGGACGTTGCGCTGACGTCGATGTCGTTGTTCGTACCGATCGCCAGCGTGAGCGGTGCGTACGTCTTCTGCCTGCTGTGGTAGCCCACGAGGTAGTTCTCCATGGCACTGACCACACCGGCGTAGCTGACGAAGCGAGACGTGGCCGACAGGTAGACGCCACGGCTCGAGTCGACCTGGCCGCCGATCTGCAGCAGGGTGAGGTAGCGGTGCCCGGAC
>DASXHV010000044.1:0-36629 GCA_036488285.1 Jatrophihabitans sp. | reverse complement strand
CGTGGTGAGGATGAGGGTGACGCCGTCGCGCTTGAGCTGGAATAGCCTTTCCCACAACAGATGGCGTGCCTGCGGATCGAGCCCGGTGGTTGGTTCGTCGAGCAGCAGGACCTCGGGGTCGTTGATCAGCGACCGGGCGATCGTGAGACGCCGGCGCATGCCACCGGACAGCGCATGGACCCGATCGTCGGCCTTGTCGGCGAGCCGCGCGAACTCCAGCAGACGCTCGGTCCGCTCACGCACCAGGGCCTTGGGTAGCCGGAAGTAACGGCCGTAGATCAGCAAGTTCTCGCGAACCGTCAGCTCGGAATCGAGATTGTCGTCCTGCGGCACGGAGCCCATCCGCGCGCGGATCGCCGGACCATTGCCAGGTGCATCCAGGCCCAGCACCGTCAGCGTTCCGGCCGTAGGCGGCGAGACGCAGCCGATCATGCGCATGGTCGAGGACTTGCCCGCGCCGTTGGGACCGAGGAAGCCAAATGACTCCCCCGCCGCCACATCGAAATCGATACCGTCCACGGCTACGAACGGCGCGCTGCCCTTTCGGGCGGAATAGGTCTTTCCGAGGCCACGCGCCGACACCACGGGCGTCACGCCGTGGGTGACGGGTGTGGGCGCGACGCCTTGGCTGGTCGCCGTCATGGCCGCACTCTGACACGATTTCGGGGTATCGCAAAACTATTTACTGCAATTTTCGGATAGTGCTCCGTAATTTGTGGAGTCATCAGGTGCTAACCCCGCTAATAGCCACAGTCCTCCCATGCAGGGCATCGCCACTCCGGCTGCAAAGACAGCAAGTTACGAACAGATCTTTGAAATTATCTCGCGAGCTCTTGCGAAACAGGTTGTTGGGCCTTACGTTTTCACCGCACTGTCCCTCCGAGAGCGAGGTCACCCAATGCCACGCAGCATCTTCGGAGCCGTCGCAAAGCGCTTCCGTGGGCCGCGATGTGTCGCAGCGGCCGCGTTGACGACCGTGGTTGCGAGCCTCGTGCCGGGCGCACACCCGGCCCTGGCAGACGTGCCGCCACATGTCGCGCCTGCCGTGACGCGCGCCGCGCTGGCTCCCTCGCTGGTGGCGGGCCGGGGTGCCACGGTCGACTTCTCGGAGCAGGAGGCCGAAAACGCCTCAACGACGGGCACGGTAATCGGTCCGGACCGCTCGGCGTACACGTTGGCCGCGGAGGCGTCTGGCCGTAAGGCGGTCAAGCTGACGCCTGGGCAGCAGGTCGAATTCGCCCTGCCGAGCGCGGCCAACGCGATCACCGTGCGCTACAGCATCCCGGACGCGCCGAACGGCGGCGGCATCACCGCGCCACTCGACGTCACTGTCAACGGCGGCCACCGGAAGACCATGAGGCTCACCTCGCAATACGCGTGGCTGTACAACCAATACCCGTTCTCTAACGACCCGAATGCCGGCCTGCTGCATCCGGACTGGTGGATCACCGAGTGTTCCTGCGTTCCTTCGGCGACGACGCCGAGTCCCACGATCACGACTCCGTTCCGCCCGAATCACTTCTACGACGAGCAGCGGCTGTTGCTCGGCCGAACGTATCCAGCTGGTAGCACTGTGCGGCTCACGGTCCCCGCCGGGAGCAGCGCCGCTTGGACCGTCATCGACCTGCTCGACTCACAACTCGTCGAACGCCCGCGCGTCGACCTCTTCGCGGCGAACGCGCTGCTGTTCGGCGCCGACCCCTCCGGGCGCCGCGACTCCGCAGCAGCCTTCGACAGGGCCATCGCCTTCGCAAAGCTCAAGCATCTGAAGGTTTATGTGCCGCCGGGCACGTACCAGGTCAACCGCCACATCATCGTCGACAACGTCACCATCGAGGGCGCCGGCAGCTGGTACACGATCTTCAAGGGCCACCAGGTCACACTCAGCACGCCGGCGCCCGATGGATCTGTGCACACGGGCGTCGGCTTCTACGGCAAGGACGCGTCGGTCGGTGGCAGCACCAACGTTCACCTGTCCGGCTTCGCTATCGAAGGCGACGTCCGCGAGCGCGTCGACACCGACCAGGTGAACGGCGTCGGCGGAGCGTTGAGCAACTCCACCATCGACGGCTTGTACGTGCATCACACCAAGGTGGGCATGTGGTTCGACGGACCTATGACGAATCTGCGTATCACGCACAACGTCATTGCCGACCAAATCGCAGATGGCCTCAACTTCCACACCGGCGTCACGAACTCGGCTGTGTCGAACAACTTCGTCCGCAACACCGGTGACGACGCGCTGGCCATGTGGTCGGAGAAGACCGAGAACGCCGGGAACACGTTCGATCACAACACCGTCCAGACGCCAGTGCTGGCGAACGGCATCGCCCTCTACGGCGGCACGGACAACACCATCTCGAACAACCTGGTCGCCGACCCGATCCGTGAGGGCAGCGGCATCCAGATCGGATCCCGCTTCGGCGCCGAGGCGTTCAGTGGACACGTGTGGATCTCCGACAACACCACGGTCCGCGCCGGCACCTACGAGCTGAACTGGAACATCGGTCTCGGGGCGATCTGGCTGTACGCGCTCGAGAAGAACATCGATGCCGACGTCGAGGTGGTTGGGGACAACTTCCTCGACAACACCTACAACGCCATCATGCTGGTCAGTGATTTTCCGGTGAAAGACCTGTATTCGATAACGAACGTGCACTTCAAGGACATCAAAGTCGACGGCACCGGCACCTCGGTAGTCAGCGCTCGAACCGCAGGATCGGCGTCCTTCGAGAACGTCGACGCCCGCAGCGTCGGCGCGGTGGGCGTCAACAACTGCGGATCGTTCCACTTCACAGCCGCCGGCTCGGAGTTCTCGTTGACGGACCTCGGCGGCAACGACGGCGGCTGGCTTGCTCCCTGGGAGTTACCGAACACCATCACGTGCGACGATCGTCCCCCCGTCGTCGTGCCGCCAGCGCCGTCACCGTGGTAGCCGCCGTAGCCCCGGCCTGATTCCTGAAGGCGGGGTGGTCCCCTTCCAGCAAGGCGCACCGAGCACAGCAAAAACCGTCGGCCAGATCCCCACCTACACCGAAGGATCAGGAACCATCCTCAGCGGAACGACAGCGAACAAGGCAACCGAAGCCGCGCTGGCCGCCTACCCAGGCGGCGTCGTCGACCGCGTCGTCCAACTAAGCGGCGGCGACTACGAAGTCCACACCATCGGCGTCAACTGGCCCCACCACATCTTCGTCAACCAGAACTTCCAGGTCGTCGGCGCCAACTAACCGACCACCCGACCCGCCCCCCTCCCCCGACGATCAAGGAGAAATGGCCGCTAGTTGATCTCCAACAGCGGCCATTTCTCCTTGATCATCGGGAGGGGCGGGGGGGTTGGTCGACGGCCGTGGAGAGGTCGTCGGCGTCTACGTCCAGAACGTCACGCCCGACCGGGGCGCGACTGGGTATCCTCGCCGGCCCCGGCCAGAAGCGGGAGCTCGCAGGTCACCGTCGTGCCGCCGCCGGCCGGGCTGTGCATGGCGAAGGTGCCGCCCAGGGCGTCGATGCGGTCCTTCAGCCCGACCAGCCCTGAGCCCCTTAGCGGGTCGGCGCCGCCGTCACCGTCGTCACGAACGCGGATGCGGAGCGTGCCGCCGGAGGCTTCCGCGTCCACCTCGACGACCGAGGCCCGCGCGTGCTTGGCCGCGTTGGTGAGCACTTCCGAGACGAGGTAGTAGGCACCCACCTCGATTTGCTCTGGAAGCCGGCCCTCGATCCGTACGTCCATGTTCACCGGGACGGCTGAGCGCCGTCCGAGCGCACGCAGCGCCGGCCGCAGCCCTGCGCTGGACAGGATCGCCGGATGTATGCCGCGGCAGATCTCGCGCAGCTCGTCGATCACGTCCACGAGGTCCGCGGCAACGTTCTTGACCTCGGCACCGAACTCGTCGCTCTCATGCGGTGCCGCTGCCGATCGCAGCCGGAGTGCGAGCGCGATCAGGACCTGCTGAGCGCCGTCGTGCAGGTCCCGCTCGATCCGCCGGCGGGCCTCATCGGATGCCGCGACGATCCGCGCGCGGGAGGTTATGAGTTCGGCCCGGTTCTGTGCGTTCGCGACCGCGGTGGCGACCAGGCCGGTGAACTCCGTCATCCGCCGTTCGGTGTCCGGTGGCAGTGGCCCCTCCCCGGACCCGACAGCGATCGCTCCCCAAAGCCGACCATCGACGTGTATCGGCAGGGCGGCCGCAGACCGGATCCCCTCGGTGAGATAAGGGTCCCCGCCCGGGATGTCGCGGTAGTCATCGACGCGGGCGGCCTGGCCGGTACGCCAGACGGTCGCGGTCAACCCGGTTGGCGGATAGCCCTCCCAGCGGTCCCCGACGTGCACGTGGGGGCCCGTCGTGCCTTCGTTGGCGACGAGGGTCGCCGTGCCGTCGGGCTCGTACCGGATCATCCTGGCCGTACCGCCACCGAAATGCTGCAGCGCCTCCCTGGTCACCGCCGCGAACACCGCCTCGGGCCGCACACCCTGCGCGACCAGCATGGCCAGGCGCCGAAGTGCTGCCTGGGTGTCGGCGAGTTCGCGCAACTCCTGCTCTGCCTTCGCGTTGGCGATCGCCGTCGCGGCGAGCTCCATGAAGTCCGCCATCCGCGACTCGGTGCCGGCCGGAAAGTCCTCCTGCGAGGTCGCGGCTACCGTCACGCCCCACCGGCGTCCACCGACGACGATGGGCGTAGCCACCCCGGCCCGCATGCCCAGGGTGCCGACCCAAGAACCGTACGGTCCCTTCGCCAGCAGCTCGCCGTTCAGGCGCGCCGGGCGCCCGGTGCGAAGCGCGGCAGTCTGAATCATCCCGGGTACCAACCTCAGCCGGAAGCCGACCGGTACTCGATCGGCCAACCGGCCGTAGGACCCTACGACAGTGAGGTAGCCCTCGAAATCCTCGTGCTCCTCGGACGGGTGATCAACGCGCGAAACGAACGTCGCCTCAGCACCGATCAGGCGACCAAGTTCATCCGCGACCGCGGTGAACACCTCGGCGGGCTGCGCGCCGCCGGCTACCAGCGTGGCCACGCGCCGCAACGCGGCCTGCTCGTCGGCGAGCTGACGCAACCGTGTCTGGTCGCGTGGATCATGGCCCGCCGCCGCATCGACGACATGACCCACGCTGGCGCCGGTATCTGGCGCGTTCATATGGCTGACGGTAGCCCGATGCGCGGCGGCCCGACAGCGCTGAGGGCGGTCGCAGTCATAGATCTGCAGCGGTGTGCCGTTCGCGGCGTTTCCGCTCGGATCGCGCCCCGCGAGCCCGGGCAACGGCGCCCGACCGTCTTGCGACTCAACCGGCTACGCGGCGGGTTGTTTCCGGTTGCTGGTCGTTGAAGCGCTCGAAGGTATACGTGCCCCCGCGCCACCAAGTCAAATCCAGCTTCGGCACGTCACCGCTGTGCCCGAACTAGACGACGACCAGCGCGAGGACCTCGCCGGTATCTACCTCGACGTACTGCGCCGCTTCGACGGACTCTTCGACTCCCCTGCGCCCTACATCGCGGCCTGGATCAACGACATATCGCCAGAACAAGCAGCCGACAAGCTGCGCGGCGCGGTCAAGTAACAGCACCAGCTGTAGCGACGTATTCCTTCGCGCGGACGCGGTTCCACCGTGACGTCGACGCGGCATTGCGCATATCCAGGGACCACCCGGGCCCGGCAAGGTCGAAGGGTGCTGTCGGTTCATCGCTGCGGCCCGCATCCAGCGAGCTCAGTTCTCTGGCCGGCTGCTGGATGAAGGTGGCGGTACCGTCGACGGTCGCCAGCGACAGCTCCCGGGGCAACGATATGGACCCTCGCCACGGATCGATTTGACCGATGATCGCGTTCGGCGAGTCGCTGGACCGATACTGATCGCATGGCCAGGCGTCCACCGGATGAGTATCAGCAGCGGGCTATCGGCCGCCGATGCCGAGCGACGGTTGGCGCGTCGGGCTCACGAACTTGCCGAATCCCGGAAACGGCTCGCCGGTCAGTTGCGGCTCTCGGACGACGGCGAACGAAGCGAGGACACCCGGCAGACTGAGACACCGAACTAATGAGCGCGCTGCAGCGAAATCCGCTCTACGCCGAAATGACGTAAGAACTAGCTCGCCCGATGAGTGCGTACTCGCCACTCCTGACCGTTAGTGTCTGCAAATCATGGCGATCAACACCCAACAGGCCATCCAGGCGCTCGCGCTCGACGTGCTCGACGAGTTGGCCGACGAGGACGAGTACTTACCGTTTGGCGGCGCGATCTTGGTGGATCCGCTTGCGTCAGATGATTCCTCGGATCCTGAGTTCGCTCGGTTCGCCGTCAGCTTCGGCACTCGCGACTGCTACCGGCTCGTGGAGGTGGCCGTCGCGACCGACGAGGCGAACATCGGTGTCAGCATGACTTGGGCCGCCCACGCCATCGCCGATGCGGTCCAAGACGAGATCATCGAACTCGTTGGCGCTGCTCGCCCGGTGTGTTCAGGCCATAGCCATCCGATGTCGGTCAGGGTTGACGACAACACTGCATGGTGGCAATGCCCGACGACGGAAAGCACGCGCCGCCCCATCTGGCCCCGCGTCTGAGGTTGGCTGCCCACCTTCCGCATAAGCCCGTCCTTCGGTCTGGTTGCGCAGCTGCACTACGGCCATGATGTGCAGCTAACCGTTAGCCGAAGTGACCCCAGTGCGTGGCGATGATGAGAAGTACACCCGCGAGCGCGAGCGCGACGCCTGCGACGATCGTTCGAGCGGTACCAAGTTGAGCTTCGGGACTTGCGCCGCGGAGAGCCAGACCCCAGCGAACAGGATGAGCAGGTATCCAATCTCCGCGAGGCGCACGCCCGTCTGAGGCGCCAAAGCGAGGACGGTCATGCACGACATTGTTCCTACCTCGCTACACCCGTGTCGAGACAGGGCGTAGCCGCCGCTACGCGAGAACTGCCGTTCGCGGGTATCTCGGGGTGCGTGCGGGCGATCAGCCGGCAGCAGGTATTTAGCGCTCGAGCCCGAGGAAAGTTGATCTTCGCGATACGCAATTGTCGAGGTCCGGCTATTCGAGTATCCCTTGGGGGCAGCACGCCCCTGTGCCGGTGGCCGCCAGTTGAAGCAGGTTGTAGAGCGTTTCGCGCTGACTGGCATCGAGCGCGCTGAGCACCTCTTCGTCGACCGCTGCTAATGCGCACTCGGCCTTCGCGAGCTGCTCCGCGCCGGCCTCGGTGAGCTCGACCACGTGCCGTCGCCGGTCCTCGGGCGAGCGCCGCCGTTCGATCAGCTTTTCGGCTTCCAGCTCGTTGAGCAGTCCGACAATGTTCGTCCCGTCCATGGCGAGTGTGGTGGCGAGCGCCTGCTGAGTGCTGCCGCCGAGATGCCGCAGCACCGTCAGCGCTACAAGGTGACGCGGCCGCAGGCCCAGCGGTGTCAGCACCGCCTCCGCACGGAGCCGCATCCTGCGCGCGAGGTGATCAAGCAGCGCACCTGAACGGTGCGCCGGTTGGACCTCAGTCAGCAAAACCATGCACCAACTATACCCCCGCATGCAGCAATCGGTGTGGTATAAATGCTTTGTGTTTCACAAGCCATCTATGAAGGGTCATGGAAATGCCGCATCTGCTGCACATCGACTCCAGCGTCCAGGGTGACCGTTCCGTCAGCCGCAAACTGACCGCCCGCGCACGGGACGCCTGGCGCGCCGCGCACCCCGACGGCACCGTCACCTACCGGGACCTCGGCAGCGACCCCATCCCGCATTTCAACACGGCCACCGGCATGGCCCGGGGAGTAGCACCGGAGCTACGCACACCGGCTCAGGCCGCGTCCTGGGCGCTCACCGAAGAGCTGATCAACGAGATCAAGGACGCCGGCACGATCCTGTTGGGACTTCCGCTGTACAACTTCGGCGCACCCAGCAGCGTCAAGGCGTGGGTCGACCACTTGATCGCGCGCGGCCTGTCGCTGGACCCCGAGACCCACGCCCCCCTGCTCGGCGGCCGTGATTTCGTCATACTCGCCAGCCGCGGCGGTGGCTACGCCGAAGGCACCCCCCGACACGGGTGGGACCACGCCGAGCCATGGCTTCGACACGCCACCTCGATCATCGGCCTGGTACCGCGCTTCATCACCGCCGAGCTCACCCTCGCCCACACAACCCCGGCGATGGCCGACCTGATTCCACTGGCCGAGCAGAGTCTCGCCGAGGCCGAGCGCGACATCGACGACCTGTGGACCCCGGCCCCGGCCTGGGTCTAACCCATCCCCGCAGCGGCACCTCAACCCCAGCAGGAGTGCACAATGGCAATCGACTCTTCCACCGCGCCGGCTACAGCCGCGCCCTCCACGCGCCGGCTGTTTTCACGCGGACACCCCGGCCTCGTCCTCACCCTCATCCTTTCCTGCCAGCTGATGGTCGTGCTGGACGCGACGATCGTGAACATCGCGCTGCCCGACATCCGCACGGCGCTGCACCTCTCCCCCGCCAGCTTGTCCTGGGTGATCAACGCCTACACGCTCAGCTTCGGCGGCCTGCTGCTGCTCGGCGCCCGTGCCGGCGACATCCTGGGCCGGCGGCGCACCTTCCTCAGTGGCATCACGCTGTTCACGCTGGCCTCGCTGGTCGGCGGCTTCGCCGCCACGTCCGGGCAGCTGCTCGCGGCCCGCGCCGTACAGGGCATCGGAGCCGCGCTGGCCTCGCCGTCCGCGCTGGCCCTGCTCATGACGATGTTCCCGCAAGGGCGTGAGCGCACCCGCGCCATCGGCCTCTACACGGCGGTATCCATCGGCGGCAGCGCCGTCGGGCTCATCGCCGGCGGCATGCTCACGCAGTGGGCCTCCTGGCGCTGGGTGCTGTTCGTCAACGTCCCGATCGGGGTGACTGTCATCGCCCTGTCACGGCTCGTCCTACCCGAGACGCCACGCCGCTCGGGTCGCTTCGACCTCGCCGGCGCGCTGACCTCGACGATCGGCATGGTCGCGCTCGTCTACGGCTTCGTACACGCCGCCACCAACGGCTGGGGTAGCACCGCAACGATCGCGTCGTTCACCGTCGGCGTGGTGCTGCTAGTCGCATTCGTACTGACCGAGCTGCGCGCCCCGTCGCCGATCACCCCGCTTCGGCTGTTCGCCGACCGGAACCGGAGCACGTCCTACCTCGCGCGCCTGCTGCTCGTCGCCGGGATGATGGGGATGTTCTTCTTCCTCACCCAGTTCCTTCAGAACCTGCTCGGCTACAGCCCGCTCAAGACCGGTTTCGCCTTCCTCCCGCTGACCGCCATGCTGTTCGCCGCCTCGACGCTCAGCGCCCGCGTGCTCATCGAGCGGTTCGGCAACCGCGCACTCATCGCCGGAGGAATCACCCTCTCGACGGGCGGGCTGCTGTGGCTCACGCAGCTATCCGAGACCAGCAACTACTTCTCGCTGCTCGGCCCCCTGATGATCTTCGGCCTCGGCAACGGCATCGCGTTCGTGCCGCTCACCACCGCGGCCCTGAACGGAGTCGCACCGGAGGACGCAGGCGCGGCGTCCGGGCTGGTCAACGTCATGCAGCAGCTCGGCGGCTCGCTCGGGCTGGCCGTACTGGTGACCGTGTTCGGCACGGCAAGCACCAACGCGGCCCGGCACGTCAGGCCCGGTGAGAGCGCGGCCGAGGTGGCCCGCCACGCGTTCATGGTGGGCGCCGACCGCGCCTTCCTTGTGGCGACGATGTTCCTCGCCGCGACCGTATTGCTGACCTGGTTCGCCATCCGCCCCTCGGCCCCGCAGGCAACCGATGCCCAGCTCAGCAACGACCCGGCCACCGTCGAGGTCTAGGGCTGTCCGAGCCACCTCGGACGTCTTGGGCGACACGCCGTTCCTGGGCGACCACAGAAGGACATCGGCATGAATCGGCAAGGCGGCACCCCTTACGACCTGCTTTCAAGCGGGGCCGGCCATGGCTCGGCACCACAGCGCACGGCAGGCAGCCCGGCGGCGTTTTCATCATGACCCTCTGGCTTGTCCGTTCCGACGGGCTTATCGAGACGGAGGCGGCCTCCGCGCCGCCTCCGTCTCAACCACGCCGGCTCCCGCGCTGGCAGACAGAGGTACTGCTCGTCGCATTGCTCTACGGGGTCTACGACGCGACCCGCGGCTTGCGGCACAGCACCGTCGGCACGGCCAACCACTACGGCTGGTTACTGCTGCACGCCGAAAGGCATCTGCACGTCGCGCCGGAGCACCAGCTCAACCAACTCCTGTGGCACCTGCCCGGGCTGGCGGTGCCGTCGGCGTACTTCTATGCGACGCTGCATTTCATCGTCACACCCGGCGTGCTTGTCTGGCTCTATCGCCGACACCCGGACTCTTACCGGACTGCTCGCCGGGTCCTCGTCATCGCAACCGTTGCTTGCCTGGTCAGCTTCTGGCTGTTGCCAACCGCACCGCCGCGCCTGCTGCCCGGCTCAGGCATCCGCGACACCCTGGCCGACGTCCACCAGTGGGGATGGTGGGCCGGACCGAGTAGCGCGCCCCGCGGCCTGAGCGGTCTGGCAAACGAGTACGCCGCCATGCCCTCGCTGCACGTGGTCTGGGCGGTGTGGGTCGGCTGGCTTGTCATGCGGCACGCCCACCGTCACCTGATCCGCGTCGCCGGCGTGAGCTACCCGGTGATCACGGCATTCGTGGTCATGGCCACCGGCAACCACTACCTTCTCGACGTCCTGGCAGGAGTCGCTGTGCTCGCGCTCGCGTCGCTGGCCGTCAAGGCCGCTGCCCGACCTGACCGCAGTCATGAGCAGCCGCCGGCTGGAGGGCGTGCCGCGCATCGGGTTCGTCGCCGCGTTCTCGCCGCTGCGGTGGCGGCCCTATTGCTGAGCGAATTGGTCGCTGTCGAGCCCTACATCGGCCGTACCAGCAGCTGGCTTCGGCAGCCGAATCTCTGGTGGCTGGCCGCAGCCATCGCGGTGGAACTGACCTCCATGGCGGCCTTCGGCCAGATGCAGCACCGGATGCTTCGCGCTGCAGGCGGCCGGATCTCCAGGCGCAAGGTCGCGGCGATGACCTACGCAGCCAACGCGGTCAGCATGACGCTGCCCGCCGGCGCCGCGATCTCCTCCGGCTACACCTTCCGCCGGCTGCGCGCATGGGGCGCCAGCACGCCCTCGGCCAGCTTCACCCTCATCTCCTCCGGAGTCCTCAGCACCTCATCCTTCGCACTGATCGCCCTTGGCGCTGCGCTGACATTCGGAGCCGCCCAAGCCAGCCCCGCTCTGCTGGTCATCTCAATACTCATCATGACCGGTGTCCTCATGGCACTGCGCCTGTTGAGCCATCGACCCGAACTATCGGTTCGGATCGGCCAGCGCCTGCTCTCGGTGGCGAACCGGTTGCGCCACCGCCCGGCCAGCACCGGGATCGAGGGGATCCACAAATTCCTCGGCGAGCTTTCTGCGATCAGGCCGCGCACCCGAGACTGGGCACTGGGTCTCGGCCTGGCCACCTCCAGTTGGGCCACCGACCTGCTCTGCCTGTTCGCCTGCGCAAAAGCGATCGGGCTCAACGGCGCGACGCTCGCCCTCATCGTCACCAGCTACCTCGCCGGAATGAGCGTGTCCGGACTGTCACTCGTGCCCGCCGGCCTCGGGATCGTAGACGCCGCGATGGTGCTCACCCTGGGCCACAGTGGCGTACCCGTCGCCACCGCCGCGGCCGTAGTGCTGCTATACCGCCTGGTCAGCCTCGCCTTCATCGTGACCATCGGCTGGGGGGTATGGCTAGTCACCTGGCGACACGACAGCCACGAAGCTGCCAAGGCAAGCAGCACTCACGATTTCGCCATCACGAGCGCGGAAACCAGGCCCCGCGACTTCGCTGGCCGCTTACCACACCTCAACCATGCCCCGTTTAGGCCCACACTTTGAAGGACGCTGCCATGGCCACGAATACCAGTAACAGAAGTAGCCGAGCCACGCGGATCGGTTCCCTAGTTTCCGGTCGTTGGCATTACCGGCCCGACCTGCCCGCGGCCCCCCGCGCGTCCGTTCGACAGGTCACGCTCCCGACTCCTGCGAGCGGCACGCCAGTGCTCGATGACACCGGGCACGCCGTTGGCGAGGTGGTCGGATTCGTGCTGCGGGGCGGTGGAAGTCTCACTGCTGCCCAGGTCGGAATGCTTCGGGCCCTCACCGAAGCGGGCATCCGGCCAGACCTCCTCGTGGGTTCCTCCGCAGGCGCAACAACACCGTCGCCTTCGCCGCCGGTCCGAACATCTCCGAGCTCGCTCGGCTGGAGACGATGTGGATGGGACTTCACCGCCGCCACGTTGCGCCGATGTCGTTGCGGACGCTGTTGGCCGCTGTGACCGGCCACGGCAACGGCCTGTTTCCAGACACCGGACTACGCCGTCAGCTCGAGGCCTTCCTGCCCGTCCATGATCTATCCGAGGCGACGATACCTGTCCACGTCGTCGCCACCGATCTCGAGTCCGGCAGCGCCGTCGTGCTCTCCACCGGCGACGCAGTGACGGCACTGCTGGCATCCTCGGCCTTTCCCGGGCTGTATCCGCCCGTAAGACTCGGTGGCCGCCACCTCATCGACGGCGGAGTTGCAGCCGATGTCCCCGTCCTGCAAGCCGAGGCCCTCGGGGCAAGCGTCATCTACATCCTTCCGGCGGCAGCCGACCTGCCAACCCACACCTACAGCAGAGGGCCCCTTCCTCTCGCCTACAGCGCGCTCGGGCAGATTCTCGACGGCATCGCCCGGCGAGACATCGCCGCCGCACGCGCTCGTGTCCATGTCCTGCCGACGATCACCAGCAAAGCGTCCACCCCCGTCGACTTCCGCGACACGGCCCAGCAGATCGCCGCCGGGTATGAGCGCACCACGACCTGGCTGGGAGAACGGACGCTCATCGCGCATCACCCGCACAGCGATCCGCGCGTAGCCGTCTGAGTGAGTACCAAGCCACTTCGAGGCTGGTCAGGTCCTTCCGTCTAAACTTGCCGCCGCTGATTTCTGATCCACCGAGAACGGGCCACTAGGAGAACGGTCGAGTCAGTGACGCGCCGCTTGCCGATCACGCTCTTTCCGACGTCGACGGCCAACGGCGCCGATGATGAGACAGCCCGCTGCGAGGAAGATTCCTGCCGAGACGAGGCCGTCCGCTGCTCGACCGAACAACGGGTGCGCCGCGCCTCGAGGGTCAGCCAGAATTGGCGCGGCAGCAATTCCGGACGGGGATGCAGTGGGGGTCGACACGGCCGACGGCTCGGTGCTCGCATGTGCCGCTGGCGTGGCGGTCACCTGACCATCCGGGGCGACGGCGGCTGAGACGGCATCGATCACAGGTACGAGGGTGCTCATCGGCTCGTACGGAATGTGCTGGACGAGAACGGCTACGGCGTAGCGGTCGCCGTCGAGTAGTCCGGTGGAATTGAGTTGCTCGCTGTCATCAGCGTCGTCGTCGCCGCCCCATCCCTGCTTGAACGCCCCAGAGGTCGTTTGAGCGGCGAGCCCGAAGTCCTGGTCGGTGCCGTCGGCGGCCGTGCCAGACATGTGACTCATCGCGTCGATCAGCCACGGACCCACAACGGGGTCGGCCTTGATCGCGGCATACAGCTGCACCAGCCCGTCGGCGGTGAATTTCGTATTCCCCCACCATCCGTATTGCGTGGGGGGCGAACCCAAGTCGGCGATGGCGTAACGGGTCTGTGCCCAGCCGACAACGGCTGGCCCTCCCACCGCGCCCCACAAGCTGTCGGCGTCATCGTCGTCGGACTGGGTAATCATCTGGTACGCCATCTGCTCGGTGGCACCCGTCATCTGGCCGGTCGCCAAGAGATTAGCGGCGATCAGGATCTTGACGACGCTCTCGGATGGGAACTGTTCCTCGTCCTCGGCGGAGCCGTAGAACTGGCCTGTCTGGGTGTCGAGCACTGCGACCGCGACCGTCGCGTCGTTCTCGGCCGCCAGGATCGCGTCACGAACCGAGACCGGCATCGTGACCGTTGACATCGCTGAGTCGGCCGCGGCGTCCGGTGCGCTGAGGAGCGCGGTCAGGTAGATGGCGGCACATACCGCCGCCAGTCGCGGGCCTCGTACCAGCAGCCGGATCATGGTGTGATTGGAGCGGGCCGCACTGAGCGGACGGTTCGCAAATGCATAGAGCCAGCAATGCCTGTGTTCAGCATCTGCATTGAACGTCGGATTCAGCCCGCTGTGGAAGACACCTCTGCCGAGCGGCGGGTCCTCGGCGAGCGGACAGCTACGTTGACGGTGCTGGATGGGTGAGGAATGCGTCGACGATCATGTAGCTGCCGGTCTTCATCGTCCCGGTGATCGTGTGCACGCCGGCCGCGAGCCCGGCGATCGAGACGACCGTGCTTTGGTAGGCGCGGCTGCTCGTCGCGAAGCTGACGGTCTTGTACGCGGTGTTGTCGATGGTCAGCGCGACGTCACCCTCGTCGGTGTTGGTCTCGGAGATGATGTCGATACCGGTGCCGTTGAAGGTGAGGCTCCAGGAGTCGCCGATGTTCTGGGTCGCCCAGATGTCGTTGAGATAGGAGTTCGCTCCGCCAGTGGACGCGCCGCGCCAGATCCAGCCGCTCGCCGCAGGCCCGGTGGTGGTATAGAGAACGCCGGACGTGTCGTTGAGCTCCTCGGGCTGGCCGGTCTTGGTCATCGTGACCGTCACGTCGTTCTGCCCGCGCCGCACCCCGAGGGTGATGTGGGCGCCCGCCGCGAGCGAGTTGTACGGCTGCCAGAAAGTGCTCCGGTCATCGGTAACGGTCGCGCCGTTGATGCTGCGGATGTCGTCGCCGATCTGCAGCCCGTTCTGGGCCGCGTATGAGCCGCTCGGCACGGTGGTCAGGTACAGCCCGAAATCGTCGGCGATACCGAGCGACGACTGCACCGCGGCAGAGGGGATGTTGCTGGCCGTGGCGCCCATCAGCATTTCCGGCTGCGTGGTCAGGCCGCTGGCTGGTGGGGGCACGTAGGTCACCGTCGCCTTTGGCGGCAACGGCGCGCCGGATGCTCCGAAGCCGGTCATCGGGATGTTGACGAAACCCAGA
Organism: Jatrophihabitans sp.; assembly: GCA_036488285.1. Classification (GTDB taxonomy): domain Bacteria; phylum Actinomycetota; class Actinomycetes; order Mycobacteriales; family Jatrophihabitantaceae; genus Jatrophihabitans_A. The sequence continues at coordinate 21,617 of DASXHV010000044.1, read as the reverse complement.
GCGAGGGCTGGCGAGTCAGCGGCGACGGTGAAGTCGTACTGCCCGGCCGGGTCGCTGGCGGTGAACTTCGGGTCGGCGACCAGTGAGTGGACGTCCATGCCGGCGAGGTACCACTTCGACTGGGTGTTGACCGCGTGCCCACCGCTGGAGAAGTTCTCGTTGCCGCTGCCGTCCGGGTTGTCGACGATTGGGTACCCGCCGTTCCAGAATAGGTTCTTATCGATCGTGTATTTCGCGGTGGCCGGGTTGTTCAGCACGTTGTTATAGGCCGTGCGGCCGAGCGTGATGTTGTTTTCGATAATGTCGCCGCAGTTGGTGTGGCTGACCTGCTCGAACATGGTGCCGTTGACCAGGATGTTGTTCTCGACGGTGCGGTCGAAGCCGTCGCGCAGCTTGATGCCTCCCTGCAGCAGCAGGTTGTCCTTGATCACGAAGTTGGACGAGCCGTCATCGAGGTCGATGGCCCAGTCGCCGTCGTGCCAGAACCGGTTGTGCTCGATGGTGATCGGCTTGATGACGTCGAGCTTCATCAGGTCCTTGGCTTGCTGATCGGTCAGTTTGGTGCCGGTGGCGCCTTCGAACTGGGTTCCCGCGGCGAGGGTGTTGTTTCCAGAGCTTGCCCAGAATCGGGACCGACCCCAGACGTTGATCGATCCGTTGTCCCCGGTTTGTTGGACGCAGTTGAAGATGTCGTTGTTCTCGATGACATGCCCGCCCCAGGTGCCGTCCTCGATGTTGAGGCAGGCGCGGGGGCTGCCGTCGATGGTGTTTCCGTCGACGGTGACGTCTTCGCTCATGGAGATGTTCACGCCCGAGGATTGTTTCTCGAAGCGTCCCATGTTCTCCATGAGGTTGTTCTTCACCTCGATGGCGCGCGGGTAGTTCTCGCTCTTCGGCCCGGTGCCGGTGTCATTGACGGCGACCGTGTCGTAGTAGTTGCTTGAGTAGTCGCGCACCGTGTCCGGAGTGCCGACGATCTGCACGTCGCTGGCCCCGTCGGACTCGAACTTGCTATTTGTGATCACGTTGCCGTTGTTGTAGCCGTCCATGAACACGCCGTTGCCGCCGAGCTGGTCGAAGAACGAGTTGGTGACAGTGATGTCAGCGGCGTTCTTCATGTACACGGCGCCCTTGCGCACGATCGCCCAGTCACCCTTGGCGTCGCTCTCGAAGGTGCTGTCGAACAGCGTCCGGTGCGTGTCGGTGAAGTGGAGCCCGTCGAAGGTGATGTTGTGCACCGGGTTCGCGACGGAATGGCCGGTCAGCGTGATCAACTGGTCCTGTTCAGCGGTCTGTACGGTCGCCGTGCTCAGGTCTGTGCCGGCCGGCGGGTAGTAGAGCAGCTGGCCTGCCTTGCTGTCGTAGTACCACTCGCCGGGCGCATCCAGTTCCTCTTTGACGTTCTCGACCATGACCGGGCCCACTCTGCCGGCATTGCCGACGCTCAGGCCGCAGTCTTGGCCCCGGTTACTGTCCCCGACGTAGTGCAGATCAAGGGCGTTGTTGGTGCGTCCGCTGACGGTGAACGAGACGCTGCCCCAGTCGTTACAGTGCATCCCGCGCACCAGCGCCGTCGACGGGTCCGCCCACTTGGCCGACTCCTGATTGAGGTTTGCGAGCGTCGTCGACCCTTCCAGGCGGGAAGCTGTCGGGTCATAGTTCGGGTAGCGCGCCAGGATCTGGCGCTGCCCGTTGACGAACAGGCCATCGAAACTCAGGCCGGTCGGAACAGTCGCCTGCATGATCTTGCTTCCGCTGGCGACGGGCTGCCAGCTCGGATGCAGCAGCTGGCCTCCACTGATCGTCACTCCCGCGCCGGGGGCCGCGGTCCAGGTCACCGTGTGACCGTCCCGGCCGGAATCCTGCGGGCCGAACTGCAGGGGCGCTGCGAGGTAATAAGTGCCGCCGGAGAGTTCGACGACGATGTCCTTGACCTTGCCCTCGCCGGTGGCGAGCACGTGACGTACGCGCTCTTGCGCGCCGATCAGTGAGCACGGCCGAGGCTGGCTGCAAGCCGGACCTGTGCCATTCGGCGCCGCATAAAGCACGTGCGCAGGGGGTTCCGCGGACGCACTGGTCGGAACAGCGATCCCGGTCGCGAGCAAGGCGACCGCGACGAAGGTTGTCGCCCACATCGGCCTGAACATTCGGTCCTCCACGTGCGCTTAGCTGAGCACCGCGACCGCGATACCTCCGATGTGTATACCCTCACCCGACAGCTCGCGTCCATCGTTTGCCGGATATTCATCGATTTTATGCGAGGTAAAGGGGGACGAGCTCCCACGTCAAGCTGTCCGGACGGGCAGATACCTCCGATGTGTACGCCTGCAGATCGCGCGCAGGCCGACCACCATGAGCGCGACGGATTCGAAGCTGGCGAAGCCGCCCGGCCTCGCGTCCCGGCCGGGGTCATTTCAGTCACTGCGAGTGGGTTGGTAAACGTGGATGGCGGTGCCGTCCGGGTAGGTTTTCGCCTCGATAAGGCGTAGGAGCAGCGGTGCGGTGAGGTCTTTGAACAGCGGCATCCCGCTGCCCAGCGCCACGGGGTGGATCACGAGGCGGTACTCGTCGATCAGGCCCTGCTTGGAGAGGGCCTGCACAAACCTCGCACCGCCGTGGGCCATGATGTCGCCACCGGATTCGCGTTTCAGGCTGGTGATCTCCTCGGCAAGAGCGCCGCGGGCAATCCTCGACCCGGTCCACTCCCCGCTCTCCAGGGTCGAGGAAAAGACGACCTTAGGGACGTCGTTCATCGGTGTCGCATAAGCATCAGTCGCCGTGGGCCAGTGCGCGGCCATCGCTTCGTAGGTAACGCGGCCCATGATGTGCGTGCCCACTTGGCGCAACGACGCTAGCTTCCACATGGTCACGTCCTGGTGCTCGGCCGCCAGCCCCCAATCAAGGTCCCCGTCGGATCGGGCAACGTACCCGTCGAGCGAGACGCCCATCTGCAGAACAACTCGTCTCATAGCCTTCATCTCCTTTTGCGATCCTCCTGCAGCCGATCTGCCGCACCCGGCACCTGCGCCGCCCGGGCGAGACCGCGTTCCTGCCCTTCGTGATCTCGTGAACGTCGACCGGGTGTCCTCCGGATCGGGCTGGCGCTGGATGAGACCAGACTGATCCATGCGGTCCAGGAGCTTCGATAGTCCGGACCGAGTATTACTTGGCATGTCAAAGAAATGCGGTCTCGGAGGAGCAGTCATGGACGCACTCACCAGGCCACCTCCGCAGCCACATGGACCAACGCCAAGATCCAGCCTGGAGGTCTGCGATGCTCACAGCAACCATGGTCGTCTCCACAGTCCCGGTCACCGACCTGGATCACGCCAAGCGCTTCTACGGCGAGACCCTCGGCCTGACCGCACTATGGGAGAATCCGGCCTCCGTCCGGTACCGCTGCGGCGAGCACAGCGAGCTATCGGTCTTCAAACGCCCCGCCCTCGACACCGCGCACACCCTCGCCCACTTCGAGGTCGACGACATCGAAGCCACCGTCGCAGACCTCGAAGCCAAGGGAGTCACCTTCCTCGACTACACGGACGGACCTCTGGTCACCACGGGCCACATCGCCCAGATCGGCCCCGCACGCGCGGCGTGGTTCACCGACCCCGACGGCAACGCCCTCGGCCTGCGGCAGGCCGACTGAGCGGCCACGCAGACCTGCAACCATGGGGTTGCAATTGCTCTTCCGATGTGCAACTCTGTGGTTGCACAAGTTGTCATCAACGGAGGAGCCATCATGCAGGACACCATCGAACGCAGCATCGCCATCACAGCCCCACTCGACAGGGTCTGGGAACTCGTCACCGAACCCGGCTGGTGGGTGCCGACTGACAGTCCCCTCAAGGCCGACCGCACGCCCGGCGCCGTTGTCGTGCGCGAGTCGGAGAAGTGGGGACGTTTCCCCGTCGAGGTCGTCGAACTACGGCCGATGTCCTACGCGGCGTTCCGGTGGTCGAGTAGCTATCCGGGCGACGAATTGTCCCCCGGCCGCACCACCCTGATCGAGTTCACGGTAACGCCGACCGACGACGGCGCAGTCGTGGCAGTCATCGAGAGCGGCTTCGCGAAGCTTGACGCCCCCGACGAGCTCAAGAACCAGAGCATCGAATCGAACTCCGGCGGCTGGACTCAGCAGCTCGATTCCCTCCGCACTCGAGCGGAAGTCTGAGCCGCTGCCGCGATGAACGTAGAGACCGTCCTCGGTGCGCTGGCCGACCGTACGCGGCGGCAGGTGCTCGAGGCGCTGGCTGCCCGCCCGGCTGCCTGCGCCTCGGCTCTGGCTCGCGAGTTGCCGATCAGCCGCCAGATGGTACTCAAACACCTCGGCGTCCTGCAGGACTCCGGCCTGGTCAGCTCAGCGCGGGCCGGCCGCGAGGTGCTGTTCCAGGTGCAAACCGCGCCGCTGGCCGAAACCGCCAACTGGCTCTCGTCCCTCGCGGCGCAATGGGACTCCCGGCTGGCCGATCTGAAGGCCCGCGCCGAACAACCCGAATGAACCCCAACGATTTACTTGACCGCGTCGATGTCGGCCTGCTCGGATGCGGTGACGACGTGGCCATCTGGGCCTGGAAGCACGAGGCCCTCGTGGCCATTATCGGTCCATCGCACCCGAAATGGCGGCTCACCGTCGGGCGAGTGGACCGAGAGGATCTCTGCCCGCCGGGCATGATGTTCGATGTCGCGGCCTTCGACCACGAGCCAATCGCCGGGCTGCGCGCGCATGGTTGCCTCCAAACGGACTGACCCGATGCGGGTCTCTGGATGCGGGCGAGACATCCGGTCGATGTCGGCGAACGGTCCATCCCGGTGGCGGTGAATGCCCCGCTTCGTGGCGACGACCGCGCCAGCAAAACATCGGTTGTCCAGCTATCAGCATGCTCGGGTTCGCCACTGCGTTCAAGGGCACGCTGCAGGACGCCGCCGTGTCTTCGTTCAGTGGTGAAAGGAGCCTGGCCCGCTGCGGCCAGCTACTTCGACGTCGGACAGCAGGTTGTTGGTGACCTGTGTGAGGTCACGAAAGAACAGGTCGGCGAGGTCGCGCGAGAACCCATGGCGGCAGACGATGCGCAGGACGGCGAGGTCGGTACGGTCGGCGGGGAAGGTGTAGGCAGGGACCTGCCAGCCATGCTCGCGTAGTCCACGGGAGACGGCGAACACGTCCCAGTCCGTGATGTCGTCGTTCGTGGTGAACGCGAAGACCGGGAGCTCGTCGCCTTTGGTAATCAGACGATAGGGCCCGATCTGCTCGATCTGCTGCGCGAGGGAGGTGGCGACATTGCGGGAGGCTTGTTGCACCGCCTTGTAGCCGTCGAAGCCCAAGCGGAAGAACGTGTAGTACTGGGCGATGATTTCCGCGCCTGGGCGGGAGAAGTTCAACGCGAACGTCGGCATGCTCCCGCCGAGGTAGTTGACGTTGAAGACGAGCTCTTGGGGTAGCGCGTCGGCGTCACGCCAGATGGCCCACCCGACCCCCGGATAGACCAGGCCGTACTTGTGGCCGGAGGTGTTGATCGAGGCGACCCGCGGCAACCGGAAGTCCCACACCAACTCCGGATCCAGGAACGGAGCGATCATCGCCCCGGACGCACCGTCAACATGGATCGGGATGTCCGGACCGCCGCTGGAGGCCAGCTCGTCGAGGGCAGCGGCGATGTCGGCGACCGGCTCATAGCTGCCATCGAAGGTGGAACCCAGGATCGCGACCACGCCGATGGTGTTCTCATCGCAATGCGCGACCGCTTCAGCCGCGCCTAGGTGCAGCCGGTCATCCTCGACTGGCACCAGACGGGCTTCGACGTCCCAATAGCGGCAGAACTTCTCCCAACAGACCTGCACATTGGCACCCATGACCAGGTTCGGCTTGCGGAGCGGGTCGTTACCGGTCCGCGTCGACCAGCGGCGTTTCAACGCCATCCCGGCCAACATGCACGCCTCACTGGAACCGATCGTGGAACAGCCCGTGGCGACCTCGGAATCCGGGGCGTGCCAGAGGTCGGCCAGGATCGCGACACACCGGTTCTCGATCGCTGCGGTCTGCGGGTACTCGTCCTTGTCGATCATGTTCTTGTCGACCGACTCGGTCATCAGCTGGTGTGCCTGAGGCTCCATCCACGTCGTGACGAACGTGGCCAGGTTCAGCCGAGCGCTGCCGTCGAGCAGCAACTCGTCATGGACCAACTGGTAGGCAACCTCCGCAGGCACGGGATGCTTGTCCAACGCGTGCAGCGGAGGGCTGACCTCGTGCTCCAGCGCGGGGTTCGCCAATCCGAGGAACGGGTTGCTCTCCCTGTGCTTGCTGCTCTTCCGGGACGGGACCTTGCCACCATGAAGCGCCATGCGCCCACTATGGCAGTGGTCCGGAACAACCGGGTCGCGAGAAATTTCTTTTGGTCGCGTGTCGATTCGTGGGGTCACCGTTCGGCGCATGGGCTGAAGGCACCGAACGGGTGCCGACCGAGTCCAAGGAGAGACCATGGGATCCATCAAGTCCAGCCTGTTCATCTCGCTCGACGGCGTCATCGAGTCGCCCGAGACGTGGCACATCGACTACTTCAACGACGAGATGGGCGCGGTCATCGGCGAGCTGATGGGTGGTAGCGACGCCACGCTGCTGGGTCGGCAGACCTACGACGAGTTTGCCGGCTACTGGCCGAACGCCGACCCCAACGATCCGATCACCGGGCAGATGAACGGTTCGCGGAAATACGTGGTGTCGAACACGCTGTCCGACGCAACCTGGGAGAACTCCACTGTCATCCGCGGCGACGTGAAGGCAGAGCTGAACAAGCTCAAGCAGAGCACCCGACTCGGCACGACCGGCAGTGCGACCTTGGTCCGCTGGCTGCTCGAGAAGGGCCTGGTCGACGAATTGCATCTGCTCGTGCACCCGGTCGTGCTCGGGCACGGCAAGAAGCTGTTCGCGGAGGGTGCGAAGGTGCCGCTCAGGCTCGTTTCCGCCACCACGTTCACGACCGGTGTGCTGCACCTGGTCTATGCACCAACCGCCGACTGACTGCTCGGTCGCACCGCCGCCTCGGGCGGCCCGCGGTCAACCATTGTTCAACGGAAGGCGTTGGGCGCCGATCTACGCGAGGATATGCGGGTGATTCGAGATGAACCGATCAGCACCACTCTCGAGCGAAACAGCCACCACAGCCCTGAGCCGAAACCGATGACGAGGAGAACCGACCATGCGATTCATGGTGATGCACTACCAAACTCAGGCAATGGAGGACGGCGTTCTCCCCACCCCCGAAACGCAAGCCGCGATCGGCCAGTACATGCAGGAAGCAGCGATGGCCGGTGTGCTGCTCAGCGGTGAGGGCGTCGCTTCGAGCTCGGCCGGCGCCCGGCTCGAGATCGCCGACGGAAATGTGCGAATCATCGACGGCCCGTATGCGGAAGCCAAAGAACTGATCGCCGGCTTCGCGATCCTCGAGGTCGGATCACTCGCGGAAGCGGTCGAGCACGCGCGCAAGTTCGCCCTGCTCGTCGGCACAGAACGCGTCGACGTACGCCGCGTCATCGAATATTCTGATCTCCAATAACCCCAGGCCCGCACTCGACCGCCGCACCGTCATGGAAACTACCGACCTACCTGCCACCCTCGCGACGCTGTGGCGCGTCGAATCACCACGCATCATCGCCCGCCTCGTGAGAATCGTCGGTGACATCGACACCGCCGAAGAACTCGCCCAAGACACCTTTGTCGCGGCCATCGAGAGGTGGCGAGGAGACGGCATCCCCAACAACCCCGCAGCATGGTTGAACACGACCGCCCGGTTCTTAGCCGTGGACCGAATTCGCCGCCGCGACACCCAGCGGCACAAGTATCAGCAGGTCGCCGCCACCACTCCCCGGAGCACCGAACTCGACATCGACCAGATCGTCGATGGCGACCTAGCCGATGATCTCCTCGGGTTGATCTTCATGTCCTGCCACCCGATCCTGTCACCCGACGCACGTTCTGCACTCACACTGAAACTGGTCTGCGGCCTCAACACCGGCGACGTCGCCCGAGCGTTCCTCGCTCCCGAGTCGACAATCGCCCAACGCATCGTTCGGGCCAAACGGACCCTGGCGGCAGCGAACATTCGCTTCGAACTTCCCGGACCGACGGAGCGTCCAGCGCGCCTGGACGCCGTGCGGGAGGTCATCTATCTCGTCTTCAACGAGGGACACTCGGCGACCAGTGGCGATAGCTGGATCCGTAGCGAACTCTGCGACGAAGCTCTTCGCCTTGGACGAATGTTGGCGAGCTTGACGCCAACGGATTCCGAAACGCTCGGTCTTCTCGCGCTGATCGAGATCCAGGCTTCCCGACTCGCCGCCCGCGTCGGCCCCAATGGTGAGCCAGTGCTCCTGATGGATCAGGACCGAACGCGTTGGGACCAATTACTGATCCGTCGCGGGCTCGCTCTCATCGAGCGCATCGACCAGTTGCATGGCAGCGCGGGACCGTACGCACTTCAAGCCGCGATCGCCGCCTGTCACGCTCGAGCCAGGCTCGCGACGGACACCGATTGGCCGCGCATCGCAGCGCTGTATGACGGGCTCGCACAGATCAACCCGTCGCCGGTCGTGGAACTCAATCGTGCCGTAGCCACCGGGCGAGCATTCGGGCCACAGGCCGGACTCGACATCGTCCGCGGACTCCTCGAACATCCAGCAATGCGGGATTACCATCTCCTGCCGGCCGTCGCAGGGGACCTCAGCTGTAGCGCTGGAAACCATGAGGAGGCACGACAACACTTCCTTCGCGCCGCGGCCCTCACCGCAAACGGACCGGAACGCTCGACGATGCAACAACGAGCAGCCCAGTGCGCGGCCCATCACGTCGGATCCGCTTAAACCGGGGCCGGTCCGGGCTCGCTCAGTTTTGGCCGGCCACGCAATGAACCTGTACGGCGGCGCGCAGACTAGGACGATGGACCGGACTCAACTGCGGGGCTGGATCGAAGACGCGCTGAGCCGCCACGAGCGCGACGCGCGCGAACGTGGCGAGGACGTCGAGAGCATTACCGTGACCGAAATTGTCGACGCGGTTTGGGGTCGCCTCCCGCTGGAGGTACGCCGAGACACCACGCGTGCCGACGTCCAGGCAAGCCTGACCATGCTCACCTTGCGCCACGGCATCGCCATGACCCGAAAGAACTCCACCCCGCCTCCCGTCGACTCCTGACAACCGATCGTCGGCATTGAGACTCCTCGTCACGCAATCATCCGCGAGGAGCAACGAGTTGCGGTTGCACAGGCGATATTCCCAGGTCCTTGGGTGATCGTTGTCCTAGCGAATCAACTGGCGCGCGCAGGGACTAATGGGTACTCCGGAAGTATGACAGCGAAAACGTGGTTCATAACCGGCGCGTCCCGCGGCTTCGGTCGCGAGTGGGCGAGAGCAGCCCTCGAGCGCGGCGACTCAGTCGCCGCGACCGCCCGCGACACCAGCACGCTGGACGATCTCGTCGACAGGTTCGGCGAGCGTCTGTTGCCGCTCAAGCTGGATGTCACCGACCGAGAAGCGGACTTCGGGGCGGTCAAGGCAGCGCATGACCGGTTCGGCCGGCTCGACGTCGTGATCAACAACGCCGGATACGGGCACTTCGGCATGATCGAGGAACTCAGTGAGTCCGACGCGCGCAACCAGATCGAGACCAACCTGTTCGGGGCGCTATGGGTCACGCAGGCCGCCCTGCCGTACCTGCGCGCGCAAGGCAGCGGGCACATCATCCAGGTGTCCTCCATCGGCGGCATTTCTGCGTTCCCGATGGTGGGCATTTATCACGCGTCCAAGTGGGGCCTGGAGGGATTCAGCCAGGCGCTGGCGCAGGAAGTCGCCGAATTCGGCATCAAGGTGACGTTGATCGAGCCGGGCGGTTTCTCCACCGACTGGGCAGGTGCGTCGGCAAAGCATTCCGAGCAATTGTCGGTTTACGACGACCTTCGGGAAAAGGCGCAGCAATGGCGCGCTCAGCGCAGCGCAACACCCGGCGATCCGGAGGCGAGCGCAGCTGCGATCCTGCGGATCGTGGACGCGAGCACGCCGCCACTAAGAGTTTTCTTCGGCGCTGCGCCGCTCGAAATCGCCGAGAAGGACTACGCCTCACGCCTCGAGACCTGGCACGAGTGGCAGGACGTGGCCGAGCTGGCGCAGGGCGAAGTTGCTGACTCCCCAACACCGAATTGATCCAGCTTCGATAAGGGATTCGAATCCGGCGATGGTCTTCTGCAGCGCCTCGGGGCGGACGGGGTGGCGCCGTCGACGAAGAGGGTGCTAGCGGGTGTAGGCATCGAGGCGTCGCTGCAGCCAAACGTTGAACTCTTCGGCAGGGATGGGCTTGCTGATGAAGTAGCCCTGGGCAAGGTCACAGCCCAGCTTGTTGAGCTTCATGAGGGCTGCTGCGGTCTCGATGCCCTCGGCGACGACGGTCAGGCCGAGGTTGTGGCCGAGATCGATGACCGATCGCACGATGGCGTCGTCGGTGTGTTCGCCGAGATCAGTGATGAAACTGCGATCGATCTTCAGCTCGGTAACGGGCAGGTTCTTCAGGTAGGACAACGAACTGTAACCGGTGCCGAAGTCGTCGATCGACAGTGTGACACCCACCCGCCGAAGCCGGTACAGCGCGTTCCTGGCGTCTTCGGTATCGATCATGGCAGTGCTTTCGGTGAGCTCCAGCGTCAACAATCGAGCGGGCAGTCCGCGCTCGGCAAGCAGCTTTTCAACCATCGCAGGAAACGCCCGATCCTGCAGGCTGCGCGCCGACACGTTGACGGCGACGGACACTTCCCGGCCGGCTGCGAGCCACGCTCGCTGCTGGTCCAGAGCTAGTTGCAGCACCCGGTGCGTCAGCGGCCCGATGATGCCGCTCTCCTCCGCCGATTGGATGAATTCGCCGGGCGGGATGAATCCGCGCTGCGGGTGCCGCCACCGCAGCAGCGCCTCGACCCCGCACAGCATGCCGTTGTCGACGCTGACTTTCGGCTGGTAGTGCAGGACGAGCTCATCGTTTCTGGACAGAGCAGTGCGCAGGTCAGCCAGAAGAGACAGTCGGGCGCGGGTAGTTGTGTTGTCGCCAGTTCGGTAGACGAGGAACGGCTGCTGCGCGCGCCTTGCCGCGTACATCGCGATATCGGCGTTCTGGAGCAACTGTTCGCCCGAGAGGTAGCCATCCGACATTGCGATCCCAATGGTCGCCTCGACGGCGAAACTGACTTGCTCCAGCAGGCAAGGGACCTGCAGCACCTGGCCGATCCGCTCGGCCGTTCGGGTGGCCGCGACAAGGTCGGCACTTGGCAGGAGCAAGGCGAACTCATCTCCATTGAGCCGCGCCAGGGTGGCGCCGCGCGGCAGGGCCGCCGTGAGCGTCTGGGCGACGTGAATGAGCAACTGGTCGCCGTAGCAATGCCCGAGGGTTTCATTCACCTGCCGAAACCGGTCCAAGTTCAGCAGCAGCACGGCGCAACCGCCAGTCGTACTGCGGCGCTGAAGCTCGACATCGACGCACGGTAGGAGGTAGCTGCGGTTGGGCAGGCCGGTGAGCGCATCGTGGACCGACTGATGCTCCAGCCGCCGTAGCGCGCTGCCCACCGCGCTCAGTAACGCCTCGTTCTCGTTCAGCGCGACCAGTTGGCGAATCAAAAGAAGTAGGCCGATCCCGGTACTGATCAGCCTGGTCGGCTGGGTCAGCGGGGTGCCCGTGGCGAGATTGACCAGGATGAACAGGAACACCAGGATCACAGGGCCGTAGGGCAGCACCAAACCCACCCAGCGCGACCCAGCGTCCCGCGGCAGCGAGCCTTGCTCAGGTATCGGCCGCAGCGTCTCGCTGGGTGTTCGTCGGGCCCGCCGGGCCGAGACCGTGATCAGACAGAAGGCAGCCGGCCAGCCGACATCCAACCAAGCCAACCGCGGGTAACCGCCGGTAGCGGTCACATACGAGTACGCACTGTCAGACACGGTCAACGCCAGCATCCCCACCGCAAGTGGGCCCAGCACTCGCCGCCCCGCTTGCGACTGACGCGACAGGAAGAGCAGCGCCACGGTGCTCAGCGCGATATCGCTGGTGGGATAAGCCAACGACAGGAACATCCGCAGCCCGTGGCCGCCGGTGGCGACCGTGCTGCCAAGGCCGGTCTGCAGCCAGAGCACCACGAGCGAGCTGGCAATGATCAATCCGTCGAACACGAACCGGGTCCGCGACTGGCTTCGGCCGCGGTGCGGCACGATCAGCAGCGTCACCATGGCGGCCAGTGGCAGCAACAGGAACCCCAGGTCTGCAGGTCCGGGAGAGGCGACGACCCGGTTGCGCAACACTTCATCGTAAGAGGTCAGCAGCTGACCCGTGGACCATCCGGCCAGCCCGACTGAGAACACCCACCAGCCAAGCCGGCGCGGACCGCTGGCACGCCGCGCGGTCACCGCGCAAGCCAGCGCCGCCGCTACGGCGGTCAGCAGCTCAACCACATGCGCCAGCGCACCGGGCAGCCAGTCACCACCCCAGCCGCCCCACAGCCACACCCCGTAGAGAACCAGCAGGCTCACACCCGCCAGCCACAGCAAGGCCGTCGTCGGCTCGTCGCTGCTGGGCCCGGACACCAACTCGTGGGGTCCGCTCGAGAGCTCCCTGCGTTTCGGACGCAGACAGCCTTGCAGCAGCCTCATCGGTCTCCAGTCTTGTAAACGTCCCCGACGGCTTCAGGCGCGACCGGCCATCTGCCGACCCACCCTGCTTTCCATATCGGCGGAAATGGCTGGGTGATGAGGCATGGAGGATCTTCGGCTGTGCTCAGTTCCGTCGGATCTCGGCGCCGTAGACCGCCGCCTGCGTGCGGCGCTGCATGCCGAGCTTCGCGAGCAGACCGGAGACGTAGTTCTTGATGGTCTTCTCGGCCAGGAACAGCCGCTCACCGATCTCACGATTGGTCAGTCCGTCGCTGATCAGGGCAAGAACTTCACGTTCCCGATCGGTCAACGCTGCGAGCCGCTCGTCCTGCGGTTCACCGTCGCGCAATCTGCTCAACAACCGCTCGGTTACCGCTGGATCGAGCAACGATTTGCCCGCTGCCACCTGGCGGATCGCGTCCACCAGCGACGAGCCCCGAATCTCCTTGAGGAGGTACCCGGCAGCGCCCGCCATGACGGCGGCGAAGATGGCGTCGTTGTCGTCGTAGGACGTAAGGATCAGGCACCGGATCTCAGGTGCGGCCGAGCGGATGTCGCGGCATACGTCGATCCCGCTGCCGTCGGGTAGCCGGGTGTCGAGCACCGCCACGTTCGGTTGGGTGGCGGGAATCCTGCGCAGTGCATCGGCCGCGGTTCCGGCCTCCCCCACAACGAGAATGTCTGACTCGACCTCGAGCAGGTCGGCGATGCCGCGGCGGACGATCTCGTGGTCATCGAGCAGAAACACGCGGATCGGATCTGCGGGGTGAGCGGTGGTCGTCAGCTGAGTGGGATCGTCCATCGCAGGCGGGTTCCTTCGTGATCGGGTTGAGTCTTGCTGCGGTCTCCCTTTGCAAGGATGAGGGAGCCGCCATGGTGTTCGGCGCGTTGCCGCAAGTTGGCCAGGCCGCTCCGGCGCTGAACGTCACCGATGCCCGCACCGTCGTCGGTGATGTCCAATACCAACTCAGCCGTCGTGGCATCGACATCGACGTCGACGTGACTCGCATTGGCATGCCGCGCGGTGTTGGTGAGCGCCTCGCGGAGGACAGCGACGAGATCATCCACGACCGGCTCAGCCACCACAGCATCGATCGGTCCGCTGAAGCGCACTTGCGGCTCGAAATTGAGCAGCGGACTTATCTCGGTCACCACCGCGAGCAGCCGGCTGCGCACCGTGCCGGTGACCGGGCCGAGCGGTCCGCGTAGCTGAAATATAGACGTCCGGGTCTGGCGAATTGTCTCGTCGAGGTCGGACACGACGCGATCCAGCCGCGCGGCTCGGTCGTCAGTGCCCAAGCCGTTGGCGATGCTCTGCACGGTGAGCCCGATCGCGAACAGTCGTTGAATGACATGGTCGTGCAGGTCCCGGGCGATCCGGTCGCGATCCTCGAGCAACACGATGCGCTGTTGGTCAGTGCGGGCGTCGGCGAGCTCGAGCGCGACGGCCGCGTGGTTGGCGAAGGTTGTGGCCATCTCCAGATCGGCCGGCGCGAATTCGTGCCGTCCCTTCAGCCGGCCGATGACCAACGCACCGCGCACCCGCTGTGATCCGCCGAGTGGAAGGACCATCACCGGCCCCACCGGCAGCACGTCGGAAAGGTGCACGCTGTAGCGCTGGTCATCGTCCATGTCACCCACCAGAACCGGCTCACCGCTGTTGAAGGCCAGCCCCACCAGGGTGTTCTCGATCGGTGAGGTCAGCGCGATCAGTTCCTCGGCACCCTCGCCAGCGGCGACTTCAACGATCAGCCGTTGCTCGTCCGCGGTAGGTAGGACGACGGTGACGACGTCGGCATCGGAGATCTGGCGAGCCTGCCTGGCGATCAGCTGCAAGGGATCTTCGCCTTCGGCGGACAGCAATTGCTGGGTCACCTCGGTCGAGGCCTGTAGCCAGTCCTGTCGGCGCCGCGCCTCTTCGTACAGCCTGGCGTTCTCGATGGCGGCGCCCGCAGTGGCCGCGAGCGCAGAGACGAGTTCCTCGTCTTCGGCGCTGAATTCGCCATTGGCAGGCTCGGTCAGGTAGAGGTTGCCGAACACCACGTTCCGGACTCGGATCGGTACTCCGAGAAAGCTCGTCATCGGCGGATGGCCTTCGGGGAATCCCACCGAACGCGGGTCGCTCGTCATCGTGCGCAATCGAATCGGACGAGGGTCCTTGATCAGCGCGCCCAGCAGCCCCTTGCCTTCGGGCAGATGACCGATGCGGGCCACGACGTCCTCGTCGATTCCGACGTGCACGAACTGCTCCAGGCCGCCGGTGGCGTCGATGACACCGAGGGCACCGTAGCGGGCATGAGCAAGCTCGCACGCTGCCTGCACCGTCCGCCGCAGCAAGACCGGCAGCGAAAGGTTGCCGACGATGGCCTCGTTGGCGCGCAGCAGTCCGCGAAGCCTGCCCTGTGCCGACATCACGTCCTGCGCGCGCTCGACGAGCTGCAGCAGCAGCTCGTCGAGCTCAAGTTTTGGTCCGCCCGGCAGTTGCCGCTCGGATCCGTTCTCCGGCGCGCGGTGTTCGGTTGGGCCATTGGCGGTCATCACCCTGAACCTTACGGGCCGTCCGGGCATCGAATTGGCCTAGCGCGCCTGCTCGAAGACGTCCACCAGACGCCGGCGGCGGGTTGCCGGCGTGGTCGGTGCTCGGCCGACTCGCAGCAGCACGTGCGGATGGATGTCCAGATCGAGTTCCTCGCGGAGCAGGGCATTTGTGGTGGCCACCTCGATGACCTGCGTGATCGGGTTCGCCGCATAGCCGTGCCGGGCTGTCTCCAACAGCACCCGCTCGAGCGCCTCGCCGGCTCGCAGCCAGGCAGCCGGGGTGTCCTGTCGGGTACCCAGCAACAGAAGGCATTGGTTGGCGTTGGTACCGGTTTCGACGGGTAGCACGGAGATGCCACGGGTGTCGAAGTCACGCGCCGATGTCTCGCCTGCGACCTCGGTCAGCCAGCGCGGAACAGCTATCGTGGGCACGCCGTCCAGCCGCCTGGGATCGCCGCCGGTCCAAGCCAACAGTTCGGCGCGATAGGCAGGATCATCGCTTTCGAGCTCGTCAGCTTGCCGACTCAGCCGGGCGACAGACAGCCGATGCTCCGGAGCCTTGATTACGAAAAGTTCGGCGCCTTCATCCTCAGCGACTGCGATGAGGTCACGCACCACGTCATCAGGCATCGGCTCGTCGGCGAATCGCCGCCGGTTGGTCTGCCGGAGCTCGATGACCGGGTCCAGCAAGCTGATTGCCAACCGCTCGGCCCGCGGCTCATGCAGAGTGATACGGGTAAGCAGGTTCGGTTGTGCGGGATCGGGAAATCGCTCCACGACGGCTTGATAGCCCGCTGCTGCGAAGGTGACTCGGGCGTTGAACACGGCGCATCCGCAACTGATCAGCAGTTGCCGCCCCCGGGGATCGAGGATCCGCAGGCGCCTGTTCCAGTCCGCGTGCACTTCGAGGCTGGCCTCGCCCAGTACGAACCGCCACGGCTGGGTGTTGTGTACCGAAGGGGCAAGGGTGGCGCGTACCGCAGCTCGTCGCACGGCCCTAGCCGACCTAGCCGACATAGCCGACATAGCCGACCTGGTCCCAGTAGGGGAAGTCATGTCGATCACCTGATCTCTTGACGATGGGGCATCGGGATACCGCTCAGGCGGCACGGATGCGAAAACCGGGGCACGCGTCCGTTGTTGCTGGTTGGACGCATGCCCCGGATGACTAGCTGACCGCTACCGGCGTGCGCTCGGGCTCGACGCTGGGGATCGTGCCGGCCAGCGAAGTGCGACGGCTGTGCCACAAACCGAGCAGCGAGAGCAACAACAGGACGCCGGCACCGACGAAGGTGACGATGGCGGCGATGCCTGCCAGAGTGGCCATCGTGCCGAAGGCGTAGGCGTTGAGCAGCAGGCCGCGCAGCGTCTCGCCCTTGAACATGGTGTTCACCGTGGCCGCCAGCTTCGTGTCGGTGGGATTGGCCTGGGCTGCGGTGCTGAGCTGAGCGTAGGTCTTCCCGCCGCCGATCTCCTTGAGATGTACGGCGATGAAGCTGTCAGCGTAGGTCTGGGCCTGCGCACCGGTCGTCAACTGTTGGCCGGCGTACTTGCGCATCGGTGCGAACTCAGCTCCGGCGATAGCCGGACTCCCCTTTGCCGGGAAGTAGATCTGCTGTGCTGAGAGCTGGGTGCGCACCTCGTTGGTCACGAAGTTGTGACCCCAGGTCAGCAGCGATCCGGCCACGATCAGCAGTGCCGTGAGAGCGAATCCGACCCAGCTGGTGAGCTTGTCGAGAGTCTTGCGTTGCATGGCGTTCTCCTCAGTAGGTGGTGCCGGTCTCTCGGCCGACCGTCCTGCCAATCGTCGTTCAGACAGCCCAGCCGGCGCTCGGGTCTAACGTCCCGGCGGCGCTGGTGAAGGTCCCTACCTTGCGCCCGGCGCGTGCCTGTCGTGCAGGACGCTGGAAAGGGGTCGACGTGGTGTAGGGCTCGCGGGACCTGGCCTGGATTGCAAGGGATATCCAAGCCGCAGCATCATCTGCGGATAGCCCTGCCACCCCATCAGGGCTTGCACCTTGCTGCGGAAGGCGATCAGATCGACGGCTTGACTCAACGGGCAGCTGGCGATACCCAGCAGCTGGGCCTCAACCATGAGCATCATCATTGCCTCGCCGGCACGTAACTGTTCCAGCGGCGAGTCCCATTCGCTGAGCAGCACGGCGATAGCGGGTTGCTCGTCGACATCTTGCGGGATGAGTTCGCGGCCGGACACGCCGACCTCGAAGTCGCGCAATGGCACGTCGGTGCGCCGCGGGTGGCCAGTCGGCACCTTCGGCACCGAGGTGAGCGGAACACCGTCGACGTGGACATCCTCGTCGCGCGTCCAGCGGGCCATCTCAGCCTGGTATTCGAGGTCGTTTCGCTCGACCCGATCAGCCCAGCTGACCGCGACGGCGAGCTCCGTTCGCTCTTCGGGACGGGTCGGGAAGTGCAGATGTATGCCGTTGCCATCGGCAGCCGTCCGCAGCGATTCGATCGACTCGGCTGATATCTGCGTCAGATTGAACGGCTGGCGATCGCTGTACCTGCGCTGGGCGGCATCAACCCGGCGCCGGTCGGTTTCGAACACCTCGATCGGTCGGGGATCGGAAAACCGGGCGAGCAGATTCGGGTCTGCCGGGTCAGGAAGTCGCTCGGCGGTAACGGCCCAGCCCAGCCCGCGCAAGCCCAACTCGGTCAGCGCCAGCGCGGCGCCGCAACTGACCATCAGAGAGTGGCCGTCAGGATCGGCAACCGCTAGCTGCCGGGACCGGTCGGCTCGCAACGTCAAACCGTCAGATCCCAACACCCACGTCCATGGCTGGGTGTTGTGTATGGACGGAGCACGGCGGGCTACCTCCACTGCTGCTTCGACGGTTGCCAGGCTGAGGATGCTGCCGTTGACGGAGGTTCCAGTCATGAATCAAGCATCGCCGCTTCGACGCGAAACGATCAGAGCAGAACGTCCCGACTCTGCTGACCGACCGTAGGCTTTGACCGCGTACGGCGGTGGCACCATTCGCGACTCGGCGGGTCGCTGTCCGGGATCGGCCGCCGGCCTCGACGTCTCTGGCGAACAGGCACCGCACAGGTGCCCGCAAACGAAGGAGAGACCGTGAAGTACATGATCATGCTGTACGGATCGCAGCAGGACTACGACGCCCTGGCTGGCAAGTCCAGTGCCAATCCGGCCTTGTCCCCGGCGGACTTCGGGCCGATGTATGCGTTCATGGAGCAGTTCAACAACGATCTGGTCGACTCCGGGGAGTTCGTCGACGGGCAAGGCTTGGCCGCACCGGTTCATGCCAGGAGACTGCAGCTGCAAAACGGTGTTCCGGCCGTGACGGATGGGCCCTATCCCGAAACGCAGGAAGTCCTGGCCGGCTACACGATCGTCGAATGCGTGAGCTTCGACAGGGCGACCGAGATCGCCGCCCGGCTTACGAACTGCCCCAGTCCGGACGACATGTATGCAAACGCCTACGTGGATGTAAGACCGATCGCCGATTCGCGTGCTGAGCTGGATGTTTGACCGCCCCAGTGCCTGACACCGCGGTGGAGGACGTGCTGCGTCGATCGGCGCGGCACGTTCTTGGCGCGGTCGTACGGCGTTACGGGCATTTCGAGACGGCCGAGGACGCGGTGCAGGAAGCGCTCCTCGCGGCAGCCCTGCAATGGCCCGAAGATGGCGTTCCGGACAACCCGCGAGGTTGGCTGATCACTGTCGCCTCCCGTAGGTTGACCGACCTGCTGCGCAACGAGCAGGCTCGGCGCCGCCGGGAAGAAACGGTCGCACGGTGGACCGTGCCCGACCACTGGTTGGTGCCCGATGCCGACCGGCCGGCGTCGGAGACCGACGACACGCTCATCTTGCTGTTCATGTGTTGTCACCCGTCGTTGTCACCGCCATCGCAGATTGCTCTGACGTTGCGAGCAGTCGGCGGCTTGACCACGCAGGAGATTGCGCGGGCATTCCTGGTGCCCGAGTCGACGATGGCCCGACGCATCAGCCGCGCCAAGCAGCGCATCAGCGACAGCGGTATTCCCTTCGGCATGCCGCCGAACTCGGAGCGAGCCGAACGGCTCAGCGCGGTGCTGCACGTGATCTACCTGATCTTCAACGAGGGCTATGCCGCCACCGCTGGGCCGAGTTTGCAGCGCAGCGAACTCGCGGCTGAGGCGATTCGGCTAGGCCGCATGGTCCATCAGCTGCTGCCCGATGAGGGCGAAGTGACCGGGCTGCTGGCGCTCATGGTGCTCACCGACGCACGCCGGCCCGCACGTACCGGGCCGGACGGTGCGTTGATCCCGATGGCTGAGCAGGACCGAAGCCTGTGGAACACCGACTACGTCGCTGAGGGAATAGCGCTCGTCTCCGACGCACTCCGCCGAGCGGTGACCGGTCCATACCAGCTGCAAGCGGCCATCGCCGCGATCCACGACGAAGCGCCAAGCGCCGATGAGACCGATTGGCCGCAGATCGTGGCGCTGTACGAGCTGCTGATGCGGATCTCCGACAATCCGGTGGTCGCGCTGAACCACGCCGTCGCGGTTGCCATGGCTAAAGGCGCGCAGGCGGGGCTGGAGCTGCTGGCAAGCCTCGATGGCGATCAGAGGATCGCCGCTGATCATCGGCTGCAGGCGGTTCGTGCACACCTGCTCGAGATGGCCGGTGATCGGGTGACGGCTCGCGCCTGTTATCTGGCGGCTGCCGAGCGGACAACCAGCCTTCCGCAGCAGCGCTATCTGCACGCCCGAGCCGGCCGTCTGACAGACGATTAGCCCGTCAAGCGGGTGCCGCAACGCTCCACCAACTGCTCGACGCTTCGGTCAACGTCACCAGGATGAATCGGCCGGCCCCGGGCACGTCCACAGTGGTGAGCTGTCCGGATCCGCGACCGCGCGCGATCGGGCTTGACCAGTGCACGCCGTCCTGACTCGTGGTCACCACGAAAGCCCGCGGGTAATCGCCGGTCGAGGTACCGGTGTCCAGCGTCAGTTGGTGGGCTCGTTGGCCCGCGCCCAAACCGATCTGCAGGTATTGGCCCGCTGCTTGGGCCTGGCCGGTCGACCAGCGCGTCGTGGCGTCCTCGTCGATCGCCGAAGCCGCGACGTCACCCGTACAGCACGGGTTGGTGGGTGCCGCCGGCGAGGCCGTCGCACTCATCCGGGCCGGATCCAGCGTCGGGCCGATGTGCTCGTCAGCTGCCAACGATGGCCAGGTGAAAGTAGCCAGTGAGCCACCGGGCAGCGTGCGGGTGAAGGACAGTCCGTTCATCGTGACGCCGAAGGTCTGGGGATTGTCGTTCTCGTTGTGGGCTACCAACACTGTGGTGCCGTCCGGATTGCGGAATGCGACGTCGGTGATCTGCCCGTTCCAACCGGTGGTCCCGAAGGATGTGCTACCGATCCGGGCTGCGCCGGGCCGCACGAATCTGCTGAGGTGACCGAGGGCGTAGTACTCCGCGTTGCGGGAGACCGTCTGCCCGGGGCCCACCGTGATGACGCCGGTACAGGTGCCGCAGCCGCCGAGGTGCGGGCCACCGGACGGATCGAGGGCCAGGTTCCAGTTGTCCACCGACCGCGCCCAATTGCGGGTGACGCCGACTTCCAGAGTGCGGGCATCGAACTTGAGAGTGTCGGAGAAGATCTGCGCGGGCGGATCGGTCGGCCCGTGCGAGCCGGAACACTCGGCTTCCGAGTCAGCGTGGTTCCCGCTGGCCACCCGGTTGGACGCCATTTGCGCCTTGAGTCGCCGGTTTCGCCGTCGAGACCGGTGATTCAAGGCGCAGAATGCGGATGTCGTCGGTGGGACCTCAATCTTGTAACAGCCTGTGTTGGTATGGGGAAAGTGGCTGCTGGGCCGGACGTTGTTGTCAGTGGTGGCGGGTAGGTTTCTGGGTATGGAGGCGTTGCATTCGGGAGTCAGTTCGGCCGGACTGGTCGAGGTCATGGTTCCGAATATGAAAGCGAAAGGCGCAGCGACGACGGCCGTTCGCCTTGGCTCGCGTCACGCTGTCGGCTTCCGAGTCAGCGTGGTTCCCGCTGGCCACCCGGTTGGACGCTATTTGCGCCTTGAGTCGCCGGTTTCGCCGTCGAGACCGGTGATTCAAGGCGCAGAATGCGGAGGTCGTCGGTCAGATTTCGATCTTGTAACGGCCTTTGTTGGTTTGGGGAAAGTGGCTGTCGGGCCGGACGATTGTTGTCAGTGGTCGCGGGTAGGTTTCTGATCATGGAGGCGTTGCATTCGGGAGTCAGCTCGGCCGGCCTGGTCGAGCTGCAATCCGCCGTGTCTGCCTACTTGGAGCAGGATCCGGACCGGTTGTCTGATGCCGACCAACTCACCGAGCTGCGTGCCCTGGAACAACTGTCCCGGCAGCTGCACGCCGCGATGATCGCCCAGGTCGCGAGCGTGCAGCGGCGTGGG
>DASXHV010000168.1:0-2227 GCA_036488285.1 Jatrophihabitans sp. | reverse complement strand
CGCGGGCTACTACGGCTGGAACGACTGGGTATACGGTCAGTGGGTCGGCGACCTGAAGGTCGAAGGAAGCCATGTCACCGACTGCGACAAGCCGGAGAACGCTCGTCAGCTGCACCAGCTACGGGACCTGTTGGTTCGGATCGACGATCCGGTCGGCGGCGGCACCGGGCTGGGCAATGCCGAGACGTTTGCGCTCGGCGCATTCCCGGAGCGCGGACTGACGAACGAAAACTCATTTCTGTGATCGAAGATCGAATACCGCGGGGTGTGCTTCTATCCGGACGAGAGTAGTGTCAGGGCGGTCAGCGGTGCTCCGCCCGCGAAAATGAGGTTGTCGTTCAAAGGATTTGGTTGGCTTGACCGGGGGCATCTTCACCGCCGTCCGGTCGTCGGCGGTCGACGGCTTACGGCTTCTCCTGGAGAAGTCGACCACCGATGCGCCCACCGTGTCGTTCATCGTCATCGAGCCAACTGACAACACCAGCCACGAGCGACTACAGCAATGGGTGGGCTCGTCGCTGCCACAACTGACCCGCTTCCGCAGCAGGCTGGTGGACCGGCCATTGGGGGTGGGCCCACCATTTTGGACCGAGATCGACAGGTATGACCCGTCGTCGCAGATCCACCGGGCAACGCTTCAGGCGCCGGGCGGTCCGCGCGAATTCGCGGACCTGGTCGCGCACTTGAGTGCGGGATCACGTCAGCAACGCGAAATGCTCTGGGAGGCGTGGAGCATTGACGGTCTGTCGGGTGGCCAGTGGGCGCTGGCGCTGCGGCTGTCGCCGGTCCTGAGCGAGCGCGGTGTCGGTGCGGCAGCCATCTGGTCCCGGTTACTAAGCGCTGATCCCCGCGGCAGCGACGATCAGCCGAGGCAACCGGGTCCGGGCAAACCTGCGGTAGGTGAACTGGTAGCCGAGGTGATCAGCGAGCTTGTCGAGTTCCAATTCAAGGGTCTTTACCTCGTCGCGGAAACCGTCTCTGGTCTGCTGCACGTGGTGCGCAGGCAGCTGGGCGGGACGAATCCCGTCGACGAACACGATTCGCTGCCGCCGGCGGTGTCATCGATGCGCGGTCCCGTTCCACGCAATGCGTTCAGCGCGCCCCTGACCGACCGCCGGGCCGTCGCGTTCGCCTCGATCTGGCACGCCGATCTGGAGACGGTCAGCACCGCGTTCGGTGGTGACGCCACGAATGTGTTGCTGGCCGCGTGCACTCTGTCTATGCGTGCTTGGCTACAGCGCTACGACGCCGTGCCCGACGACCCGCTGGCGATGTGGATGCCGCTCGCGCAATCAGGCGCCGCGCCCGCCGACGATCGAGAGTTCCCGATCGCGGGCCAGATCCGCGTCCCGGTGCAGCTCGTCGATCCCGTCGAGATTCTGACCAACCTGCACACTGCTACCGAGCGAATGAACACCGAACATTCTCACGATGACGACAAGGAACACTTCACCGGTAACGCAGCGGCCATTACCTCGTTGATCCCGTCAAGTGTGCTCCACGCGGGTATGCGAATCATCAAACAATTGGACGTGCGGCAACGACTGACACCGATCGCACACGGCAGTGTCTCTCCCGATGCGGGTCAGTCGTCACCCGCGTACTGCGCCGGCGCCAAGGTCGTCGGTATGCAGACGGTGACGCCGCTGCTGGAAGGTTGTGGGCTGACCATCACGCCAACGACCCACGGCGACCAGATGCATCTCAGTGTTTGCGTGTGTCCGGACAATGTGCCCGGAGTCGACGACATAGCGACCGGAATTGTCGATGCGCTCGACGTTCTGGTAGCGGCCGCATGCAAATCCCCTCGCGGACAAGGTCGCTCGGTCGTCAGCGAGATGACCACCCACACCAGCAAGCGTCGGCAGGCTCGCGGTTATTAACTGACGTGGGGACTAGTCGTTCAGTAGTCCGTCGACTGACGATGCGTTGTTCGGCGCTGCCGCGGACATCATGATGTCGTGTGCGTGCTCCGGGTCGGTGTGAGTCGGTACCACCAGCAGAACGAGCTTAGAGCGATCGATGCCGACGACCTGGATGGTGTTGCCGGGTTGCTGGTAGTAGCCGCGGAGTTGGACCAAATCGTCGCCGGTGGGGAACTTTGTCGGCGCTGTGGCCCAGTCGGCGAAGTTGTATGTCACGCGGTCGATAGGGCCCAGTCGTATTGAGAGCACTGCCAAAAAATCTGGAAGTTCGACCGGAAGGTCGTCACTGTGCGGCCACCACG